>CALWRY010000229.1 GCA_944384065.1 uncultured Enterocloster sp. | reverse complement strand
GTAAGCGCTTAATTCTTGGGTAACTATACATTTGCCATTTTGCAGTTCATAATGATTGATAGTAAATAGTTTTTTACTCCACTTCGCAGATAGGAAGTGGACAGTTACTATATTTGGAGGTTTCATTATGAGCAGTAAACGTGCCCCAGGGCGTTCCCTGGATGAATGGATGGAACTGGTGATCCAGTGCAGACAGAGCGGGCTTACTGATGCCGCATGGTGTAATGAACACGGGATCTCTCCCAGCTGTTTTTATAATGCGGTCACACGTCTGCGTAAAAAGGCCTGTCAGATCCCAGGACCAGCTGGCAAAGCCAGTACCCTTGATCTTACATCCCACAAACAGGATGTGGTTCAGATCGCTATAGAACCGGAAACTTCTCCGGCAGAACTGGTTTCAGATAAAGATAACCGTTCTATGTACCTTGATAATCCACATACGATTGAGATCGAAGCCAGAGGACTGATGATCCGGATGAATAATACTGTCCATCCTTCGCTCCTGAAGATCCTGATGGACGCGCTGAAGGAGCCATTATGTTAGCGGATATTTCAAATGTCGATGCCATTTATATCGTCTGTGGAAGAACAGACATGCGTAAATCTATTGATGGCTTATGTGCGATCATCCAGGATCAGTTTTCCATGGAGATCGACCATGCACTCTATCTTTTCTGTGGACGGAAATGTGACAGGATAAAAGCCATCTTAAAAGAACCGGATGGGATCGTTATGATCTATAAACGGCTGACAGCCCAGGGGTCTTACCGGTGGCCGAGAGATAAGTCAGAAGTCCGGAACCTCACATGGAGGGAATTCGACTGGCTGATGTCAGGCATCGATATTGAGCAGCCAAAAGCGATCAGAACATCCTGTGCAAGGCAGTAAAACTGCACATAAAACAACCCGTTTTTTCTGTATTTTCGGCATTTTCAGGGCACACTGTTTTCCCGTTGTACTGGCAGTCCAGTCTGTTTTCTGATATAATAAAGATACCAAAAACAGGAGGAAAAAACAGTGGCAGACAGTTCCAAAGATATCCAGCTGCGAGAGCTGAAAGACGTGATCATGGACCTGAAAAATTCAATAAAAACTCTTCAGGCAACTGTCGATGCCGGAAACAAACGGGAAGAAGCCCTTATACAGGAACGTGACAACCTGAAAGAAGAAGTGGAACTTCTCCGCAAAAAACTTTTTGGCACTTCCAGCGAAAAACGCTCCACTGATCTTCCGGGACAGCTGAACCTTTTCAATGAAGCGGAAATGGAACAGGATCCTGCAGCCGCTGAAGCCGAAGAGATGGCAGCACAGCTTTCCGGGAAAAAGAGAAAAGCCCGCGCAGCAAATGCAGAACGTTTTAAAGGCCTGCCCGTAAAAAAGGAATATCTTGATATCCCGGAAGAGGAAAGGTTCTGCCCGGTCTGTAATGCCCCATTGGAAAAGATCGGTGAAGAGTTCGTGCGCCGTGAACTGGTCTTTATACCGGCAAAGCTGAAAGTCATTGAATACTACAGCATCAGCTATAAATGCCCGGAATGCAGCAAACGTGATCTTCCTGTTATCAAAAAAGGAAAAGACGGAAAACCGCATATGCTCTATGGGATGGCTTCGGCAGGAACAGTTGCATGGGTGATGTACCAGAAGTTCTGCAACAGCCTGCCTTATTGCCGTCAGGAAAAAGACTGGAAGCAGTATGGTGCGTCCATCACAAGGGCGACCATGGCAAACTGGGTCATCCTCAATTCAGATGCATTTTTCCGTCCGATGTATGAATACTTCCACCGGAAACTGCTGGAGCGGGAATTCGCAATGGCAGACGAAACACCCCTGCAGGTACTGCATGAACCAGGACGCCGGGCCCAGTCAAAATCCTACATGTGGCTTTTCCGCAGCGGGGAAGATGGAGGAGTACCGATCATCCTTTATAAATACTCGGAAACCCGTGCCGGAGACAATGCGGTTGAATTCCTTCAGGGATTCAAAGGCTACCTGATGTGCGATGGGTACAGCGGGTACAACAAAGTGCCGGATGCAAAGCGTACAGCCTGCTGGGCACATATACGCAGGTACCTGGTGGATGCAGTCCCGAAAGGCAAAAACCTGGATTATAGCCAGCCGGCTGTGCAGGGTATCCTGTATATAGACCGTCTCTTCCGTTTGGAAGAAACGATCAAAGCCAAAAGCACAACCTTCGATTCTCTCAAAAAAGCACGCCTTGAGAAAGAAGTGCCTGTCATTGAGGGCTTTTTGTCGTGGCTTGACTTGCAGAAACCTATCCGGGGATCCCGGATGGATAAGGCAGTCACCTATATCCAGAACCGCCGGACCTATCTTATGACCTATCTGGAAGATGGCAGATGCAGCTTTTCTAATAATCTCAGCGAGAATGCGATCCGCCCATTCACGGTAGGCCGTAAAAACTGGCTGTTCTGTGATACTCCGAACGGTGCACAGGCCAGTGCCATTGTATATACCATGGTAGAAATGGCGAAGGCAAATGGAGTAAACGTCTATCACTATCTGACCTACCTGTTAGAGAAACAGCCTAATGATAGTATGAGTGACGAAGAACTGGATCAGCTGGCACCATGGAACGAAGATGTCAAAGCAGAACTCAGGCGCCGGGTAGAAAGCTCCGACGAATAATCAATCATATGTGAATTGTCAAGGTACTCCGACTGCAGAAAAGTAGTCGGATATTTTTCTAGCGACACCTGAAAATTAAGCGCTTAC
>CALWRY010000228.1 GCA_944384065.1 uncultured Enterocloster sp. | reverse complement strand
CCGATGATGAGTGTCATGATAAAGCCTGCTGCCAGCGCGATCACATGGGCGATGATGTAGGAGACATACCCGTTGTTAGAAGGATCGGCCAGCGCGATGCCCGGAACGACTGTTGTGCCGAAGCCGAGTGCAGCAAGATCAGTAAAGTATACGACAAGTCCGCCGATAGCGCCGCCTACGCATCCTGCGATGAGCGGGAAACGGAATCTCAGGTTGACGCCGAAGAGCGCCGGTTCTGTGATGCCGAAGAGTACGGAGATGAAGCTGGGGATACAAAGCTCCCTTGTCTTTGCGTCGCGCCTGTTGAGCATCAGATATCCGAGCACTGCACCGCCCTGAGCAGTCATGGCCACAGACATGAGCGGATTTAAGAAGTTACGTCCTGTATCTACAAGAAGCTGTGCCTCGATCGCTCCGAAGATATGGTGCAGACCTGTGATGACAATGAGCTGCTGCACACCGGAGAAGAGGGCGTAACCGACAGCGCCGAAGTTCTGTGTGATCCAGACAAGGCCGTTTGTGATGCCTGACGCAAGCGCCCTTCCCAGAGGCCCTACCACGAGGAATAAGAGGATCGCGCCGACCAGCGTGGTGAGCAGCGGTGAAACGAGAAGGCGGATTACCTCAGGTACTTTTTTCTCAAAGAAGATGTCCAGTTTCGCTGTCACGACACCCATCAGAAGCGCTACGATGATACCGCCCTGAAAGCCGACCAGATCTACGCCAAGGCCGAAGATATGTATGGTGGTCACCTCCACCGTGCCCTGAGCTGCGGCATAAGCGTCGGCAAGGCTGTTTGAGAGCATGATACAACCCATGACGATACCGAGGATCGGCCGCCCGCCAAACCGTTTGCAGGCGCTGTAGGACACTGCCAGCGGCAGGAATCCGAAGATCGCTCCTGAGGAAATATTGATCAGGGTATTGATTCCTGAGAGTGTGGCGTTGTTGTGGACAAAGTCAAGGTTTCCGAGTACACCGGACAGTCCGGTGAGAAGTGCCGCAGCGAGGATGCCGGGCATGATGTCGATAAACACATCGGACAAGGCTTTGATGATACGCTGGAGCGGGTTCATCTTCTGGTTCGCCTCGGTCTTTAAGTCGCTTAAGCTCATATTCTTCATCCCGGTGTAGTCGGCAAATACCTCGTACACATCATTGACAAGACCTGCGCCGAAGATGATCTGTACCTGGTCTCCGGCAACAAAGACGCCTTTTACCAGATCTACGTCCTCCATCTGTTTTAAGTCCGCCATGTCGTTGTTCTTGAGCACGATACGAAGTCGTGTCGCACAGTGGGCGACACCCTGGATGTTCTTCTTCCCGCCGACCAGTTCTGTGAGCTGCCGGGAGATTTTTTCATAGCGTTCCCGTTTTTGTTGTTCCATTTGTCTTCCTCCTTTTTTTAACCCGCACAAGCCTCCCTTCTTTGCTGTCAGCCCCTGCTTGTGTGTCTGTGTTGTCTTCATGCTGTTTTTTACACAGATGGTAATGTGGATTTTTGTGCTCTGGTTTGTTCTTGTGATATTAATTATACTGGTTTATAATCAATAATATATGGAGAAATGTTGACTTATCATTTCGTTTTGTGACTTCGTGCAAGGAGGAGGGCAGTACCGTGAAGGATTATATATTTTCAAATGAGTTTTTTCGCAATATCGACGCTACAGTTTATACATGCGGTTATGAATCCTGTGTCCCGGGACACAGCTACGGACCGGCAGTACGCAGCGGTTATCTGATCCATTATGTGATAAAAGGAAAGGGCGTCTTTAAAACGGACGGACGCATCTATCGGCTGAAAGAGGGCGAGGCCTTTCTTATCCGCCCTGCAACCCTGATCTATTATGAGGCGGATGCAAGAGATCCCTGGACTTACACGTGGATCGGTTTTCAGGGCGTGCGGGTGGAGCAGTATCTAAAGAGGACCTCTCTTCTGGAGTGCCCGGTCTTCTTCTATGGAAGGGATGACCGTATCCGTCTCTGCCATGAGAAGATGTACGAGGCGAACCAGCTGCCGCAAAACAAGGATCTCATTATGACGAGCATCCTGTATGAATATCTTTTTATGCTGGCAGATAAGTTTCCCAAGGAGCACATATCCGTACAGGAAAAGAGGGAAAGCTATGTGGAGGAAGCGCTGAAGTATATTGAGATCAATCACACCCGCCACATCAACGTAAATGAGATCGCGGATTCCCTGAGCATAGACCGATCCTACTTGT
Organism: uncultured Enterocloster sp.; assembly: GCA_944384065.1. GTDB lineage: Bacteria > Bacillota > Clostridia > Lachnospirales > Lachnospiraceae > Enterocloster. The sequence goes on along the minus strand of CALWRY010000228.1, from coordinate 634 downwards.
TCCGTCTGTTTAAGACCGCTACGGGCGTCTCGCTGAAGAATTATCTTCTTGATTACCGGATCCGTACAGCCAGCGATCTGCTCGCCCATACTGATTATCCTGTGTCTGTAGTGGCACGCTCCGTGGGGTATGAGGACGCGCTCTATTTTTCCCGTCTGTTCAAAGAGAAAAAGGGGCGCACACCCACAGAATACCGGGCGGAAAAGCAGACGTAAAAAATACCCGCCGGCAGGTACGGATCCGGCACAGAAATAAAGACTTGCCGGCTTTCGTACAGCTTTGGCGGGTATATATTGCATGATTCTTTTAATATTGACAAGTATCAGATGCCGCTGTTTTATTCGTCATAATCATCTGCGTAATCATCTTCAAACGCGTCGTCATAGTCATCATAATCATCGCCGCCCCTTGATGTGATGGCAAGGATCAGTGTGATCACGGCGAGTACGGCGCATGCACCGGCAGCAATGAGAAGCTGGAATTCATCCCCTCTCTTAAGGAAGGCAAATACACCGCCTCCGAGATAGAACAGCATCGGAAGCAGGAACGCGAATACAGAGTTCGTGCCCAGTGTGATGAAATACAGCAGCGCGGATACGAGCAGACACAGCGCCAGTATGACGAATGTCAGTCC
>CALWRY010000227.1 GCA_944384065.1 uncultured Enterocloster sp. | reverse complement strand
TTATAATCACCACCGCGGTAAACAGAAGCGGGACCAGCACCATCATAATATTGGACAGCCGTACTTTCTGCTTAATTGTCACACTTCCATTCCTCCACTGCTTTTCTGCATCTGATAGACCAGATAATCCAGGCAGTCGATCTGCCGTTCTTCCTCATGCACCCTGTCCAGAAGCTTCTGCCGGTGAAGTTCCAGAAGCTTCAGCTGTTCCCGTCTCTTTCCTTCCTGCTCCAGCGCAAGGAATTCCTCTACACATTGCTTTTCACAGCCGGCGTCTTTCAGGTTCTGAATAACTGGCTGCATAGACTGCCCGTACTCCATTTTTCTGCCTCTTTTCATTTTTACTGTCTCATACTCTTTCTTAAAGAGCTAAATCCTTTTTGCCGCAGCCTTCACATCACCGCCAGTTACAGAAATGCTCCGTTGCAGACCTGCAGTACCTGCCCTTTCACATGTCTTCCCATTTTGCTGGCCAGATATAAGCAGGCGTATGCCTGATCTATGGGATCACACTCCGGCCCGGGGAAATAGACATAGTGCCCGCTGTACTTCAGCATTTCAGCGCCTCCAGGCTGTTCGCCCTTTTTGTTGGCAAGATGCGCGGGAGTGACTGTCGCTCCCGGCGCTACTGCGTTACAGCGGATATTCGTATCAATCAGCCGCATGGCCACATTCTTCGTTAAAGTATTCAGCGCTCCTTTTGTAGAAGTATAAGTGGCGCCGCAGAAGGGCCGGGTACCGTTCACAGAGGATACGTTAATGATAACCCCGTCATTTTTAGGCAGAAATATTTTTAACGCTTCCCGTATATAGCGCATGGGTCCGCCAAGGTTCGTGTTCATTACATAAAGCATCCAGTCGTCATCCGTCTCATCGATCATTTTCTGCTCGCCGATGCCGGCATTATTGATGAGAATATCTACGTCCCCAAATTCCTGAAGCGCAGTGTCAAATACCCGTCTGGTATCCTCTGTAGAACATACATCAGCCACGACGCCCGCTGCTTTTCCTCCCTTAGCGCGAATACTGTTTACTACCGCATCCAGCTTTTCCTTTCCGCGGGCCGTAAGAATTACAGCAGCGCCTTCCTCAGCGAAAAGCTCTGCCATGGTCTGTCCCATGCCATAACTTGCCCCGGTAATAACAGCCACCTTATCTTTCAGCATATACCGTTCCATTTACATTCCTTCCTCCTGACTACTTATTTACTTTAAATCTCTGTAATTGTAGTGTACTTTCAAAAGGAAAGAGTATCAAATACTTATATATTATCAATTTCCATAATTGCAATTTATACTTTTTTATGCTATGCTGTCGGCAGGTTAGTTGAAATTCTAAATGCAACATTGAAATTGTAAATGCACTTTGGAAGTTTCATGAAGTTGTAAACGCACTATGGCATAGGTAAATGCAACGATTTGGGCCTGTTTTTCTCGAGGCTATGTTGCTTTTTCAGCCTGTTCCGTGTAAAATTCTTTAAAAGAAGACAGCACAAAGTCCGGACTGCATTTTTTTCTTTTGGCGAAGTTGTAAATGCACCCCATTGGGATAGGGTTTATGTTGGAGTTGTCCTGCCTTCTTATATGTATTTCCAGCTTATTTCTTAAATAATGCTGGAGTTAGATGAATGGAATCGGACGGGATTTTCTCAAGGCCCAGAAGTTTGGCGGCTTCCTGGCCATAGATCTTCACAAACAGATCAATGGGAGCCTGTCCGTTCCATTTTTTTCTTGGATAGGAATTGATGTGGTTCATCATTTCGCGGATCTCTTCTTCCGTATAGTGCTCTTTTGCCTGGTTTTTCGGGATCACATATCGGATCAGTTCATGGCTGCGTTCACAGTTGCTTTTCTGATTGCTGTTCATGGGGTCGCAGTAAAATACCCTGCACTGAATTCCTCCTGTTTCCGGGTCTGTTTCGATCTTCACCGGATCGGTAAACTCACTCCCACGGTCAGTCAGAATCACCTGGAACAGCATAGGGAAGTATGTTTCCCCCAGCTTTTTTCGTAAGTCCCGAAAAATCTCTGTTACGCTTGCCGCCGTATTCTGCTCCCTCAGAAACATCAGCTGCAGATCACAGCTGGTCAGGAGAATCGTCAGGATTACCTGTCCTCCTTTATGAATCACCACGCTGTCCATCTGGCTCACCAAGGCGTCCGGGTTTCGGGCCATATAGGCCTGGTAGTCCTCATACGTCCGCCCCATATGGCATTTCCGATCCACCCGGAGAACCGGGCCGCTTTTCTTCCTCTCCGGCCTCCTCAGCTTGCGACGCAGGTCGATATTCCTGGCATCCAGCAGGCCTGCATCGATATAGGAGTAGATGGTGCGGTCCGTGACTGGCAGTTCATCCCGGTAGCGTCCGCAAATGGTTGGAAGGGACTGTCCCTTTTTCAGCAGGGGTGAAATGGTATCGTTGATCCGGTTCAGCTCCTGTTCTGTCAGGGAGATTCCTCTGCGGGACTCCGAAAGAGTCTTCTCGTATTGTTCCTGGGCATACTTTGCATCATAGAACATGCGGCGCAGCCGGCACCGGAGCCGGTGGCCGCAGGGATTGCAGACAAACGGAGATTTCTCGTAGTCAGAACAGAACTCTTCCTGATACTCCGGACAGCCTTCCTGGCAGCGTCCGCAGGCGGTCTGGCACTGGCGCTTTCCCCGGAAACAGCCAGAACGGCAGTCAGGAATCCTGGTGCAGTTTTTATGGTGGATACAGTTGTTGCCGCCCGAAGTTATAACCAGGCGTCTGTGAGCTTTTACTTCTCTTCCGACAGTTGCCCGGTCTTTGCTGATGTTCTTCGCAATCTGGGCGATTTTGAGCCCCTTTTGGAGCCCTGCCTGAATAGCCAGTCTGTCATCATAGGTAAGGTGTTTCTTGCTCATAAATGCCTCCAATCTGAAGGCAGAACAGGAACCACTATACAGGAAGATAGCATAAAAGAAAACCATGAAGTTACAAATGCAACCCCATGGCTCCTACCTTATGCAATTCTAAGCGCAACAGACTATGTTGCATTTAAATTTTCAATTAACCTATACTGAATACTGAATACTGAATAGCAGGAGACGATTTCGATGGAATTTCGGTTATTGGAATACTTTTTGGCAGTGGCCAGAGAACAGAATATCACCGCAGCGGCAGAG
>CALWRY010000226.1 GCA_944384065.1 uncultured Enterocloster sp. | reverse complement strand
CGTCACCTTGCGGGTGAGGGTGGTCTTCTGGACTACGTCTGTGCCCACAAGGGATAAGAGGTTCTTTTCCCCGCCGGAAGCGCTGGCTGTAAAGGCACTGCCGCCAGAGGAAGCGCTCTGTCCAGGGGATAAAGCGCCCATGGGCTGCCCCGCCGGGGACTGACCGCCACTGGAAAGAGCCTCCTCCGGCCTTCTCCCGCTAACCGCCTTTTCCCGCACCGTCCAGTAGATTTCCCGAATCTCTGCGGCTCCCTCCGGATCCATCTCCTTACAGAGTAAGGCCATGGTGTCCAGGGCCCGCTCCGCCATGGGCTGCTCCAAATCCTGCTGTCCCAGGTGGGCCACGATGTTGCGCACGCCCATGAGCTCCTTGGCCCAGGTGCGGCAGTTTAAGGGAAGAAGGAAGCGGAAGACGTCGTTCCACTTCCGGTCCAAAAGCCGGATGCAGTTGGCGATGTCCAGCGAATCCACCAGCTCCCCGTATGTACCCCTTTCCGGCAGATCTCTCTGGTCGGAAAGGGCGTCAAGGACCTCCTCCCACCATCTGCCTTGATAGGCCTTATTTAACTCCTGTCCCACGTACCCGGACATGGAGGCCACGAGGATGCGGAATCCCCGCTGTACCAGTTCAAAATTCTCCTGCATGTGCTTTTGTTCCTCTCTTTCTGTTCTGAAGGTATGCAGCGGCGGCCTCGAATGATGGCCGTGTTCGAATCATGGCCGTGGCCGTACTTTAACTCTGGGAACTGTCCTCCTCCGGCTCAAACGCTATCCATTCGACGCTTTTATCTTTATAGGGCCTTCCAGATTTTTCCCACTTGTAATAGCTCTCCTGCCATTCTTCTACAAACTGCTCGGCCGTGCTCCCCTTAGGGGCGTAGATGGTGAGAGAATTATCAATATTCCAAAATGGATTTCCCTGAATCTCCACCGTCTTTGCCGGTATATGGACGCTTGTAAGCGCCTTACACTCGTCAAAAGCGCCATTTTCAATCAATGTAATGCTGTCCGGCAGTGTGATTTCCGTGATGGACTTTTGCACCTGCCATTCCCTCCAGGAAAAGAAAGTGCTGCCAATGGCCGTCACCAGCGATTTACCAATCTGCTTCGGCACTGTGAGCTGCAGGTCCGTTCCCTTGTACCTTGTAATAATCAGCGTTCCGTCCTCCCGTTTTTTGGTGGACCAGATTTTTTTAAGCTCTGCGGCCGAAGGCCCATCTTTCACTTTGTCCTTCGTCTTCTGTTCTTCCCGTTCCAATTTTTCCCTGGAAAAATTCTTATCGCGGTATTCCAAAAGAGCCTTTGTGATTTCCGGCTTCCCAAGCCTTCCCGCCTCATCCAGATATACGCCTATCTTCCCTGCCGTAATATATTTTTCCTGCAGAATTACCCGCAGGCAGTCCCCATCCATCCAGAGCTTCTGGCAATTCTTTTTCATATACTGGAGATACGCCGCTTTCACCGTTTCGGGCATCTCACCGGTCTCCGCAAAATGCCGCGCGAACCCTTTTACCGCCTTTTTTCGCAGCTCCTGCGGCAGCGCGGAGGGTTCCATTTTCTTTGCCCAAATGCAGAGCACATCCTTCCATGGATTCTCGGATTCCTCTGGGCCTGTCAGTACGCTCCCCTTCATCACAATCTCGCAGTCCGGGTGCACACCGTAAAAGGCATTTGCTTTGATTGTCCTTGTCGTTTCCGGAAGCTCTGCGGACCTCAGGCTCCCGCAGCCGGAAAATGCGCCTTCTCCGATAACCTCCACCCCATCCGGGACCTTTACATCTATGCCTGTCCCCATGTACCGAAGGAGCGTCCCATTCTCTATGACAAATTCCGGGCTTTCCCCGTTATATTTCCGAAACTGCTCCTTCTTTACCACCCCTTCTTTCTCGAACCGTATCGCTCCCTGGCCCAAAACCGGCCGTTCCCGCACATACTTTTGGGCGTAGCTTCCCTCCGGCGCGCAGATAGTAAGCTCCGGGGAATTACCTGAAAAAGCCCAAATACCGATTTCTGTGGTCTGCTCCGGAATATGTACCCGCTTTAACGAAGAACAGCTGGAAAACGCAAGGTCCCGAATCCTTATTACGCTGTCCGGCAAAAAAATTTCCTCTATCGCCTTCCGCGCCTCCTGGTTTTTGGGCGAATAGTAACCAGGATAAGGAGAAAAGGCATACTCGCAAATCTCCGTCACTTTTTCTTTGCCAAACTTTTCCGGGACGTCAATCCGTCGTTCTTCCCCTTTATACGAAGTAACTCCACAGCCCCCCTCCCCTGCGAATGAGTGTTGGAAAGACCAGGTTTTTTCCAACTCCTTCTTGGTAGGCTCCGTTCTGTTAAGCTCCCTTTCCAGACTTTTAAATTTTCTTTCAAGAGCCTTATCCGCCGCCCTTTCAATGGCTTCCTGGGAAAAATTTTTACGCTGGTATTCCAAAATCATAGCGGTAAGCTCTGGGTCTTCCAGTTTTGCCACTTCTTCCGCGCAGGTTTGGATTTTCCCCACTGGGATGAGCTTCTCTTGCAGTATAACCCGCAGACAGTCCCGGTTTGCTAAAAAATCTTTTATGTGCGTTTTCATAAATTGCAGGGTGCTTTTTACAGCCGCCTCTGACATCGCATCTCCTGCTAAATAGTGGGGTACAAATCCACGGACAATCGCTTTTCTCCACTTAGGAAGTACATCTGAAATATTATCGTTCTTCATCCAGATGCGCAGAGTTTCATCCTTTAAATCAAACATATCAATCCATTGCGATATTGGGGGCAATTCCTCAAAAACTATCTCGCAGGAAGGGGCAAGATTGTAAAAGGCCAGCTCTTCAATTTCCCTCAGCGATTTTGGAATCACAACTTGTTTCACGTTTTTGCACCAGAAAAATGCCTCTTTCCCAATCCTCTGCACTCCTTCCGGCAGCACGATTTTTTTAAGACTCTCACAGCCTCTAAAAGCCCACTCGCCTATTGTATCAATGCCCTTTGAAAGTTCTACTTCTTCCATATTTTTACAGTTTCCGAAAGCGTAAAACAAAATTTCCTTCACGCTGCCCGGGATTTTTATATGGCGCAGATTTTCACACCCATGAAAGGCTTCCTCGCCTATGATTTTAACCCCGTCAGGAATTTCCACATCTCCTCCCGCGCCAATATATTTTTTCAGAACCCCGTCTTCAATGATAAATTCTTTTTCCATTTTCACCAACTCTTCCTTTCTGTACTGAAAAGGCGTGATGCAAACACACTCTAACCCTGGGCGCCGTCCTCCTCCGGCTCAAACGCTATCCATTCGACGCTTTTATCCTTATGCGGCCATCCATATTTTTCGAACTTGTAATAGCGCCCCTGCCATTCTTCTACAAACTGCTCAGCCGTGCTCCCCTTGGGGGCGCAGATGGTGAGATGACTATAAATGTTACTAAATGGATTTCCCTGAATCTCCACCGTCTTTGCCGGTATATGGAGGCTTGTGAGCGCACTGCACCCGCTAAAAGCATTATCTTCAATCAATGTAATGCTGTCCGGCAGTGTGATTTCCGTAATGGCCGACCGCACCTGCAGATTGTTCGCATGAGATGAGTTCGTCGTAAAGGCAGACCAGCCAATGGCCGTCACCGGCGATTTCCCAATCTGCTTCGGCACTGTGACCTGCAAGTCCGTTCCCTTGTAGCTTGTAATTATCAGCGTTCCGTCCTCCCGTTTTTTGGTGGACCAGATTTTTTTAAGCTCTGCGGCCGAAGGCCCATCTTTCACTTTGTCCTTCGTTTTCTGTTCTTCCCGCTCCAATGCTTCCCTGGAAAAATTCTTATCGCGGTATTCCAAAAGAGCCTTCGTGAGCTCCGGCTACCCAAGCCTTTCCGCCTCGTCCAGATATGCGCCTATATTTCCTGCCGTAATATAGTTTTCCTGCAGAATTACCCGCAGACAGTCCTCATCCATCCAGAGCTTCTGGCAATTCTTTTTCATATACTGAATATAATTCTCTTTTACCCTTTCGGACATCTCACCGGCCTCCGCAAAATGCCGCGCGAACCCTTTTACCGCCTTTTTTCGCAGTTCCCGCGGCAGAGCGGAGGGTCCCATTTTCTTTGCCCAAATGCAGAGCACATCCTCCAATGGATTCCTGGATGCTTCCGAGTGTATCGACGCACACCCATTAATCACAATCTCACAGGCCGGATTCACGCCGTAAAAGGCATTTGCTTTGATTGTTCTTGTTGTTTCCGGAAGCTCTGCGGACCTCAGGCTCCCGCAGCCGGAAAATGCGCCTTCTCCGATAACCTCCACCCCATCCGGAACCTTTACATCTATGCCTGCCCCCATGTACCGAAGGAGCGTCCCATTCTCCATGACAAATTCCGGGCTTTCCCCGTTATATTTCCGAAACCGCTCCTTCTTTACCGCGCCTTCTTTCTCAAACCCTATGGCTCCCTGGCCCAAGGCCGGCCGTTCCCGCACATACTTCTGGGCATAGCTTCCCTCCGGCGCGCAGATAGTAAGCTCCGGGGAATTATCTGAAAAAGCCCAAATATCAATTTCTGTGGTCTGCTCCGGAATATGTACCCGTTTCAGCGAAGAGCAGCCGGAAAACGCATGGCCGCAAATTCTTCTTACGCTGCCGGGCAAAAAAATTTCCTCTATCGCATTTCTCGCCTCCTGGTTTTTGGGGGAGGCATGACCGCGGACTCTGAGGGGAGAAAAGGCATACTCGCAAATCTCCGTCACTTTCTCTTTTCCAATCTTTTCCGGGACGTCAATCCGGCGTTCCTCCCCTTTATACGAGGTGACTCCCCTGCCCTTTCCTGCGTATCGGAAGGACCAGATTTTTTCCAGCTCCTTCACAGTAGGCTCCGTCCTGTTAAGCTCCCTTTCAAGGGCTTTATCCGCCGCCCCTTGAACCGCCTCCTGCGTAAAATTTTTGTTCTGGTATTCCAAAAGCATCGCGGTGAGTTCCGGTTTTTCCAGCTTGGCTGCCGCATCCATGCAGGCCGGAAGCTTCTTCGCAGGAATGAGCTTTTCCTGCAGCATGACCGCCAGGCAGTCCCTGTCCGCCAAAAGGTCCTCACTGTGCCTTGCCATATACTTTAAGGCGCTTTCCTTCACCGCAGCCGGCATCTCATCTCCCGCTAAATAGTGGGATGCAAACCCACGGACGGCAGCATTTCTCAAGCGGACCGTAATCTTTGAAATATCCTCGTTCTTCGCCCAGATGCGCAGCGTTTCATCCAGCGGCTCAAAGCCCCTTCTTGATTCCTTCCAGTCCGGGCTTCCCTCAAAAATCACCTCGCAGGAAGGGGCAAGTGACCCAAGGGCATTCAGGTGAATATACCGCAGCGACTTTGGAATCACAACCAGCTTCAGATTCCTGCATTTGGCAAACGCATTGTCGTCAATCCAGAGCATCCCTTCTGGAAATTCGACTTTTTTAAGACTCTCACAGCCGTAAAAGGCGCCCATTCCGATACTTTCAATTCCCTGGGAAAACTCAATTTCCTCCAATTCCTTACAGCTATCAAAGGCTGCCGTCAAAATTTCCTTTATCCCGCCCGGGATTTTTATGCGCCGCAGATTTTCATTTCCACGAAATGCCATACGGCCTATTTTGGTGACCCCGCCGGGAATTTCCACATCTTCCTCCGCGCCCTTATATTCCTTCAGGACTCCGTCTTCAATGATAAATTCTTCCCCGTTCATAACGCTTTCCCTTTCTCCCGTCCGCAGCTCCTGCCATCCAGAGCATGTTTGAGCAGCTTACAGCTCCAGCTTCTCCACCACCCGGTCAATCTCCTTCTGCCGCTCGTAGAACAGCAAATCCTTGTTGTGTTCATAATATTTATCGCACCCATATTTGCTGATGTACCGGGCGGTGACGGGATTCTGGGTCAGCTCCGTCACGAAAATCAGCATTTCCTGGCCGCCCCCGAAGGCCTGCTCCAAAAACAGGAAGGCGTTTGCAAAGGCCTTCGCCGTGCTCCCCTTGGCAAGCTTCTCCAGAGCCTTTTTCTCCCGGTCAAAGGCGGCTTTCGCCTCGGCAAAGGCCGCCGTGCCGTCCGCGCATCCCATCAGGACGGCCCGGATGCCCTCTAACGCCTCTATCACCTGCTTCGTGACCGCCAGGCTCTCCCGGCTCTGGCTCCCGGCTGCCTTGGCGCCTGCAGCCTTATCCCGCATCTGCTCAATCTGGGCCGCCAGCTTCCCCTCCGGCGTGCCGGAGGCGGACTTCGCAAGCTTCACCTTGTAGTCCCGCAGGGCGTGCATCAGCTCCGTGAGCACGGCATCCTTTTCCATGGCCTCTCTGGCACGCCCGCCCACGGCGTCCAGAAGAAGGCCCAGAAGGGAGAGGCGCTCGTCAAACTTAGCCGCCTTCGCCCGGTCTATGATATCCGGCGGGCATTTCCCCTCCAGGATTTTGTCAATCTGGTAGTCGCTCCGGTATTTGACAAATAAATCGTAGTAGGCCGCAAAATGCCGGCTGATTTTGGGATTCTGCACGTACTGGGAAATGAGCCTTCCGTCCGCCGGAATGCCGTGGAGCTCGTAGAGCCTGAGCATCTGGCTCAAGTCCTCCCAGCCTCTGGCGGTGATGAAGGTCTTGCCGTCCACCGTGGATTCCACCCGGTAGAAGCTCTGCTTCTCGATTTCCAGGTAGGACAGGATGGCCGGGTGCACGCCCCGCTCATAGGCGTATTCCTTCCACACCCCGAAGTCCGGCTCCACGTCGATGCGCTTCAGCCGGTCCCAGGTCACGATGTCGAACTCCCGGACGGAGTTGTTGTACTCCGGGGGATTGCCCGCCGTGACCACAATCCAGCCCTCCGGCACCCGGTGGCGGCCGAATACCTTGTACTGGAGGAACTGGAGCATGATGGGGGCCAATGTCTCGGACACGCAGTTGATTTCGTCCAGAAACAAAATTCCCTCCCGGATGCCGCTCTCCTCCATCAGGTCGTAGACCGCCGCGATAATCTCGCTCATGGTGTACTCGGAAACCTCGTACTCCTTCCCATTATACGTCTTTCGGGCGATAAAGGGAAGCCCCAGCGCGCTCTGCCGGGTGTGATGGGTCATGGAGTACGAGAGAAGCCCCACCCCCATCTCCGAGGCAATCTGCTCCATGATGGCCGTCTTTCCGATGCCCGGAGGCCCCATGAGGAACACGGGCCTCTGCTTTTCCACCGGGAGAATGTACTCCCCGGAGGCATCCTTCGTAAAATAAGCCGTGATGGCATTTTTAATCTGTTCCTTGGCGTCCTTTATGTTCATCTCTTGCTGCTTCTCCTGTCCTTTCTACTTTAAAATTCCCGCCGCCGGCCTATATCTCCTCTGGCCGCAGGACGAGCCGGATGGCCCAGACCGGCACCTGGGGATTGTTATAATCCTCGCCCACATAGACCACGGCGGCCTGGTAGTCCGGCTGGCGCGCCGGGAAGGTTCCCCAGCCGTCCGTGAAATATATCATTCCCTTTAAGTTCGTGAATTCCTTCTCCTTTATCAGCCGGTCCACATAGGAGAACACGGGCCTGAAATCCGTTCCCCCAAGCCCCCGGATTTGCATGGTTTTCAAATAATTGTCAAATTCCTCCTGGGAGGTGATTTTCTTGTCCTCCTGGATGGCCGCGTCACATTGTATAATATGCAAATTTATTTTTGTGAAAAAGGATTCCTCCTGCTTTAGGATGTTGTAGGTCTTCTGCACGAACCGCTGGACCAGTTCTCCGCTGGTGGAGCCGGAGGTGTCGATGGCGACGACAAATTCCTTCACCGCCTTTATCTCCTTGTATTCCAGGGGCTCGATGAGGGGCAGCTTCTTATAGAGCTTTAAGCCGTAGGTGTAATAAATATAGTCAAATTCATCGTCGTTCACCCGCATGGCCTCGCCCATCACCGCGAACTTTTTTAAAAATGCCGTGTAGTCATAGCGCTCCCGGTTCACCTCCCGCAGATTTTGGATAAAGCCGCCCGGCATTAGGCCCTGATTCTTCCTTCTCTCCGCAAAATGCTCCAAATCCACCTGGATGTGCTCGGCCACGTCCCGCCACTCGTGTTTAAGCGGTTGGGGGACGCTTCCCGAGCCGTCCAGAGTGCCGCTTCCCTGGCTGTCCAAACCGACCGACAGCCGCAGCTTCTGGCTCTGATACCATGGGGCGTGATTGTCCTTGGTGAAAAGGCTTTTTAATCCTTCCATTTGGGCAGCGGCGGAGGCCTGGGACTGATTCTTTCCGGCGCTTCCCGCAGGGGACTCCTGGGGCTGGCCCTGCCCGGTGCCTCCCATGCCGGACGGCTGGGGCTGGCCCTGCCCGGCGCTTCCCGCACCGGACGCCTGGGCCAGACCTGCGCCGCCCCCTGCTCCCGCACCCGCCAGGTCCATGAGAAATTGGTACAGGTACTCCGCCGTCATGTATTTGACCTGGCCCTTGAGCTTTTCCAGGACCGCCCGCTGGCTGCCCGCCTGGGCTGTCTCAAAGCCCGGGTAGTCCAGCTCGTTGATGGTATTTTCCACCGCCATATCTGCGGCCAAATCCCAGAGCTCCCGATGGATGCTGGGGCCTACAAACAGGTGCTGGTACACGCAGTGGAGAAGGAGGTGCATGTAGAGCCGGGGCACCGCGCTTTTTTCCGCCCGGTAGAGCCTCAGCACATCGATGGGATTGTAGGCAATGCACTCCCCATCCGTGGAGGCCCCCGAAACCTCGTCCGCCGCCAGCAGCTTGAGCCTGCCCACTGCCGGGTCCATGAAGCGGAAATTCACCACCAGCTGATTGCGGGCCATCCCCATGACATCCGCAGCGGCCTTCTCTATCCGCTCCCTGTCCGGTCCGCTCATCGGTATCCGTACTGCGCCGCAATCTCCCGCAGCTCCTTATCGTCCGCCCTGCGAATCCGGTCCTCGTCCAGAATCATAGCACCCATACCGGCCATAGCACCGGCGTAAATCTCTTCCAAAAGACGTCTGCGAAGCTCTTCTGTTGTCATAGTCATTTCCTCCTTATTCGTCCAAAACAAATGCATCCATGGGGTCCATGTCCCCGAAGCGCTCTCTCTTATGCGCCAGCAGCACAGCCGTGCAGCTTACCGCCTGCACCTCTGTGGAAAGCGCCAGATACTCCTCTATCTGCGCCAGGGTAGCGCCCGCAAGCATCCCGGCAATGGAAGAAGCATCGTCCTCCTTAATCCGCTGGCGGATGGTCCACTTATCCAGCAGGCTGACGATATGGTTTGCCTGGCGCGTAAAGCGCTGGAACTGAAAATCCGTAATCGTCACCTTGGAGTCCTTGTCCAGACGATGCCATGAAATTCCCTCCGCGGCGTATTTTATCTTGCAGTCTGCCAGCCGTATGTCAAGTTCTGCAGCGCCGATGTCGTAGCAAAAACCAATCCCGTGCTTTTCCATTCCCTTAAAATAAACCGCTGGGATTGCCGTGCCGGCATAGCGGTCCGGCCGCACCTCTTCCGCCCGGCAGACCGGCTCCCACATCTGGGCAAAGGGCTGCCGCAGTCCCCGGGAGGATAAGTACCTCTGCCATGCGGCTGCCTCCCCGGCCTCCATCTCCATCGGATGGGCCACGCTTATTTTTCCCTGTTTTTTCACCGTATAGGCGGCTCCCTCACAGGTCTGCGCCCCGTCCGCCGTGAGTATAAAGCTTTCCTTTCCCTGCTTCCACACAAGCAGCTCCCCTATGCGGCGGAGCAGGCCGTTTTGGGTATAGGAATCCAACCATTTTCCAGCGGGCTCCTCCTCCCCGGACAAAAATGCCTGAAACAGCCTTTTTATCTGCTCTCCCGCCGCCTTTTTAAGATTTTTCTTCATCTGCGCAAAATCATCTGCGGCCTGGGCGGCTTTCGCCGGGTCCACTCCCTTTTTGGGAATGGATTTCACCCCTTTGCCCGCCTCCTTATCGAAAAGCGAGAGGGACAAATCCCGCTCCAGGGACACCTGGATGGTCTTTGTTCCCAAATCGTAGGATTTCCTGCCGGAAGCATCCAGACCGAAATTATAGAGGAACTCGCTGCGGACTGCGTCTGCGTCCGTTCCCCGAAGCCCGGCGTACTGCTCCAGAAGATTTAATTTTTCCAGCTCCTGCATGGCCTCGCGGGTGTCGCTCAGTAGCAGGGCCCGGCTGGCAATTGTTTTGTCCTCCCTTCCTTTCTTGCCATAGACCGCATGGTTTTCCCACTTTTTCATGTTGGAAATAAGGGACGTTATCTGCGCGCCATTCCCGTATCTTCCGCAGGGAAGTATCCAGGCGGGGCTTATTTCCTGATACAAAAACTCCAACGCGCTCTGGAAAGACGCCATATCCAGGTGTCCGGCCGCCTCATCGGCTTCCGGAACAATCCATACTTTATCTTTATAAGACCATCCCGCCGTCCTTATGTACTGCAGCAAATACGGGCCAACTGCTTCGCGCAGGATTTCTTCCGGCGCGGGACGCCCGTCCGCTGTCTTAACAGCCGGAGGCCACTCTGCGTCCCTCCTGTATGCATAGACCAGCTGTTCATAAAGCAGGGAACGCGTCTCTTTCGACAGATGCCCCACATTTTCCCTGGCAAAGCGAAGGACCCGTTCCATTTTTCCTGATACGGTCATCTGCCGCCTGTACTGTTCCCATTCCTCCCCCATAAGGCCGAGCAGATACCGGAGCGCCGGCTCGGGATTTTCCTCCATCCTTTCCGCGCAAAACGCAGCAAGCTTCTCGTCCTTTTGGAAAAAATACAGCGTCATATAATCCTCGTCCTGCGCGCAGTTCTTCCACACACCTTCCAAAAGTCTGCGGGTATATTCCCCAGGAAGTGGTTTTGGGGTCCGCAGATACGCAGAAGGCAAATTTACCTGGCAGCCTTTGGGGAACGATATCTCTCCCAGCTTTTTCAGGGATTCCGGAAGGTGAACGCTCTTCGTGTTCTTTGAAATAGGGAGAACCTTTTCCGGTATCTCTTTCACACCTTCGCTGACAACAATATTAACCGCATCTCCTGTATACGCTGCCAAAACGCCACCGCGAATCAAGCAAGTATCCGTGCTGACCGTTTTTCGGGTTTTCTTCACCGTTCCGGCGGACTCTGCCTCCTTCCTGGCCTTGGAAAGAATCTGCAAAGTCTTTTCTTTCTTTTTATAGGAGGCATAATCAGTCAATTCCTCCCAATCCTTGTCCGCAGATACATAGCCAAGCGCAAGCAAAACCTTCAAGCCATCCGCATCATCTGCGTCAATAAACGCCCTTACCATGGCCTTTTTATTTCTTACCGGTTTTTCGGATTTCGTAAGAATTTCCCGGATGATTTCCTCCGAATAAAAAGCATGATTTCTAAAAAATAGATCCGCCGCATCCGCTTCCCGATAAAGCTTTTCCAATATTCGCTCCGGCCCATGGATTTCCTTTAACTTCCAGCCCTCATCAAAGGAAAATCCTTCTATATCTGTCATGCTCTCCGGAATCGTAATGCGCTCCAGACTCATACATGACGAAAAAGAGTAGAGACCAAATTCTATATGGTCCGCTCCGTCCTGTATCACGATTTCCTTTAAGTTGACACAGCCAAAAAATGCCAAGCTGCCAATTTTTTTCGTTTCCTTAGGAATGATGATGCGCTCCAGATTCATGCTATGCTCGAAGACTCTCTCTTTAATCTCCGTAACCTCCGCTGGAATTTCCACCTCCGCATCTTTAATTTTTTTGTTGAAATGCCACAGCCGTCCATCCCTTATCCGAAATATTTGTTCTTCCATAAAAAAATTAACTCTCCTCCTAAATATATAAGTGCAGCGGGCATGCTTCCGTGCCGGTCTTACCGCACAGAGGCAGGCCTGCGGATTTCGTGGGCTCTGCGCTTTGTAAATGTGCCTGCCCTGTACCCATAGACAAATTCCCGGTCCTCCTCCCACTTGGAGACAGCAATCGCAAATTTGCTCTGCCCTCTTCTCTGCCTGATAAAGAAATCCAGATAGCTCACAACCTCGTTTTTTGTGAGAATCCGATTGTCAATCAGAAGGGCCAGCAGCGCCTGCCGCACCGGTGCCCGCAGGTCCTCGGTCTGGGACACATTGTAGCCATACTGCATCAAAATAGACTCCGAAGCCAGCTGCATTCCGTCTGCAGAAGTTAGCTTTCCGCGGTTTTTTCCATGGTTTCTTCCATAGCTTTTTTCATCGCTGATTTTACACAGCGGAATCCCCCGGGTCCGCAGCTTTTCATATGCGCTTTCCAGCAAAAAATACTGGCGGCACTGAGGGCAGTAACCGGCAGTAACCACCGCCTCCTGTACCTCTGACCGGGGCGTGATTACCTCAAAGACCGCCTCTATATTTGTCAGATGGTGCCCCTCGTGCATACACCGGAATACAGAACGGCGTACCACAAAATCGTGCAGGCCAATGCGCTTAGGAGCCTTTTTCGCTGGCTCTGGCTTCGACTTCGGCTTGGGCTTCGGCGCAACGGGCACGGGCGGCTTTGTTTCCGCCGTTGTGCGGGCGGCTGGAATCGTCTTTGGGACGGCGGGGCTTTCCTTTGGGGGAGCGGGGCTTCTCTCTGCCGTGGCTGGCGGCACAGGGGTTTTCGTCCCGGCTGCATGGGGCGGCGAGGACATTGCTGGCGGGGACGTGACTGACTGGGGCACGTTCTGCAAGAATGTGCCCTGCGCAGGCGCCCCCGGTGTCCCCCTCGTTTCCTTCGGCTCGGGTTCTTTTGCCCCTTTATAATATTCAGACCGGTCCATGTGGAGGGAAATGGATACGCGATGTTCTTCTTTCCGCTTTATCGGTCTGCCCGCCTGTTCATACAGATTCCGGAGCGTCATCTGGTCCGCATTTATCTGTTTTATTGCTTGCTGGCCTGGAGCAAACACCTCTAAGAGGACAAGTTTATAGTTTCCCTCCGCTGTCCTGCTCAGATGGTAGAGGCCAGAGACATACTCCTGGACTATACCATCTTCCTCTTTATGCACGCTCCACTTCATCTTCCCCTTCTGCATTCTTCTCTGTATTTTCCGGATATAGAAATTGCCGTAATGAGCATCCGCTGTGCGCACTTCATCGTACAGCTCCCGGATAGGGCCCTTGCCGCTGTCCCACTTTTTGTCAATACACGTATCAAAATTAGGTACTTCAAAAACCGACAGCTCCCATTTATCTCCATTTTGACGCAGAAAATATCGTTTTCCCTTATGGGCAGCGGTATACCACTCTCTATATTCGCCCCACTTCATCCCTCCGCATTTGGTGCTCTGTATGATGCGGCCGATATATGTGTCGATGGGCCCGCCGCACAGCTTCTGGGCACTCTTTTTTCCTTTTTTCTCGTTCATAGGCTATGGTTCAGAGCTCTTCCTTGGGGGATGTACGCTGTCTGAACATTTGGGACGCCTCCTTTCTGCGGCTTTACATTTGGCTGGAAGTTTTATATACTATAGGGGTGTGCGGCCGGTGGAAAAATAGCCAAAAAAGCGTGCTTACAAGCAAGCTTGACGCGGGGGCTTCCGACCGCGACGGCTGGACGGCTCTCTTCTTGCGCGGCTTACGCCGCACAAGAAGCATCGGGCATCCGCCCGATGTAGAAATAGCCAAAAAAGCGTGCTTACAAGCAAGCTTGACGCCCGCTTTTCCGTCTATTTCTTCGCCGTCCAGATTGTTTCCTCTATTTTACACAATTTTTTGAAAAATTCCAATATGCTGGGAGCATAGTGTTTTGGGGAGTGAGGGGTGGTTTTTATTTTTTATGCATGGTTTCGGGAGGCTTTGGAGAGGGAGTTTGAACAGGTGAAGCTTCTCAAGGAAAGTGAACGGGGTACGGTGGCTCTGGTAAGGCACCGGGGAAGCGGGCAGAGGTTTGTCCTGCGCTCTTTTGTGGGAAATGCGGAGGTCTACCGCAGGCTTCTTGACTGGGAGTGCCCAAATCTTCCCAAGGTCTTTGAGGCTGCCTCCGATGAAGATAGGAATCTGGTGCTGGAGGAGTATATCCAGGGCGACAACATGGGAACCATGCTGGAGGACGCCCTCTTTTCCGTGCGGGAGACCCGGCGCATTGCCCGCCAGCTCTGCCGCGCCCTGTGGGTGCTCCACTCCATGGGGGCTGTCCACCGGGATGTAAAACCGGAAAATGTGGTGCTGCGCGGAAGGGATGCGGTGCTCATCGATTTTGACGCGGCGCGCATTCACAAGGATGGCGCAGAAGGCGACACACAGATACTGGGGACCACAGGCTTTGCCGCGCCGGAGCAGTACGGCATGTCCCAGTCGGACGCAGCCTCGGACATCTACTCCCTGGGCATTCTCATCAATGTAATGCTCACCGGCAGGCATCCGTCCCAGCAGCTGGCCGAGGGCCGCTGGGGCCGCATCGTCACCCGCTGCACCCAGGTGAATCCTGCCAAGCGCTACAAAAATGTGCTCCGTCTTCTGGACGAGCTCTGAAAAGGAGAACATCTGCTATGGATAAAACATGCCCTCACTGCGGCGCAGCTCTGCCCGGTGAGGCTTCCTTCTGCCCGCACTGCGGGGAAAGCCTGCATCGCCGCAGAAATGCCCGGATGCCCCGCCGTGTCCCGGCCCGGCTTCTGCGCGCTCTCGCTCTGCTGTACCTGGCCGTCCTGCTGTCTGCCGCCGCATTCTTCTATCTCAGCCCCAAGGTCTATGAGGAAGCCGGAGAGGTATCCTACACAGACGCGGACGGCACCTACCAGCTCGTGTCCAATGTGAGCACAGACCGCTTCTATCCCATGCCGGAGATTGCCCAGGATGCCGGGGAACAGGAGAGCTATCGCTTCCCCCTCCGGCTTTACATCAGCCACAGGGACAGCGGGGCGGATGCCAGCGGCATTTTCCTTCAGAAGGCCAAGGACTGGTCGCTGGAGGTCTATCAGCCCGCAGACAGCGCCTGGCCGGTGAAGGCCTCAGAGCCACAGGCCACAGACGCCTTTCCCGGCACTGCCCTGGTGAGCTACATCGACTTCAGCAGGGAAAGCAAGGGGCCCATAGAGCTCGTATGGACGCTGCACATGAACAACAGAGATACCATCCGCATACGCTCCGCACTCACCGTTACTCCCATTCATACCTACCGCTATGATTCCCAAAATGCGGACCTGACAGACTCCCGCGCCCTCCAGTCCCTCATCGACCAGCTGGCCCGGGAGACGAATCATAAGGATGTGGTGGCGATTGAGCTTCCCGCCGTCACCTATGACGCGCCCCTCATTCTCCACAGCCGGTCCTTCAGCCTCACTGGCACTGAGACGGAGGGAAGGCGGACCACCTTCACCGCCGGCATCCAGATGCGCGCCCAGGCGGATGACAGGGACTGGATAAGCGATTTTACCGGGATTGACTTTGCGGGGGATGGGACGGGAGTGGGCATTTCCGCCGCCAACCGGGTGCGGACCACGGACTGCCGGTTTTTCAATTGGAAAACCGCCCTCCTAAGCTACGGAGATACCTGGGTAAATACCATGGACTGCCTGTTCGAGGGAAATGGGACCGGGCTCTATTATAATTCCGACGGCGGCAGCCACAGCGACACCCGCTTTACCGGCAATACCTTTCGGAGCAATG
>CALWRY010000225.1 GCA_944384065.1 uncultured Enterocloster sp. | reverse complement strand
AACCAGACTGCTTCTTTATAGGAATCTTCAGGGTTTCGCATACTGTTTAATGTTCTGTTTTCAAAGGACTGTGTTGTTGGCTCTTGGCCGCAACGGTTATTTATTATAATCGATTGCTTTCTGTTTGTCAACAACTTTTTTTATTTTTTTCAATTTCTTTTTTGAAATTGAAAGCTGTATCTTCCAGCGGGTATCTATCTTACCACGAATGCGATAATCTGTCAACCACTTTTCGGAAGAAAAAAATCATCTGGAAAATAGAGCGGAGAAAGAGGGATTTGAACCCTCGCGCCGGTTTCCCGACCTACACCCTTAGCAGGGGCGCCTCTTCGGCCTCTTGAGTATTTCTCCGAATTGGTATTTTCCATATGATTGCGCCTTAAAACATGTCTGTCCTGAGACGCATTCAACATTATACTAAAAGGAATTTAGCTTGTCAAGGCATTTTCGCGCAGATTTTTATTAATTTCTTCCTGAATTCTATCATGCACAAGATGTGCGATTTCCGTTGTATTCATACCTATATATTGATCCGGATAAATAGGCTCCATGTAATGTATTTCTACATTTTCCCTCTTTAAGGAATTGATGTCAAAGGGCCGGAAGGAGTTGATGAGGGCCACGGGCACGATGGGGCACTTGGCCTTTGTCGCCGCCTTGAAGGTTCCGCTCTTAAATTCCAGGATCTGGTTTTCCTTCCTGCTCCTGTGTCCCTCGGCGAAGATAACGAAATTTTCCCCGCCCTTCACTCTCTTTGCAACCTCGAGAATTACCTTTGCCTGATCCTTCATATCATTCCGGTCCATGGAGAGGCTGCGGGTAGCTCCCAGGACCTGTTTTACCAGGATCCAATTTGCAGCCTCCTTTTTTATCACCACTGAGATGGGATTGGGGCAGGTGGAATACAAGGCCAGCATATCAAATAATCCCTGATGATTGGGAAACAGGATAAATCCATTTTCCTTTGGTATATTCTCCTGTCCCTGGACCTTTACGGCCACCCGGCCCCACTTGATAATTCTCTTTACCATCCTGACAATGTAGTCATACCGCTCCTGTACCGTGTGGCTGTCGTCCTCCCTGGCCATCCGCGCAATGGTTGTCAGCCAGATGGGAGCGTAGAACAGGTTCATGATGACCATATAAACAATTCGTTTCATACATTATCCGCCGTATCCTCTAAATCCGATTCACTGTCTTCCTCATAGTGTTCCTCATCATAAACATTGCTGTCCTTGGTGACGCTCTCCCGCACCTTGGCGATGCTGGCCACCTTGATATCGGAATTTTGTTCAATGCTCATGAGCTTCACACCGGATGTATTTCTCCCAATGATGGAAATGTCATCCACAGACATGCGGATAATAATTCCCTCTGTGGTGATGAGCATGATCTCCCTGCCGTCATTTACCAGCTTGGCCCCAATCAAGGCGCCTGTCTTCTCTGTAATCTTATAGCAGAGCACGCCCTTGCCGCCCCGGTTCTGGGCATTGAATTCGCTGGTCAGGGTTCTCTTGCCCATGCCGTTCTCGGATACCACAAGAAGAGTATCCCCCTGATCCTCCTTCTGCATGCCAATGACCTCGTCGTCCTCATCAAAGCGCATGCCGATCACGCCCATGGATACGCGCCCGGTCACGCGCACGTCCGTCTCATGGAAACGGATGCACATGCCTTTTCTTGTCACAAGGAAAATGTCCTGGGTATTGTCCGTGGCCTTAACCTCGATGAGCTCGTCCCCATCCTTTAAGACAATGGCCTGGAGGCCGTTCTTGCGCACATGCTCATACTCCACCATGGGGGTTTTCTTTACCATGCCCTGCTTGGTGGCCATGAACAGGTAATTATCATTGTTAAATTCCCGCATGGGGATGATGGCTGTGATCTTCTCCTCCGGCTGGAGCTGCAGGAGATTGATGATAGCCGTACCCCTGGCCGTGCGCCCCGCCTCCGGAATCTCATAGGCCTTCAGGCGGTAGACCCGTCCCTGGTTGGTAAAGAACATCATGTGGTGATGATTGGTGGTCATGAGGAGATCTTCAATGTAGTCATCCTCAATGGTCTGCATGCCCTTGATGCCCTTACCGCCCCGGTTCTGGCTCTTGAAATTGTCCACATCCATGCGCTTGATGTATCCCAAATGGGTCATGGCAATGACCGTGTCCTCATCCGGGATCAGATCCTCCATGCACATATCATCGTCGTACCCGATGGAGGTACGGCGGTCGTCCCCGTATTTGCCGGCGATGATCTGAATTTCTTCTTTTATCACAGTGAGAAGCTTCTTCTCATCCGCAAGGATTGCCTTTAACTCCTCGATCTTTGCCAAAAGCTCCTTGTACTCGCTCTCTAACTTCTCCCGCTCCAAACCGGTCAGCGTGCGCAGGCGCATGTCCACAATGGCCTGAGCCTGTGCATCGGAGAGGCCGAAGCGATCCATCAGCTGATTTTTTGCCTCCGCCACATTGGCTGATCCGCGGATAATGCGGATTACCTCGTCGATATGATCCAGGGCGATGAGCAGTCCCTGCAAAATATGCGCCCGCTCCTCCGCCTTGTTGAGATCATACCGGGTTCTCCGGCGCACCACATCCTCCTGGTGGGCCAGATATACGTCTAACATCTGGTGGAGATTTAATATTTTGGGCTGATTATTGACCAGGGCAAGCATGATAACTCCAAAGGTATCCTGGAGCTGGGTGTGCTTTAGGAGCTGATTTAACACCACATTGGCATTGACATCCCGGCGCAGCTCTATGTTGATGCGCATGCCCTCCCGGTTGGACTCATCGCCGATGTAGGTGATGCCGTCAACCTTTTTCTCCTTCACAAGATCCGCGATTTTTTCTATGAGACGGGCCTTGTTGACCATGTAAGGCAGCTCTGTGACAATAATCCGGGACTTGCCGTTGGGCATGGTCTCAATGTTGGTCACTGCCCGCACCTTTATCTTGGCCCGGCCCGTGCGGTAGGCCTCCTCAATGCCCCTCTTTCCCAGGATCGTGGCCCCTGTGGGGAAATCCGGCCCCTTTACGATCTCCATGATCTCCTCCAGGGAGGTATCCCTGTCCTCCTTTACCCGGTTGTCGATCATGCGGACAACCGCGCCGATCACCTCCCGCAGGTTGTGGGGCGGGATATTGGTGGCCATGCCCACGGCGATTCCCGAGGTTCCGTTTACCAGAAGGTTGGGGAAGCGGGAGGGGAGCACCACCGGCTCCTTCTCCGTGTCGTCAAAGTTCGGGATAAAATCAACCGTGTCCTTATTGATATCCGCCAGCATCTCCATGGAAATCCGGCTTAAACGCGCCTCTGTATAACGCATGGCCGCGGCCCCGTCCCCGTCCACAGAGCCAAAGTTCCCGTGGCCATCCACCAGGGGATAGCGGGTGGACCAGTCCTGAGCCATATTTACCAGAGCTCCGTAGATGGAGCTGTCTCCATGGGGATGGTATTTACCCATGGTATCACCCACGATACGGGCACATTTTCTGTGAGGCTTGTCCGGGCCGTTGTTCAGCTCTATCATGGAGTACAGCACGCGCCGCTGCACGGGCTTTAATCCGTCCCTGGCGTCCGGGAGGGCCCTGGCGCTGATTACGCTCATGGCGTAGTCGATGTAGGACTGCTCCATGGTCTTTTTGAGGTCCACGTCATGAACCTTGTCAAATACATTTGGTTCCATTCTATTTTCTCCTTTAGATATCTAAGTTCTTTACCTTCTTTGCGTTGGCCTCAATAAATTCACGCCGCGGCTCCACCTGATCTCCCATGAGGGTGGTAAAGGTGAGATCCACCTCGGAGGTCGTCTCCTCATCCATGGTGACCCGAAGGAGGATTCTCCGCTCCGGATCCATGGTGGTCTCCCAGAGCTGCTCCGCGTCCATCTCCCCAAGTCCCTTGTAGCGCTGAATTTTATTGCTGCTGTCCCTGCCGATATCCGCAAGGAGGGCGTTTAGCTCGTCGTCGCTGTAGGCGTACCATACCCGCTTGTTTTTCTCAATCTTGTAAAGAGGCGGCTGCGCCAGATAGACGTACCCCTGCTTGATCAGCTCCGGCATAAAGCGGTAAATAAAGGTGAGCAGGAGCGTGCTGATGTGGGCTCCGTCCACGTCCGCATCCGTCATAATGATGATCTTGTGGTAGCGCAGCTTTGTGATATCAAAGTCGTCGTGGATGCCGGTTCCAAAGGCGGTTATCATGGCTTTGATCTCCGCATTTCCGTAAACCTTGTCCATCCGCGCCTTCTCCACGTTCAGAATCTTTCCCCGGAGGGGAAGAATGGCCTGGGTGGCGCGGGAGCGGGCAGTCTTTGCGGAGCCTCCGGCGGAGTCTCCCTCCACGATGTAGATCTCACAGTTTTCCGGATTCTTGTCCGAGCAGTCCGCAAGCTTTCCGGGAAGAGCCATGCCGTCAAGGGCGGATTTGCGGCGGGTCAGATCTCGGGCCTTTCTGGCCGCTGCGCGGGCCCGCTGGGCCAAGATGGACTTCTCGCACATGGCCTTGGCCACCGCAGGATTCTGCTCCAGGAAATAGGTGAGCTGCTCGCTCACAATATTATCAACCGCAGTGCGGGCCTCGCTGTTGCCCAGCTTCTGCTTGGTCTGGCCCTCAAACTGGGGCTCGCTGATCTTTACGCTGATAATGGCGGTAAGTCCCTCCCGTATGTCCTCGCCGGAAAGGCTGTCGTCATTCTCCTTTATGAGCTTATTTTTTCTGGCATAGTCATTAAAGGTTTTTGTGAGGGCATTTTTAAATCCAGTCAGGTGGGTTCCGCCCTCCGGGGTATTAATATTATTTACAAAGGTGTAGATGTTCTCCGTGTAGGAATCGTTGTGCTGCATGGAGACCTCCACGTAAACCCCCTCCCTGGTTCCCTCGCAGTAGATAATCTGGTCGTAGAGAGGTTCTTTGCCCCGGTTTAAGTAGGTGACAAATTCTTTGATCCCCCCCTCGTAGTGGAAGGTCTTTTCTTTTTTCTCCTCCCGGATATCCCGCAGGGTAATCTTCAGGTTTTTGGTGAGGAAGGCCGTCTCCCGCAGGCGGACCTTTAAGGTGTCGTAATCGAATACAGTCTCCTCAAAAATCTCCTTGTCCGGGAGGAAGGTAACGGTGGTTCCGTGCTCCGCAGGGCTGCATTTTCCCACGATTTTTAAGGGGTAGCAGACCTTTCCCCTCTCATAGCGCTGCTCGTATATATTTCCATCCTTGTAGACCTTTACCTCCAGCCACTCGGAGAGGGCGTTCACAACGGAGGCTCCCACCCCGTGAAGGCCGCCGGACACCTTGTATCCGCCGTTTCCAAACTTACCGCCTGCGTGCAGGATGGTAAATACAACCTCCACTGCGGGACGGCCTGCTTTTTTCTGAATATCTACGGGAATCCCCCGCCCATCGTCCACCACTGTGATGGAATTGTCCGGATTGATCGTGACTTCTATGGAATCGCAATATCCGGCCAGGGCTTCATCCACCGAATTGTCCACGATCTCATATACCAGATGATGGAGTCCACGGGCTGATGTGCTGCCGATATACATGCCGGGCCGCTTTCTCACGGCCTCAAGCCCTTCCAATATCTGAATTTGATCTGCTCCGTACTGTTCTCCCATATTCTATAATCATCCTTTCATTCATTCTCGCATTTCACCGTGTGTTCCGCTACTTTAAATATCCGGTCAATGGGAAATCGATTATTTACAAACTCATCCAGGCCCGTACAGGTGATCATGGTCTGTATGTGCCGGATGGCTGACAAAAGCTGGTTCTGCCGGTGCCCGTCAAGCTCTGAGAGCACGTCGTCCAGAAGAAGAACCGGGTCGTCCCGGCTGATCTTTCGCATCAGCTCCAACTCCGAGAGCTTCAGGGAGAGGGCGGCGGTCCGCTGCTGTCCCTGTGAGCCAAACCGGCGCACATCCACTCCGCCTATCATGAGATTCATGTCGTCCCTGTGGGGGCCGGAGAGCGTGGTCTTCTGCTTGATGTCCTGGGGCCGGTTTTTCTTAAAGGCCTGCTCCAGATCTTCCTCCCTGGTGTCGGGGGCGTAGATGAGCTTCATATCTTCCCGGCCTCCGGAGAGGTTTCCATGTATCTCATGGACAATGGCGTCCATCTGAGCCAGAAATGAGCGCCTCTGCTCCATCACCTCCCGGCCGTACCGGATCAGCTGCTCATCCCATATGTCCAGGGTATCCTCATACTCCGGATGGAAGGAAAGCTCCTTTAAAAGCTTATTTCTCTGCATCAGGGCCCGGTTGTACTGAACCAGGGAATGGACATAGACCTGGCTTAACTGGCACAGCTCCATGTCAATAAACCTTCTGCGCTCAGAAGGTCCGTTTTTTATCAGATTCAGATCCTCCGGGGAAAAGAACACCACATTGGCCACCCCGAAAAGCTCGCTGGCCCTGCGTATGGGGATCCCGTTGATGGCGATTCCCTTGGGCTTATTCTTCTTCAGATGCATGTCGATGCGGCAGGGCACATTTCCCCGCCGGATCTGAAGCTTGATATGGGATTCCTCCTGGGAAAAGCGGATCATATCCCTGTCTTTGGATCCCCTGTGGGATTTGGAGGTGCAGCACAGATAGACGGATTCCAGGACATTGGTTTTTCCCTGGGCATTGTCCCCGTAAAGGATGTTGGTCCCCGGGCTCAAATCAATATGTAGTTCCTCGTAGCTGCGGTAATTTTTAAGCTCAATGGACTCCACAATCATGGTTTTTCAATCTTTACCACCTGTCCCCTGTAAGATATGGTGTCCCCGTCCACCAGCTTTTTCCCCCGCTGATAAGCGGTCTCACCATTTACAGAGACAAGTCCCTCCTCTATGGCGTACTTTGCGTCCGCGCCGCTTTCCGCCAGGCCGGAGGCTTTTAACGCCTGGCCCAGCTTGATATAGTCGTCTCTCAGTTTAATTATTTCCATTATTTTCCTCTCCTAGACAGAAGCCGCGTTGAAATTTACCGGAAGGATCAGATAAATATACTGCTCCTCGTCGTCCTTGATAAAGCAGGGGGACTTGGGGTTCATCAGGTAAATATGGATTTCCTCATCGTCGATGGCCCTTAAGGCGTCAATGAGGAACTTGGGATTGAACCCAATCATAATGTCCTTTCCTGTCTTGTGCATGAGAATGTCCGCGTTCATGGAGCCGAAGCTGGAATTCAGCTTAAGCTGCATGTTTTCATCCTGAATGTTTATGATGAGGGGCTTCTTGTCATTTTCACGAATCAGGATGGTGGCTCTCTCTATGGCGTCCAAAAATTCCCTTTTGTTCACGGTCACCTTTGTCTCATAATCGCTGGAGAGCATCTGGCTGATGCGGAAGTACTCGCCTTCAATCAGCCGGGAGATAACAATGGTGTCGTCAAAGGCAAAGAGAATGTGGTTCTGGCTGAAATAGATCAGAACCTCCTTCTCATTATCTCCGCTTAAGATCTTGCTGACCTCGCTTAAGGTCTTTCCGGGAACTATCACCTTGATGCTCTCATAGCAGTCTTTGAGGGTCACATTGCGGATGGAGATGCGGTGTCCGTCCAGGGATACCACCTTTAACTGGTTCTCATTTACCTCAAAGAGCTCTCCGGACATCATCTTGTTGCTGTCATTGGGCGAGATGGAGAAGATGGTCTGCTGGATCACCTCTTTTAAGGTGAACTGGGAAAGGCAGATGTATTTGTCCTTTTCAATGTAGGGGAGATAGGAAAATTCTTCTCCGTCCCGGCCCTGGATATTGAAGGTAGAATTTTCACAGCTGATAATTGTGTTGAAATTCTGGTCGGATTCAATGGTGATGGAGGCGTTCTGGCTGGAGAGACGGCGGGTGATCTCGGAAAAGAGCTTGGCATCCAGGGCGATCTTACCGTGCTCGATAATCTCTCCCTCCACCTTGGTCTCGATTCCCAGCTCCATATCATTGCCTGTCAGCTTGATCTCCCCAGTGCTGGCGTCGATCAGAATGCACTCCAGGATAGACATGGTGGTTTTGGAGGGAACTGCTTTCATAACGATATTGATGGCGTTTACAATGGCGTCTTTTTGAAATTTTAGCTTCATAATTGTTGATAACTTCCTTTCTGAACGGACGTCCCGGGGGACCGCGCATTTTGCTATGGATAGTAGTTAATGTTCGTAGAAAACGTAGTAGGGGATGTGGGTTTGTGTAAAACCTTAAGATCCCCTAAAAAACAGGTAAAAATCCCTGTGGAGCAGTCTGTGGAAATCCTCCACAAACCATCGGAAAAATCTGAGAATTATCCACAGGGAGTTAAAAGCCATTCGCAGGTAAAAATGGAAATAATGGTTGTCAACAGCCTGTCCACAGGCAATAAACAGCTTATTGTGGATTAATTTTTTTTTTCAGGATGTCGATGGTATTCTTAAGCCCATCGTCCTTCTTTAAGTCTGCGGCTATCTTTTCACAGCCGTGCAGGATGGTGGTGTGGTCCCTTCCGCCCAGCACCTTTCCTATGGACTGAAGGGGGATGTCCATCATGCTGCGGCAGAGATACATGGTGATCTGCCGGGGATAGACGATATCTTTGCTCCGCCTCTGGGAGGTGATGTCCAGGGGGGTAAGGCCAAAGTGGTCAGCCACAATCTGGAGAATGAGATCCGCGGTGATCTCCCGCTGGCTTCCGGGAGATATGATGTCCTTTAAGGCTTCCTCCGCCAGACTTAAGGTAATGTCGCACTTGTTTAAGCGGGAAAAGGCCACCACCTTGGTGAGAGCGCCTTCCAGCTCCCGGATGTTAGACTTTATGTTGGTGGCGATGTATTTGATGATCTCGTTGTCAATGTTGTAGCCCTCCAGCTCCTCCTTTTTGCGGAGGATGGCCATACGGGTTTCGTAGTCCGGGGATTGGATGTCCACGGTCAGGCCCCACTCGAAGCGGGAGCGCAGCCGCTCCTCCAGTGTCTCAATCTCCTTGGGAGGCTTATCGGAGGATATGATGATCTGCTTCTTTGACTCATAGAGGGTGTTGAAGGTATGGAAAAATTCCTCCTGGGTACTCTCTTTTCCTATGATGAACTGGATATCGTCAATGAGAAGCACATCGTTGTTGCGGTACTTTTCCCTGAATTCCGTGGTGGTAATATTGTTCTTGTTCCGGATGGTGTCGATCAGCTCGTTGGTAAAGGTCTCCGAGGTGACATTG
>CALWRY010000224.1 GCA_944384065.1 uncultured Enterocloster sp. | reverse complement strand
GACGGCGGGCAGGAAGGGGCAAAATCAGGCGTCAAGCTTGCTTGTAAGTATGATTTTGCCCCTTCCTGCACATCGGACTAGGTGCCCTCCGGGGTATGGACATCCGATGCTTCTTGGCCGGCCTTTGGCCGGGCAAGAAGACTAGGTGCCCTTTGGGGTATGTCCGCCGTTTGAACTGTTACAATAATATCATTTTCATGCCTTGTCTGCAATAATTTCGTTTAGCCATACATCACTCTTTGGTGTTATAATAGAAAATGAGAGGTGTTAATAAATGAGTCAGCATATTACAGTAGTAGACTATAATCCATTGTGGATAAAGAAATACGAGGAAGAAGCGGTGCTGATTAAAGAGATTCTTGCTGATAACTGCATTGCAATCTATCACATAGGCAGCACATCTGTACCGGGATTGGCAGCAAAACCCATTATTGATATTATGGCGGCAGTAAGAAGTCTTGAAAAGGTTGACTGTGCTGCAGAAGCCTTTTCTAAAATCGGCTATGAATATCTCGGAGAATTTGGAATAGAGGGAAGACGCTATCTGCGTAAAGGAGGAGATGAAAGAACCCATCAAATTCATATCTTCCAGATGAATGATTGGAGCAATATTGGGAGGCATCTTGCCTTTCGTGATTATATGCGCACACACGAAAAAGAAAGAACACAGTACGCAAAACTCAAAATAGAGCTCGCACAGAAATTCCCTTATGACATTGATGGATATTGTGACGGAAAAGAAAGCTTTGTGCGTGAAATTGAGGAGCTCGCTCTTTCTCAATTTGATGGAACATGGGAAAAAATGTATATTGCCGCGCGAAAGGCGCAGAAAGAACGAACACTTTCTTCGTTGGTTGAAGCAGGAAGCGTATCTGCTGCGCTTCTTACTGAAAAAGGGAATATTTATGTCGGTGTTTGTATTGATACTGCTTGTTCTTTGGGAATGTGCGCGGAAAGAAATGCAATGGCCAATATGATTACAAATGGCGAGAATGGTATTTATCGATTGATAGCGGTTGATCGAAACGGGAAAGCAGTCCCGCCTTGCGGTGCCTGCAGAGAATTTATGACACAGCTTATGCCGGAGAACTACCGTTCCATTGAAATTATGCTGGATTATGAAAAGGAAAAAGTTGTTACTCTGGGAGAGCTTACTCCTGAATGGTGGATATAGATAAACGTTCAAATCGCAGTTGTTAAGATGAAAATAGTTGCACGATCATGAAACAGAATATGGTTGGTATCTTTGCTTAGACAGTGGACGCATCGTAGGTGGCCTTGGCGTAATTGAAAATGATTTTCACGACAGGAAAGACCTTACGCCAAATGTATGTGCAGTATATACAGAGCAGGAATATCGCTGGCTGGGAATTACTCCTATTGATTTGATTACAGACCATACAAGTTTTTATACAAGAATGTA
The DNA here is from genome assembly GCA_944384065.1 of uncultured Enterocloster sp. Taxonomy (GTDB): domain Bacteria; phylum Bacillota; class Clostridia; order Lachnospirales; family Lachnospiraceae; genus Enterocloster. The sequence goes on along the minus strand of CALWRY010000224.1, from coordinate 1,304 downwards.
CATCCATAAATAAAAATTTTCTGCAAAATCTGTCAATTTCTTTCCTTCTGCTTTAATGCCCCAGAAAAAAAAAAAATGCTGGAGACCGACAGGTTTTCAGCTTTTTTTGCCTCTCTATGAAATTCGGGATTACTGTCCCATCTGCTTTGCGAACTTTTGTAGAAAACCCGGATTTATGCTGTTTTGATGGATATCCCTATTTTTGTTTACCAGACTTTTAGTACATATTTCTCCTTCCTAATTTGTCAGACGGCGTCTGACAAATTCAGTGAATAACAAGGAGTATATAAAACAAATTTTTACTTGCCCGTGTATCACTTAAAGATGCAGCAGGCAAGTAATTTCTCCAAGATATATAGATTTAATAATGAAACTTTCTTCTATCTATGTATTGTCTATTTCCTTTTCTTCATCGCTGCAACTATTTGGAGAATCCCTCCTTTTTCGTCTGGTTTTAAAAACTAATTTTGCCTGTTCATACAATTTTTCCAAAACAGCGAGTGTCTTTTGATCGTTAGGAAACAGCACCCGAAGCAGAACTATAGCAATTGCAAAAGTAACTATTTTTTCCGGTGAAACGGGAAGCCATAGAAAGGCAATGTATGCGCTGGAAATCGTTATCATCCATCCAATTTTAAAATAGGTACCTATTCCAAATAAAATGTACGACCAACCGTTTGTGATAAGCCACGCAATCGCTATGCATAGCAAAAGACGAGGGTTTAAAATAAATTGAACTATTTTTTTAATCCTGATTTTCATTCTGATTTATCCTTAGCTGCATGCGAAACTTCTGTCGTTTGATCGTCAAAAACTGATTCCGCATCTATCGTTGTAGTGTCTGTGTCAATTTTCTTTGTTGTAATATCATTATTGCTTACATCCGAATTGGCAAGCGGTTCCGATTTTTCCGTCAGTTTTTTTGCTTCACGCATTCTGGCTGCTCTTTCTTTACGACGCTTAATAAACTCCTCTGTAGGCAGACAGGCGGGAGCAGAGCTTTTCTCCACTTCTATTGTTTTTTCCTGAGCTTCGATATCCTTCTTTTTTAAAAGTACATAGGCAATGATCCCTACCGCTGCTATTCCAACTCCAGCTAATAATATTTTTGTACTTTTTTTCATGGCTTTACTCCCTCCTAAGTAAGTTCCTTTTCAAGACTTTTCAGTCTTCTTTCGGCATCTTCTTTGATAAACTCCATAAGCACTGCTGTAAGCGGGATAAAAAATATGATTCCGATGATACCGAAGAGTTTCCCGCCGATCATGGCCGCTACCAGGGTATAAAGAGGGGGAAGTCCTACG
>CALWRY010000223.1 GCA_944384065.1 uncultured Enterocloster sp. | reverse complement strand
ATTTGAGCGAGGACATGACCCTTGACGAGCTGACGACCTCTATCCGTTACCACTACGAACACCGCATGAACGGGATTGCCGGATTTATCACAGAGTACAGCGACCGCCTATCCCCGGAGGAAATCGAGGAAGGGCGGGAAGCCGCCCGCGCCGCAGGGCTTCCCTTTTCCGAAAAGCCGTTCCGGGACGGGGAAGATTTTGACCCTTATGTATATGACGGCAGCATGAGCATGGAGGACTACGAGCTTATGCACCGCATGATTGAGAACGAAAGGAGTGAACGAATGGACGAACCGATTTTAAGCGGGTACCTCTCCAACCTTGGCGCATACGCCGGGGGCAGACCCGCCGGGGAATGGGTAACATTCCCCACCACCGCCGGACACATGAAAGAAGTCTTTGACCGTATCGGCATTGACGTTCAGAACCGGGAAGCATGGCACTTTACCGAATTTCAGTCCCCTATCCCCCATCTGGCAGAGAAGTTAGGGGAACACGAACACCCGGACGAGCTGAACTATTTAGGGAAGCTCTTAGAAATGCAGTTTGACGACGACCGGGAGAAATTTGCGGCGGCTATCGCCCTTGGCGACCACGCTTCCAGTGTGGAGGAACTTATCAACCTTGCACAGAACCTTGACTGCTACTGGATTTACCCGTCCGTCCACAATGAGGAAGAATACGGGCATTACCTTGTTGATGAACTGGAGGAACCGGAGCTGCCGGAGGAAGCAAAAAAATATTTCATGTATGAGGAATACGGGCGGGACGCTTCTATCAATGACGGGGGACTGTTTACCGAACAGGGCTATATCTACAACAACCGGAACACGTTTACAAGGTGGTATGACGGGCGGGACGTGCCGGAAGAATACCGGGTAACGCCTGCCCCGCCGGAGCCGGGACGCCCCGACCCTAAAAAGGTGGAAATGGACGCTGCCCCCGCAGGGCAGACCGCAGCGCAGCCAAAGGAGCAGGCACAGGAACCGCGCCCGGTTATCCCCATTGTCCTTACGTCCGAAAAGCCCGCCGACAAGCTCAAAGAGATTACCGACCGTCTGGAACAGGGGATAACAGAACTGTTTGAAAGCGAGCGTTACAAGGAATATCTGCGCGTCATGTCGAAATTTCACAATTACAGCTTTAACAATACGCTGCTTATCGCCATGCAGAAGCCCGACGCTTCCCTTGTGGCAGGCTTTTCCTCATGGAAAAATAACTTTGGACGGAACGTGATGAAAGGCGAAAAAGGAATAAAAATCATAGCCCCGTCGCCGTTTACGGTTAAGCAGGAAGTAGAGAAAACCGACCCGCAGACCGGGAAGCCTGTTATCGGGAAGGACGGGAAACCTGTTACCGAGGAAAAGGAAATCAAGGTACCCGCTTATAAGGTGGTATCTGTCTTTGATGTGTCCCAGACCGAGGGGCGGGAGCTGCCGGATATAGCCGTGAATGAGCTGGCCGGGGACGTTGACCGCTTTAAGGATTTTTTCGCCGCACTGGAGCAGGCTTCCCCCGTCCCTGTCGGCTTTGAGAAAATCGAGGGCGGCGCACACGGCTATTACCACTTGGAGGAAAAGCGGATTGCCATTGACGAGGGCATGAGCGACTTGCAGACCCTTAAAACCGCTATCCATGAAATCGCCCATGCGAAGCTCCACGACATAGACTTAAACGCCCCGAAAGAGGAACAAAAGCCCCGCGTTGACCGCCGCACCCGTGAGGTGGAAGCGGAAAGCGTCGCCTATACCGTCTGCCAACACTACGGGCTTGATACGTCGGACTATTCGTTCGGGTATGTCGCCGGGTGGAGCAGCGGAAAGGAGCTTGCAGAGCTTAAAGGTTCCCTTGAAACAATCCGCAATACCGCTGCCGAAATGATAAACGCCATTGACGGGCATTTTGCAGAGCTTCAAAAGGCACAGGAACAGACTGTCGGGCAGGAACAGAAAGCCCCAGCTTCCGCTATGGTACAGGAGCAGTCCGAAGCAGCCACAGCACAGGAGCAGCCGGAAATGGAAACCGTTTCGCCGGAGAAGCAGGCAGAAACGCCGGACGCCGCCCCGCAGAAAGCGGCGCAGACTACCGTAACCTATTATCCTATCAACGAAGCCGCCGCCCGCCGAGCAAAGGAAATGAACAGCTTTTCCGATTACAGACCGGGCAGCGCGACGGCTGCATACAGACAGCAGGTGGACGAAGCCGTAGAGCTTGCCGAGCGTCAAAAAGCGCGGGTAGACCCTATGTATCACGAAAAAATCGACAGCCTGCTTGATACTTATGCCCGCAAACTGGCGGCGAACATAAACAAAGGTTATGAGATTGACGCGCGTGTTCCCTCTATCCTTATCGCAGGCGGTTCTAACTTCCCCACAGGGAAGAAAGAAAAGCAGAACGCCGCCCGTGACCGGAACATGGAGGAATACCGGGAAATCGAAGGCTTACTTGATAAAATCCGCAGCACAGGCATGGGCGGTATCAGCGCAGATGACCCGCAGGCGGTTCAGAAGTTGGAAAAGAAACTTGCCGGACTGGAAAAATCGCAGGAAACCATGAAAGCGGTAAACGCTTATTACCGCAAGCATAAGACCCTTGACGGCTGCCCCCATATTTCGCCGGAGCAGGGTCAAAAACTAATCGCAGGTATGGCTTCCTATGACCGCGCACCCTATCCCGCATGGGCGTTATCCAATAACAACGCAGAAATCCGGCGCGTGAAAGAACGTATCAAATCCCTTACGCAGCAGAAAGAAACCGGATTTATCGGGTGGGAATTTGACGGTGGCAGGGTGGAAGCAAATACGCAGGATAACCGCCTGCAAATCTTCTTTGACGAAAAGCCGGACGCAGCGGTACGGGAAGAACTGAAAAGCAACGGCTTCCGTTGGTCGCCAAAAGCGGAAGCATGGCAGCGGCAGCTTAACAGCAACGCCTATTTTGCGGCGAATTATGTAAAATCCATACAGCCCCTTTCCGGGGAGAAACCCACGGATTTACAGAGGGCGCATATCCGGGCGCAGCAGTCCACAGCAAAGGCAAAAGACGCGCCGAGGGAAAAGGCGGCTATGCCGGAATACATTTACAAGATAGAAGCCAACCCGCGCAGCGACAGCCGAGAAAACCTTTCTTTCCTGCAAGCCTATCTTCCACAGGGGGACGGGACGGCGGCGATTGGCGACGTGCTGTATATCGGGACGCCGGAAAAATGCCGGGAACTTTTAGGACAGCTCAATGCCGGGGAGCTGACGCAGGGCGAAGTCAAGGAGCTGTACGCAAAGGCGCAGGAGCAGCCGGAAACCGGACGGGAGAACACCTTTTCCATTTACCAGTTAAAGGACGGGGACGAAACACGGGACTACCGTTTTGAGCCTTACGACCGCCTGCAG
>CALWRY010000222.1 GCA_944384065.1 uncultured Enterocloster sp. | reverse complement strand
ATAGGCAGGAGGTGTAAGCACAGCAATGTGTGCAGCTGACCTGTACTAATCGGTCGAGGGCTTGACCAAGATAGTTCAGTATGCGGTTTTGAGGGTACATAACCCTTAAAAATGGCCCGGTGGCTCAGCTGGTTAGAGCGCCGCCCTGTCACGGCGGAGGTCGACGGTTCGAACCCGTTCCGGGTCGTTTTTCCATATGGGGTCTTAGCTCAGCTGGGAGAGCATCTGCCTTACAAGCAGAGGGTCACAGGTTCGAGCCCTGTAGGCCCCATACCTTTTCAATATTTAATTAGGGCGAATTCCCGAGTGGCCAAAGGGGACAGACTGTAAATCTGCTGGCACTGCCTTCGGTGGTTCGAATCCACCTTCGCCCATTTTAAATGCTGTTGACAAAGCATTTAAAAAATACTATAATTTATATATTGACGCGGGGTGGAGCAGTCTGGAAGCTCGTCGGGCTCATAACCCGAAGGTCGTAGGTTCAAATCCTGCCCCCGCAATTTTTTTTGCTCAAATATCAGAGAGAGGCCCAGATAGCTCAGTTGGTAGAGCAGAGGACTGAAAATCCTCGTGTCGTTGGTTCGATTCCGACTTTGGGCATTAATTGAATAGGGGCGTGTAGCTCAGGCGGTAGAGCACTTGACTTTTAATCAAGTTGTCCCGGGTTCGAATCCCGGCACGCTCATAAGATTCAGAGCAGAGCATGTCCTGAATTGTAATTTTTATTTAAGGAATTAGCAGCCTTGGCTGTTGATTCTTTTTTTGTTATACTGAAATAGATCGCACAAAGCAGGAATGAGGAGGACAAACAGCGTGGCCAGAAGAAAGAAGAGACAAGATTCTCCTGTCAAGACAGTGATTCTTATATTGGCGGCGATTGTGGTTATGTCGGCGGCAATTTTTGTTGTGGTGGGGATTGTGGAAAAGATACAGTCCGATTATGAGAAGATTGAGATTGCGACAAAGGAGGAGAGTACGGCGGAGGCCATAGAGATAGAGAAGGAGGAGCGTCTGGGATGGAACCAGACAGAGGATGGATGGATGTATCTCCTGGACGAGGAGACAAGAGCTTCGGATCAGTGGATGGAGATTGAGGGATTTCTCTATTCCTTTGACGGGGACGGCATCATGCGGACCGGCGAGTGGAGCAGCGAGGGACAGATTTATACGCTCCACGAGACAAAGGGATATCTCCAGGAGATTCGGACGGATTTGAATTATGTGCCGGAGGACACAGGGGAGGATCTGGACAGCCTGGTGAGGACAAATGCCTTTTGGTGCTATCTGGATGGTGAGGATACAGGCGTATTTAAGACGATTCTCTATCGAAAGACAGTGGAAAATAAGGTGCTTCCCCTTGGGGACGCGGATGCGCCGGAGAAGACGACGCGGTATTCCATGCGCACCTACGGAGATTATGTGTACTATCTCCCAAAGGTTTCTGAGAGCAGCAGGGCCGGTCTTTCGGATTCGGAGAAAGCCCTGTGCGATGTTTTGACCCGTATGATCCCCGGGCAGAAAACCAAGGAGATAATCGCGGACAATGTGGATGGCTACCTGGTTTTGGATGATGTCATCTACTACTCCCAGGGGGGAGAAATCTATTCTGCAAAGTCAGGGAGATCCGTGGCCGTGGGGGAGGCGCAGTATCAGATTGAGCTCTCAGACGGTGCGCTGTATCTGAGAGATATGTTGGGAAATCCTGCCGCCTCAGACAGCGGTATTGTGGAGATGGAGGATCGCCGGTATAAAGTCGGTGATGACGGGAAAATTTTGGATATTGAAAAGGGGGAAGAAGAAAAGGAAGGAAAACTCTATTATCTCAGGGGAAATGGAACGGAGAGCGCAGTTTATCAGAAGGACGGGAAGTCAGAAAAGAAAATTATCCAGGAAGTATACGGTGTACAAAGTTTCTGTATTGTGGATAATATGATTTATTACAGCGCTTATGTGGATAAGGGATCGGATGGAGCGTGGTACAGCCGCATTTATCGGACCGATCTTGCGGGAAGCGGAAAATGGGAAGTAAGCGGGCTCTTTTTGGGGGCTATGGGAAATATGTATTATTTTCCAGGAGAAGGCGGCATCTATGGGGAGTATCACCCTTCCATAGGAAAGAAAGCATATGGATGCATTGCGTCCATTGGAACGGACGGAACGATTCGCCGGATACGGGATGAGGGCGTTCGTACCGGGTATTCTGTTTCCGGAAATGATATATTAAAATTAGCCATGGTTCTGGACGGAGAGATATATTGTCTGTGGCAGGATTGCGACTGGACTCCATCAGCAGGAATAACGGAAATTAAATGGAGCAGAGGAGTAAAGCTGAACGGAGCGGATGCAGGCAGCGTGGAAACCATAGAAAAGCTTCCGGAGCAAACCGATGGGGAGGCTCAGGGGCAAGGGGAGAACGAGACGGGCGGATCCGTGATTATTGATCCCATCGGAGGGAATGCGGGCAGCCCTGTTTCCCCGCTGGAGACATCGGGGAATGGACAGAGCGCAGATCAGGAGGTAGTTATCGGGACGGATGGCCCTACGGCTCAGACAGAATCAACAAAACCGGTGCAGACAGCCCCTTCTGCTGAAATCACTCCCTCCACAGAGGCCGTGACAATTATACCATTGGAATAAATAAACAGAGAGAAAGGGCCGTCTCAGGACGGCTCTTCCTCGTCGAATTCTACGACCACATAGAAGCCGCGGGAGTTTTCGCGGATGTCTTTTACCGTGCCGTATTCAGATTTGATGCGGTTCCTGGCGGCAAAGCAGCCGGACATGGCTACAGCCGGATCAATGATATAGCTGTAGCTGCTGGTGCCTTCCCTCTCAATAATCTTTACTTTTTCGCCAGGTTGTACCAGGCCCTGGCGCTCCATCTTGAATTCAACGGTTCTCATCTTTTTAGTCTCCTTTCCACCTCACCGCACACAATGGATATATAGCTGGAGAGATTTGTCTCCTGGCAGCCTGCAATAAAGTGGTTGCACTTATTGACAGGGATCAGAATCTTATA
>CALWRY010000221.1 GCA_944384065.1 uncultured Enterocloster sp. | reverse complement strand
GTCAAAACGGCAGACAGCCTAAACATTGAACTGAACAAATACAGCAAAGCCATACTTGAAAAATACAAGGACATTCACTTTGAGAACAACATGGCACTGCCAGTCATCAGCAATCAGAAAATGAATGATTATCTGAAAGAGTTGGGCGAGCTTGCCGAAATCAACGAGCCTGTAAGGGAAACATATTATAAAGGAAATGAACGTATAGATGAAGTTACGCCAAAGTACGCATTGTTAAGTACCCATGCCGGACGAAGGACATTCATTTGTAACGCCTTGGCTCTCGGTATCCCGGCACAAGTGGTCATGAAATGGACGGGACACAGCGATTATAAAGCCATGAAACCTTACATTGACATCGCAGATGACATCAAGGCAAATGCAATGAACAAATTCAACCAACTATAAAAAACAATCAGCAAGTTTCACGGGATGCCTGTTATTGGGCTTATCTTTGTGACTTTCAATACATACAACAATGAGCAACAACGATAACAACATAGAGAAAAGGAGTTTCGAGGCTTTCGTCAATGCCATCGGCTCGGAAATAGAGCAGGCGCAAGTCCGGCTCATCAGTGCCGCCAATGCGCAGATGCTGTTCCACTACTGGAAGATGGGCAATTACATATTGTACCATCAGAACCGACAAGGCTGGGGCGGCAAGGTCATCAAGAAACTGGCGCAGGCAATACGGTTCAGTTATCCCGAAAAGAAAGGATATTCGGTCAGGAACTTGGCTTATATGTGCCAGTTCGCACGCTCCTATCCATTGGGCGCATTACGGAGTTTCATAGAAACCGATGCGAAAATACTTGCTCCAAGTGTGCAGAAAATCACGGATGAAATCCAATGCCTGAACAATGTGTCATTTACGCAAGAGCCTCTTGCACAAATTCCATCCTCTGACAACAAGGAAGTTACAATTGTGCAAGAACCTCTTGCACAAATTCAGGATGTAGCCCAAACAGTAGCTACCGTTTGCCGAATACCGATAGAGGACATAGAAAAACTGTTCCTGGCATCACCTGTCGCAAGAATCAACTGGGCAAGCCATGTGATTCTGCTGAACAGTTCACTTCCATTAGGTGTCGATTATTGGTATATGAAGCAATCCGTGGAAATGGGATGGAGCAGCAACGTCCTTAAAATGCAGATTGAAAGCAAATTGTTTGAACGGCAAATCAACAGCCGCAAGGTCAATAATTTTACCGCCACGCTTCCTGCACCTCAAAGCGACCTTGCCAACTACCTGTTGAAAGACCCGTATATCTTTGACTTGGCGGGAGCCAAAGAACGGGCGGACGAAAGGGACATAGAGGAACAACTGGTGAAGCACGTCACCCGCTATCTGCTGGAGATGGGCAGCGGATTCGCCTTTGTCGCAAGGCAGAAGCATTTCCAGATTGGCGACAGCGATTTCTATGCCGACCTGATTCTGTACAACATAAAACTCCATGCATACGTGGTCGTGGAACTGAAAGCCACCCCGTTCAAACCGGAATATGCCGGGCAATTGAACTTCTACATCAATGTGGTGGATGACAAGCTGAGGGGAGAGAATGACAACAAGACCATCGGGCTGCTGCTGTGCAAGGGCAAGGATGAGATTGTCGCACAATATGCGCTGACCGGCTATGACCAGCCTATCGGCATCAGCGATTATCAGCTCAGCAAGGCTGTGCCGGAAAACCTGAAATCGGCACTGCCGAGCATAGAACAGGTGGAGGAAGAACTGACGATGCTTCTTGACAATGAAAAGAACAGACAAAAGTAGGACACCTATGGCAGACAATATACAGACGATGATTCCCCGATACGGGGAACTCTACAGAATATACAGGGACTATATAGACAATCACGTTTTCTCTTTTGACAGGCAGAAATTTATTTCCGATTTCTGTCAGCAGTACAATGACATGAAGTCTTTTGAAGCCGCCATCCTTGAACTGGTGCTTGACAGGCAAAAAGAACAATACACCCTGATACTCAACAGCCTGAAAACCGAAATAGAAAAGAGCATACAGGCTTATGAAACGCACCCCATAAGTGACAGTGCCATAGAGCGTGTCTGCCATCAGCACATGGAAAGGTATTCCCTTGAAATTGAAGCCCAACTGGATGTCACAAGAAGTCTGAGCAAGCCGCTGAATGAAGCCAACAACAGGTATGATTCCATCGGTTACAGGGAACATACAGCCGAAGAAGAAAAGCAGGCGGAGAAAGAATATGAACGCTGCAAGGCTGAATACGACAGGGAAAAAGCCAGACTGAACGAACTCTATGACCTGCAAAAGGCTGCAAGAAAGGAGGCATTCCAATATATGAAGAACCGTTGTGCGGACATATACCGTCAAAGCTGCCTTTTCTTGGACATATTGAAGAAATATATTCCCGACGGGAACCGACAGGAAGAACCGAGAAAGCCAGTCAGTCCGCAGGAAACAACAACGGAACAACACGAATACTTCAGCATGAAATTACTTTCGCTCATTCATGAAGTATGTGTGGGAGAACAGTTTGAAGAAATTTCCGCACCGGATTTTTATGCCAACATGAACCTGCAACCCTGCAACTACAAACTGAAAACCAAACCGAGAGAGAAAATCCGTGTATGTTATCTGATATTTCTCATGAGCGAAAAGCTCCCCAAACAGGACAGGGACAAATGTAAAGCCGGAATGCTCAAACTGCTGGATATTGATGACGGTTATTATAAGTCCAAGTACAAAGAGCCCGTTTCTGATTTCCCCAGTGACAGCAACCAGAATTTCGCCAAAGAAATGGAGCAGATATTCAGATAATCCGTGACATATCCTGATTCTTTACGAAAGTTCCACTTTTACCACTCAAATTCATTTTTGAGTGGTATTTTTATTTTCTGATATTCAATAAGATACAGCGATATTCGATTATATTATCCCCATCCTTACCACCCGTATCCATATCTAATTTTGCATCGTTCGAGAACAGAAATAACAGCCAGTGCGCAGGGCTGATTGTTTAACGACTAATTAGATTGGACTATGACAAATATCCAAGAATTATTATCCAAACCCGTCTGGCAGATGACAGGCGAAGAGTTTATAATGTTAAGCAGGCACGCATCCGGTCAGCCGGAAACGCAGCCGCAGCCCGTAACGGACACAAGCAGGAAATATGTGTACGGCATACTCGGCATAGCCAAACTGTTCGGGTGCAGCCTGCCCACCGCCAACCGCATAAAGAAAAGCGGGAAGATAGACAAGGCCATCACCCAGATTGGGCGCAAGATTATCGTGGATGCGGAACTTGCCCTTGAACTGGCAGGGAAGAAAACAGGCGGACGCAAATAACGGGAGGAATCGCTATGGACTATATGAAAGACATCCGGGAAATATCGGACGAACAGGCGGTAATCCTCTGGCAAGCCTCACGGCTGAGCCTGTCAGGAAAATACGAGAAAGCCCCCGAAATCCTCAGTGTGAAAGGTTCTGTAATAGGCACATTGGGAAATTTCAGCGCATCCATCGGCAAAGCCAAAAGCAAGAAGACATTCAATGTGTCGGCTATCGTGGCGGCGGCATTGAAAAACGGCACGGTGCTCAGGTATGCGGCTGAACTTCCCGAAGCCAAACGGAAAGTGCTTTATGTGGATACGGAGCAAAGCCCCCACCACTGCCTGAATGTGATGGAGCGCATCATGCGTATGGCAGGGCTGCCCGATGACAGGGACAACGAAAACCTTGAATTCCTTGCCCTGCGGAAGTACACGCCGGAGCAGCGCATAAGGATTGTCGAACAGGCAATCTACCATACGCCGAACCTTGGTCTGGTGATAATAGACGGCATCCGTGACATGGTATATGACATCAACAGCCCCAGTGAATCGACACGCATCATATCAAAGCTGATGCAGTGGACGGACGACAGGCAGATACATATCCACACGATACTCCATCAGAACAAGGGGGATGAGAACGCGAGGGGACATATCGGCACGGAGCTGAACAACAAGGCTGAAACCGTGCTGCTCGTTGAAAAGGACAAGAGCAACGGGGACATAAGCAAGGTTTCCGCCATGCACATCCGTGCGATGGACTTCGAGCCGTTTGCCTTCCGCATCAATGACAGGGCATTGCCTGAACTGATGGAGGATTGTCAGACGGAAGAAGCCAAAGCACCCGGCAGACCCCAGGGCGAAAGGTTCGACGCCGGCACGGAC
>CALWRY010000220.1 GCA_944384065.1 uncultured Enterocloster sp. | reverse complement strand
GGTGGCGGAAGGACGCGGACAGAGGCGAGACATCCGGACCTGTGTCGGCAAACAGACAACTCTATGAAAGCCCTTTATCTTTTTTGCCCAGATTATCACCTCAATTTTTGATGAATCGGCCAAAAACAGGCCTTATGCAGAGAATGCTTTTGCTATATTTGACATTATAACAAACTGTGGACCATAAAGCAAGATTTTCCATATACGTAATTGCTTACATTTTTGGAGCCGCTCCACCCGGCGCGAGCCCCCCAAAAGGCCGCCCGGTGGCGTTTTTCCGGCGGAGGGCGGAAATTTAAGGTTCGTTTTGAGAAGGTCCCTTATAATGGCACCCAACACAGTGGATACAGACAGATACAAATGGATAAGGAGGAGATCGCGGAATGAGATCCCTGGGAAAAGGGCTCCGCCTGGCGGCGGTACTGGCCCTGTGCCTGCTGGCGGCCGGGTGCGGCGCGGCCCGGGCGGACGCCGGGGACCCGGAGGACGCCGTCCCGGTCACCGTGCTGGACTACGCGGCGTTTCCGGACCTGGGCGGCGTGGAGACGGTCTCCATGTCCGCCGGCTTTCTGACAGAGGACGGCGAGGCCATTCAAGAGGGGACGGTCCGCCTCTGCGTGGGGGAGACCGGCGCGGACTTCGCCCTGGACGGCGCCGGGGAGCTGCGGGTGTCCGGCCTGCCCAAGGAGGGGACCGCGGCGCTGACGCTGCTGGACGGCGATGGAACGGAGCTGGGCGGCATGACGCTCTGCTTTTCGGAGGGGGCGGTCATCGACGCCTCCGTGGACGAGAGCGGCACCGGCTATGTGACCACCCGGGCGGACACGGAGGCGGTATCTCTGACATTTACACTGAGCGGCGGCGGGCTTCGGTGCGCGCTGCGCCTGGGCGGCTGACGGCGGAAAGGAGCTGCGTATGGAAGATTTTATGCTGGACGTCACGGCGGAGGAGCGGGCGTTTTACGGAGACCGGCTGATCCTGCTGGAGGGGATCATCTGGGAGTTCCTCACCTGCGTGACCATGATCTGCCGCTACCAGGTCAGCCTGGGGCGGGGGGACCCGGTGACCTCCTGCCAGGCCCGGATCAAGCGGGCCGGCAGTATGCGGGAAAAGCTGCGGCTGCACGGGCTGCCCGTGACGGCGGACAGCGCCCTGCGGGACGTCCGGGACGCCGCCGGGGTACGGCTGATCTGCTCCTTCACGGACGACATCTACCGGACCGCCGGACTGCTGCGGCAGATCCCCGGCGTCCGGGTGGAGGGGGAGAAGGACTACGTCCACGCCCCCAAACCCAACGGCTACCGCAGCTATCACATGGTGCTGACGATGCCCCTGCGGTTCCTGGCGGAAGCGCCGGAGCGTCCGGTCTGGCTGGAGGTGCAGATCCGCACCATCGCCATGGACTGCTGGGCCAACATCGAGCACCAGCTGAAATACAAGCGGGAGATCGCCCATCAGAAGCTGATCGTTCAGGAGCTGAAGCGCTGCGCGGATGAGATGATCTCCACGGACCTGTCCCTGCAGACCATCCGGGACCTGCTGGGGCCGGAGGGAGGGGAGGCGGTCCCATGCGGATCTTAGTGGCGGACGACGAGCCGGAGATGACCATGGTGCTGGAGGCGCTGCTGCGCCGGGAGAACTACTCCGTGGACGTGGTCCACAACGGCCGGGACGCCCTGGACTACGGTCTGGCGGACAACTACGACTGCCTGGTGCTGGACATCATGATGCCCAAAAAGGACGGAATCCAGGTGCTGCGGGCCCTGCGGGACCAGAACGTCTCCACGCCGGTGCTGCTGCTGACCGCCAAAAGCCAGGTGGAGGACCGGATCGCCGGCCTGGACTGCGGCGCGGACGACTATCTGGCCAAGCCCTTCCACAACGGGGAGTTCCTGGCCCGGGTCCGGGCCCTGACCCGCCGGGGCCGGGTGTTTACCCCCAGTGTGCTGGCGGCCGGGAACGTCCTGCTGGACTGCTCCAACTTCGAGCTCCAGTGCGGCGGCAGCGCCATCCGGCTGGGCAACAAGGAATTCCAGATGCTGGAGCTGCTCATGCGTCAGAAGGGGCGGGTCATCTCCGTGGAGCAGTTCATGGAGCGGATCTGGGGATATGACAGCGACGTGGAGATCAGCGTGGTCTGGGCCTACATCTCCTACCTCCGCCGGAAGCTGGAGGCCATCGGCGCCGACGTCCGCATCGCCACCCGGCGGGGGTTCGGCTATGTGCTGGAGGAGGTCCCATGATCCGGACGCTGCGGCGAAAGTTTATCGCCATCGCCATGCTCTCCCTGCTGGGCACCCTGGCGGTGCTGTGCGCGGCCATCGGGGTGGGGAATTACCTGGCCACCTCCAACCGGGCGGACCGGGCCATCGACCTGCTGTATGAGAACGGCGGGGATTTCCCCGCGCCGCCCAACGGGGCGCCGGACCCCTCCGGGGGCTTTGGCTTTCAGGTCACGCCGGAGACCCAGTTCGAGACCCGGTACTTCATCGTGGAGTTGACGGCGGAGCGGGAGGTCCGCTCCGTGGACACGGAGCACATCGCCGCCCTGGACCGGCAGACCGTGGTGGAGTATATCTCGGAGATCCTGGACCAGGACCGGGACCGGGGCTACGCCGGATATTACCGCTTCGGCGTCTTTCCCGGCGGGGACGGAGGCAGCACCATCATCGGACTGGACTGCTTCGTCCAGATCCAGGGGGCCTATAACATGTTCCGCATCACCCTGCTGGTGGCCCTGGCCTGCGCCGCGGTGGTCCTGCTGCTGCTGGCATTCTTCTCCCGCCGGGCCATCCGGCCTTTCGTGGAGAACCTGGAGCGGCAGCGGCAGTTCGTCACCGATGCCTCCCACGAGCTGAAAACGCCCCTGTCCATTCTCTCCGCGGACCTGGGGATGCTGGAGGAGCCCCACCCCGGAGACCGCTGGCTGGAGAGCGCCCAGGCCCAGATCGTCCGGCTGAACAAGCTGACGAAGAACCTGGTGGAGCTGGCCCGGACGGAGGAGTCCGTCCGGAGGGAGGCGGTGACGGTGTTCTCCCTCAGCGACATCGTCCAGGCCAACGCCGAGGCCTTTGAGATGCTGGCCGAGGCCGGCGGAAAGACGCTGGCGGCGGAGGTGGCGGAGCGCGTGGAGATGGAGGGCGTCCAGGACGACCTGTTCCGGCTGCTCTCCATCCTGCTGGACAACGCCGTGAAATACTGCGATCCCGGCGGAGAGATCCGCCTGAAACTGTCCCGGCGGGGGCGGACCGTCTCCCTGACCGTCTCCAACCCCTGCGGGGATCTGGACCCCACCAAGCTGCCCCGTTACTTCGACCGCTTTTACCGGGCGGACTCCTCCCGGGCCAGGAGCACCGGCGGCTACGGCATCGGCCTGTCCACCGCCAAGGCCATCGTCCAGCGGCACCGGGGGCGGATCACCAACAGCTATGACGGCAGGAACATCACCTTCGCGGTGACGCTGCCCCAGGGCCAGTACGGCCGCAGGGGCTGACCGGCGGGCCCGCGGAAGCGCCGGGGCGAAATCACGGGAAAAAGCGGGAGAACCGGGGGAAATCCGGAAAGGTGCTCTGGTATGTTTGAAGAAAGTAACAAATTCAAAGAATGTTTATAGATTCTTTCAGCTTGGTTTTAAGTCTGCGCGCTATGGTAATTTCAGGAGGGCTCCCATCCCAGCGGAAGCCCGGAAAGGATTGGAACAGTATGAACATGGAACCGAAGGATCTACAGACAACCACCCCGGCAGAGCCGGCGGTGCGCCCGGAAACGGGGCCGTCCAGGCGGGAGCGCCTGTGGAGGGGACTCCGGAAGCTGCTGCGCGGGAAAAAGCGCAAGGCCGTGGCCCTGCTGCTGGTGGTGGCCATTGTGGGCGGCGTGGTGATCTGGCGGGGACAGGGCCAGACGGCCGCCGCCGCCACGGAATACCAGGAGGCGCAGGTGGAGCGCCGATCCATCACCAACTCCCTCAGCGCCAGCGGGACCCTGGAGCCGGCGGACTCCTACACCGTCAACACCCTGGTCTCCGGCGAGATCCTCAGCGACACGTTTGAAAAGGGCGACCAGGTGGAGGAGGGCCAGCTGCTCTACACCATCGACTCCTCCAACGCCAGCAGCAGCCTGACCCAGAGCCAGAACAGCTACTCCCAGGCCCAGACCTCCTACCAGCAGGCGGTGAACGCCAAGTATCCGGAGGCGGACCTGAGCGGCACCGTCAGCGAGGTGTACGTCAACGAGGGGGACAGCGTCAGCGCCGGCACGGAACTGCTGAAGATCGTGGCGGATGAGAACATCTACGTGGACTTCTCGTTCACTTACGCCGACAGCGGCGACTTCTACACCGGCCAGACCGCCACCGTGTTCATCGACGGCTTCGAGGGCAGCCTCACCGGCACGGTCACGGCGGTGTCCAGCTCCTCCGCGGCGGTGTCCACCGGCGTGCCCCTGACCACCGTCCGGGTGCGGCTCACCAACCCGGGCCTGGTGACCTCGGACTATACCGCCAGCGCCGTCATCGGCAGCTATTCCAGCTATGGCCAGTCGGCGGTGAAGGTGGGGGCCAGCAGCGTCATCACCGCGGAGACCTCCGGCAAGGTCAGCGGCTTCGACTGGCTGGTGGGCGACACCATCTCCAGCGGCGACCGGATCTGCACCATCACCGGCGACAGCGTGGACAACTCCATTGAGAGCGCCCGCATCAGCGTCAGCAACGCCGCCACCAGCCTGGAGAGCGCGCAGGAGAACCTGGAGGACTACTCCATCACCGCCCCCATCTCCGGCACCGTGGTCACCAAGAGCGCCAAGGCCGGGGACAACATCGAGGGCGGCTCCGACAGCACCCTGTGCGTCATTTACGACCTGAGCTATCTGGAGATGACCATGTCCATCGACGAGCTGGACATCAGCTCCGTGGAGGTGGGCCAGGAGGT
>CALWRY010000219.1 GCA_944384065.1 uncultured Enterocloster sp. | reverse complement strand
AAGATTTATGAGGAGGGAGAAACCGTGTGTGATGCGTTAAATGAGTTGTTTGCGGATAAGCTGGAAGCGAAGCGGGCCGAAGGGGAGCGAAAGGGCTGGATGGAAGGAAAAAATGAGGGAAGAAACGAGGGAAGAAGTGAAGGCCGATATGAGAGCCTGCGCAATCTTTTAAAAAACAGCCCGTCTCTAAAACTGGAGGAGGGCGCAAGGCTTCTCGGGTTCTCCCAGGAGATGCTGGAGCATTACAGACATTTAAGCGAAAAGCAATGACAGAGCCAATGGGGGAGAATGCCATTTGTAACAGTTGACCTATACGGATTGAGATCCCGGCTGTTCTCCCAAATAAGCTGGGAAGCAGCCAAAGTTATTAAAAATATTTCCCTCACCCATTGACGCGGGGGGAGATATGTGCTATTTTATAAATACCTGCACGGAGTTCTCCGTGCAACCAAAACATGTTTTAGCTTTATCTTTTTATTTTGGCCGAATCGGCCGCAGATTCAAGAGTCGGAAAAAGTAATTTTCAGACACATTCCAGATTACCCGGGACAGTTGGAATTTGAATCCCCGCACCTTGACAAGAAAATAAGGGGCTGTCAATATAAGAGCCTTTAGCGGCGTTCTACGCGGCTGAGCGCGGCGGCGCAAAGGCAGAATAGGAGATAGATTTTTATGAAAAAGAAATTTGCAGGAGCAGCAGCGGTTTTTGTTATGAGTATCGTATTGGGGGCGCAGTGCGTCCAGGCAGGCCAGTGGATGCGGGACGATATCGGCTGGTGGTGGCAGGAGGATGACGGGAGCTATCCCAAAAACTGGTCCCGGTGGCTGGATGGGAACCAGGATGGCATCTATGAGCTGTATTACTTTGATGAAAATGGTTATCTGTACACGGACACATTTCTCTGCGATGGGATGGTGCAGGTGAATAAGGATGGAGCCTGCGTGGTAGATGGACAGGTTTTGACCCAGACCTATGACCCGGACGAGATGACCCTTCGGGGGCCGAATCTGGACCTGGAGAGGATTAGCAGGGAGGTAATCCGCCTTGTGAATGAAGCGCGCAGGGAGAATGGGCTGGATGCCCTGATAGAGAATCCAGTTTTGATGGAAAATGCGGCAGTGAGGGCCCAGGAGTCCGCAGAGGACTTTGGGCATCTGCGACCGGATGGGAGCGCTTCCTCCACGGCCGTGGAGGTGCCCTATGAGTGGACCAGCGAGAATCTGGCCCAGGTGGGACGGGTATTTTTAGATGAACAGGGGATTGCGGAGCGCATTGTGAATTCGTGGATGAATTCTCCAGCCCATCGGGATACCATTTTGTCTAACCATGCGCCGGATTGGACGCAGACAGGCGTGGGCATCTGCGTGAAGGGACTGCAGGTGTGCGCGGCGCAGATATTTGTGAAGTAACAAGCATTCAGATAACGGGAACCTTTGGCAGGCCGGGATGACAGGCGGCAGGCCGGAGGTTCTTTCTTTTTGTGCGGGAAAGGAAGGAACATGGGGGATTTAAAAGCATGGAAGCGCCCATTGGCGCTGGCATTGGCATTTGTTATGCTGTGGAGCCCCGCTTCTGTGTCTGCCCTGGCTGCAGAGCCAGCGGCGGAATTTCAGGGGGCGGGGATGGGACAGGAGGAGCGGACAGAAGGGACCGTGTCCATGTCCATACGGGGTGACGCATTTCAGCAAAAAAATTTGAACGTGTTTGGGAAAATGCACCATTCCATTACTTATTATTCTCTTCAATACGGGGCGGAGATTCTTCCCAGCTTTTGTCTGCAGCCGGGACGGAAGCTGCCAAACCATTCGGTGATGAATTACACAAGATATGATATTTCAAATGGCGGCTCCATGCCCTATGTGGGTACTCTGGACCGCTTTAAGCATATGTATCTGGCCTATGAGTGGACTACCTCGGAAAATTTTTTCGTGATGGAGCGGTACGCCATGGTCCAAGTGTATATCTGGGGGTGTCTGGCCGGCTATGAGGATAACTGGACGGTCCAGGAGCAGGCGGCCAGGCAGCTCCAGGCGGTGATGCCTGGCGCGGATGTGATGGGACTCTTTGAGAGCATGAGGTCCTATATTGTGGACGGGATGGCAGAGGAAGGAAATGCGTCCTCCGGGCTTCCCGCCTGGAGCGGCACAGAGCAGAGAATGGAGTTAAAGGATGGGGGCTATGAGCTGACATTGGATATCAGCGCCTGCCCGCAGCTTGCATCAACCACATGGACATTTCCGGGAGACGGGTGGAGCTGGCAGCTCGCTCAGGACGGAAAAAGCATCACATTTCGCTATGAGGGAGCTGGAGAGCCATCGGGAACCGTACAGTCCGGGGAGATTCCAGGAGCCAGCTCCCGGTATTTTCTCTATCTGCTCACGCCGGTAAACAGCTCTCTGCAGACTCAGTTTGGCTGGCTGGAGCGGGAGCTGGACGCGGCTGTAGCCAGCTTCAGCGTAAATTCCCAGGATACGCAGACAAGTGAGCTTGCGCTGTACCGGCACAGCGAGACCTTTGAATCCAATTATACCATTGATTTGGAGAAATACTGCGCGGAGACCAATCAGCCTTTGGAGGGGACCACCTTCAATGTGTGGGAGGCATTTGATTTTTCCCAGGTAAATGAAGAGGGCTATACCGAGGGGGAGCCGGATGGAACTACGGGACAGATTTATGTAAACTGCATGTCTCTTCAGCCGGAGGAGGAATATCTCTGTGACACCATCACCACGGACGAGGACGGGTATGCCAGCCATACGGATGTGCGCAGCTATGCCTACAGCAAGACCTACTGTCTTGGCCATCCGGCTCCGGAGTGGGTGGAGTGTGACCATGAGGCCGAGGAGGAGTGCAGCTGCGAGGAGGAAAATGACCGCCTGCGCGAGCAATGGCAGGCGGAGCAGGAGCTCTGCGCAGCCACATGCGATTTTCATGCGCAGAACGATGACGAGGAAAACCGGCAGGAGGATACCTCTGCCAGGGATGACATGCTGGCGGACCGGGACGAGACGTATGAGAATTTCATTAGCCTGGAATATAGCTATTGGCTGGAGGAGAAAACTGCCCGGACCGGCTATATTCTTCACGGAGAGCACAAGGATGATGAGGAGATTGAGACCGTGGTTCTGGTTTCCGCCCAGGCGGAGGGGGATGCCCAGGCAGGAGGGCGCGGGCGGTCCACATCGGCTTCTGAGCAGCCAGCTGTCCTTAAGCGAGGGACGGGGCCGGAGCGCCTAACCGGGCAGAGGACCTATTCCTATGCGCTTCCGGGAGAGGAGGACAGGGACCTGGACGCGCTCCGCACCGTGCTTGCGGCTTGGGAAGAGGAGGAAAAGGAGCCGCAGAAGCAGACGGAAAAGGAGCAGGCAGAGGAAAGGCCGGGCGAGGAGCCGGACACTGTGAAGGAGGAGTCCAGTGGTACGGACGAGGAGCCGGACACGGAAGATGCGGGCCTGCCGGAGGAATCCGATGCCCCAGAGGAAGAGCCGGACACTGCCGGGGAGAACCAACCGGAGGAATCAGACGCTGCCGAGGAGGGAGCGCCCGGTGAGCCAGATACAGGAAAAGAACCTGCCGAGGAGGACACCAGCGGCGGAAAGGATGACAGCCAGGAGTCAGAAAATACAGATTCCGAACAAGGCAGCGAGGATACGGGAAGCGGCGGAGCCGGAGAAGGCGGTGCGGAGGCCTCGGCCAGCGGGGGAGAAGGCAGTTCTTTTGCGGAGGACGGCAGCGAATCCGGGGAGGAGGATGACGGCGAATCCAGCGCGGAGAATGGCAGCGAATCCAATGAGGAAGCTGCCGCAGTCTCCACCGTCCAGACAGAGGCCAGGGCATCCGTCAGCCGTCATATGAGGGAAAGACAGAGGCTTTTGACAGCGGCGGCCGGAAAGGAGAATGGTCGCGCCATAGAGAACGCGACGCCGGCGGAGGCGGCGGGAGCAGGGAATGAGGATGAGGAAGAAGCGCTGGCAGAGGATATGCCAGAGGAGGCTTCGGAAGAAGGCCCACCAGAAGAAGAACCCATAGAAGACTTCTCAGAAGACGAGGACACCCCTTCTATCGAAGCTTATCACTATATAAGAAAGCCTGTTTTTGTGGATTTTGGACAGGTCTGGGAGGCAGAAGAAAAAGGAGGGGAAGGCCTGCCGAAGCTGTCCTCCATTTTTTCCCGCCTGGCAGGCTTTTTTACCCGAAGCGGAGAGGAAGAGGATGACAGCGGAGAGGTTACCGTATCACTTCCCGCCTTTATGGACGACGACCTTCCCGCCATCGATACCTCGGGCTATGGGGATGCGGATACCGTCCTCTACACCTTCAAGGTCTGGGACCACAGGACCGAGGGAGAGATTTACATCAACAAGAGGGACCTGGAGCTTGTCCAGGCGGATGCAGAGGAGAGCTATGGACGGACGCAGGGGGACGCCACCCTGGAGGGGGCGGTGTATGGCCTCTTTGCGGCGGAGGACATCCTTCATCCGGACGGAAAATCCGGCGTCATCTACCATCAGAATGACCTGGCAGCCGTGGCATCCACGGATGAAAACGGGGATGCGGCATTTCTGGCATTTACGGAGAAGCCGGGGACAGTCCTGGGAGATGACGGGAATATACAGGCCCCGGAGGGGAGGACCGGGCCGGAAAATCTTTACGACGGCTCTTCCATCACCTCGTCAGCCCACGGCTTTGGGACAATCACCTATCCGGATAACCTGGGGGTGAATGGAAGCCAGTGGATTGGAAGGCCGCTTCTCCTGGGAAGCTACTATATTATGGAGCTTAGCCGCTCCGAGGGCTATGAGCTCTCCGTCACAGGGATTGACCTGGAGGAGACCAACCGCGGGGAGGAGGAGAGACTCCGCCTTAAGGCCGCCGGCCAGGCCTGGGTAAGCAGGGGGCTGGGCTATAACATGGATATGGAGGCCGACGGCTCCTGGAATGATTTTACTGTGGAGACATACCAGACGAAAAATGGCTATGATATCACAGTCAGCGGCTATCCGGAGGGGACCTCCTTTTACCGGGTGGATGTAAAGGAGCGGACCGAGACGGAGCGTGTGCCGGTAAACGGAAGATGGCAGCAGAAGACGGATGGAAGCGGGAATCCGGTGTGGCAGACTGCGGAGGGCGGAGAGTACAAAATCGGGCCCGACGGAAATCCCATCCCGGCGTCAGAAACGGCCACGGAGAGCGAAAGCGGGGAGCGCCTTCCTCAGGGAGAGACCCTCCGCTATCAGTTCCGCACAGCCCCAAGGCCTTCCGGAAGCGCGTCTCCTGAGGATTTGTCCAAGTGGGAGCTGGAAGTGGACAGCGCGTATCTGGAGGAGCAGGTAAATGGAATGCTGGGCCAGATGGGCTATCGGGAGGCATCCGAAGCGCAGGGAAGTCCCTGGGCCATTATCCCTCTGCCCAAAACCAACGGGGAGGCCGCAGAGGAGATACTGGATTGGCTTACAGAGCGCGGATTTTACGACTGCGCCGGCGTGGAACAGATTTATGAGGAGGACGGGACATATTACGCCAGGATTTATTACGATTATTCCGGCGGCAGCGAGGAAAACACAGCGTTCTATGAGCCTGCGGGAAAGCGGCTTTTTGTCAGAAAGAGCGCTGTCCTGGAGTCAGGCGGAGGATTCCACTACTGGATTTCCTATGAAGAGGGGGAATACCATCTGAGCAGCCGGACCGCCTCGGTGAATGAGAAGCGGGCCATTGAGGAGGCCGTGCCCGAGGACGGGGACCTGGAAGCCCTGATTCAAACCGTATATCAGACTATTTATGAGACCTACGAGGCTGGGGAGCTCATTCTGGACCGGGAGGGGAATCCGATTCCGGTGATGGAATATGTCTATGACTATGAGGAACAGCCGGTAACGTATTATGATGAGGAGCTAATGCCGGTTACAGCCTCCTGGGACGCTGGTACGGGGACATATACCCTGCGGATAGAAAACACAGTGGATTGGGAAAATGTTCAGACTCCCATACAGGAGACCTTCCGAGCCGTGACTGCTCAGTCGTCCATTTCCTACGAGGGCCAGGAAATGCCCTACAGCGATTACCTCATTCAGGCAGAGGGGGCGGCAGTGAGCGTTCATCCGGTTCTGCCGGAGATAGAGGCGGGGACCTATGTGCGGACAAAGACGCTGCTCTACCCAGGCCAGACGGAGGCAGTGCAGGATGGGGGAACCGGGAAGGCGCCCATACAGGTCAGCGAGCGCCCCATCAAGCAGGCGGTGCGGATTACAAAGGACATCTCCCAGATATCCTACGAGGGAGTGAACACCTACGGCTCCATCCACAATGACCCCTTTACCGCTCTCATGGGATTGTTTACGGGAAGGGGCGGCAGCCAGGGAGGGAAGCTGTTAGACCAATTTACCTTTAAAGCGTATTTAAAGAGCAATCTGGAAAATGTCTATGTGGACGGCGAAGGGAAGATTATCTCTGAGGACATCAGCTGGGAGGCATTTCCCGAGGCGGTTCAGCCTATCTTCCAGGCGCCGGAAAGCGGCGGCCGGCGTCTCCTGGAGACAAAGGAGGATGGAACCTATGATTACGAGAAGTTTTTTGACGCCATGTACGGGGCGGCGGAGAAGTCCGGGGAGAGCTATTCTCAGGAGGTGCTGGAGCAGTTTGCAAGAGACCATCTGGATGTGGAGGCGTATAAGCAGGAAATTCTGGCTGCAGAGCCGGACCTTAACAGCGATAAGGCCTATGACCGGGCACTGGAGCGGGCAGCCGGCGAGGCGGAGGCTTACTTTGCCATGTTTGACGGGCTGGAGGAGCGCCTGGCCATTCCCTGGGACGGGGCGGCAGGCGGCGGACCGGACGGGAATCCCTTTACCCTGCAGTGCAATGAGAAGGATGGAGCGGATGACTATTACGGGAGCTCCATTCTGCTTCCCTATGGGACCTATGTGATTGTGGAGCAGATTCCGGAGGGCCTTGAAAGGGAGCTGGCGAACCGCCACTACGAGAGCGATTTTCCGAAGGAGCTGACCCTGCCCTTTGTGCCGGATATCCGGGTCAATGAGAACACAGGGCAGACGGAAGCGGATTATCACAGGGGAAGTCCCTACTTTTGGTACAGCAGCAAGGACAGCCCGGAGGACTTAATCCGCAAATATAAAATACGCTTTAATGAAGAAAGCCATGTCATAGAGGCACACGGGCATAAGGGAGATTTTACGATTCGCAAGTATGGGGACGGCGAGAGGGCGGGAACCATGGACGGCGTGTTTTACAGCGGAAATGAGACAGCAAGCGGCGAGGCAGAGGTTCGGGACCAGGTTCCGACTATGACCGGAATGGGCACAGCGGTGGATGGAAAATACGCCGCTATGCTGGTGCCCTGGAGTGTCCTTATGCCCACAGAGCTTACAAAGCCCCAGGGCAGCGGCGCAGATTTCAATTATACAGCCTACGCCCAGGCGGATTTTGAAAACCGGTATTACAGCTCGCGGCTGCGCATTGAAAAGCTGGACGAGGAGACAGGGGAAAGCATTATCCACGATGGCGCTATTTTCAAAATCTATGCTGCCAAACGGGATGTGGAGAAAACCTCCTCCCAGGGAGTGAGGGGCACAGGCCGGGTGCTCTTTGGCGAGGCCGTGGACGCAGAGGGAAATCCCGTGGTGGACGGGGAGGGCCGTCCGATTCTCTATCCGCGGGTGGGAGAGAGCAACAGCAGCACGGATGACCTTCCCATCCGTCTGGACGAGGAGGGAATTCCTCTTTACGACGAGAGCCAGCTCATCCGCCAGACAGATAGGGAGGGAAATGAGAGGGGCATTTTCATGGCCTATTCCACGCTCCAGGAGGTGGAGATTGACGGGCAGATGGTTCAAAGGCCCGTGGGCTATATCGAGACCTACGCGCCGCTGGGAGCCGGCGCCTATGTGCTGGTGGAGGTGGAAGCCCCTGAGGGGTATGTAAGGAGCCGCCCGGTGGCCTTTGAAATCTATTCCGACGGCGTATCCTATTATGAGGAGGAGCGGCCGGGAGATGGGATCAGCGGGGGCTGGGAGAGAAAGGAGGCGTCCCGCTATCAGTACGCCATTCCAGTTACCGGGGAGACCGGCAAATATGAGACGGAGACCGTGAGCCAGATTCCTGTGCAGGATTACCCCATCCGGGTGGAAATCCGCAAGGCAGAGGACGGGGATTCCCTTGTGGGAAATGAGAACGGCCTGCTTAAGACAGATGCCCAGGGAAGCACAGAGGAGAGCGGCGGCTTTGAGGGGGAGCTCACGGTAAATGATGCCGGGGACCACATCATCTATCAGGTCCGGGGCCGCAGGGAACGGCTTGAGGAGCGGGGCGATGTGCGGGATATCGCCTACGACCAGGAGACACAGGAGTGGTACGGCTATGTGACCAAGGCCATGGACCAGTACGGGGAGCAGATAATAGAGGGAACCGAGCAGGAATTAAAGTCCATGGAGGGAGTGAAGCCTCTGTACGAGCGGGATGGAACCTTTACGGGAAAGGGAATCCGCTTCACGGTGCCCGTGTCCGGTGCCCGGCTGGAGCTCTTTGCAGGCATTGAGCTGGAGGAGACGGAGCCCGGCCAGTATAAGGGGGTGGAGGTCCTCCGGGAAAATGGAAGGGTGGTCCGCATCCGCAATTCCAACACCGGAGCCCACAAGGAAATCCAGGTGATTGGCAGGGAGGAGACAGGGGCAAGGCTTTCTATATGGGATGCAGTGCCTGTAGAAAATGAGCCGGTGGACCTGTATTTCTTTGACCTGGAAGACCTGCCGAGGGCCTCCGCCATTCCCTATGGGATGGAGGACAGAGGACAGGCCGGATTCGCCCTTTGGGAGAATGCGGCTACGGGAGAGCTTTCCGTATTGGATGAAAATGGAAATTCCATCTGCCATGTGGACGGGGAGAGCGGGATGGCCTACGTCTATGATGATTACGGGAGAAAAATCGCCTATGTTGTGGATGAGACAGGGGAAAAGCAGCTGGTCTCCACCATCCAGGTGCTGGAAAACGGCGGCCTAAAGACCATCTACGAGGATAAGAGAACGGTGGATGATGAGAACGGCCTTCCCGTCTATTATGAGGACGGACACGTGACGGTCAAGGAGGAGAGCTGGGTGACAGATGCCAGCACAGACCCCTACGGCAGTCCGGAGACTGCAGGGGCGTCCCATATGCTGGCCCGGCTGCCCGTGGGGGCCTACATCCTGGAGGAGTGGGAAGCTCCCCTGGAGCAGGGGTATATCCGCGCGGAATTTATGGGCCTTGTGCTGGAGGATACCGAGGAGGTGCAGAAGTTCTTTTTGCAGGATGCCTTTACCAGAACCGCCTTTGCCAAGCTTGATGTGCGGACCCAGAGGGAGATAGAGGGAGCGCAGATGACCCTTTATAAGGCGCTGCTGGACGAAAGCGGCGAGCCCATCCTGGACGCGCAGGGCCGTTACCAGAAGGGGGAGGCTGTGGCTGGCTGGGTCAGCGGCTATGCCTATGACGATGACGGAAACCAGATATTTGACGGGGAGGGAAACCCCATTTCCACCACGGAGCCGCACTGGATTGACCACCTGCCTGTGGGACGCTATGTGCTGGAGGAGACAGTATGCCCCTACGCGCAGGGCTATGTACAGTCAGAGACCGTAAATGTGGACGTGCTGGAGACTGGCCATGTCCAGAGCTTCGCTATGGAGGATGATTTTACCGCCCTGGAAATCCGCAAGTATGACACGAAAAATAAAGATGTGCTCTACGAGGACAGCGCGGCTGTGCTGGGCCTGTATCGTGCCGCTCTGGACGCGGAGGGAAATCCGCAGCTGGACGCGGACGGAACGCCGCTCTATCGTGAGGAGGACCTGATTTTCACATTCCGGAGCGCCACCTACAGGGATGGCCAGGATGTGGCGGCCACAGGCCGTCTGACACCGGATGCAGGAGGAAATAATCCCATTGTCAAATATGATTACCAGTACCAGCCTATCCCGAATACGGTTCAGGGCCGCTGGTACTACACGGAGCGGGGGACAACCCGCCTGGAATATCTGCCGGTGGGAAGCTATGTGCTTGCGGAGGAGGAGACGCCCTCCGGCTATGCCACCGCCGCCCCGATTCTCATAACGCTGGAGGATGTGGGCCATCTCACAGAAATCCAGTCAGCGGAAATGGGGGACAGCCCCCTGCGGCTCTCTGTTTCCAAGGAGGA
The DNA here is from genome assembly GCA_944384065.1 of uncultured Enterocloster sp. Taxonomy (GTDB): domain Bacteria; phylum Bacillota; class Clostridia; order Lachnospirales; family Lachnospiraceae; genus Enterocloster. The sequence goes on along the minus strand of CALWRY010000219.1, from coordinate 3,933 downwards.
GATTACCGGAGGAAAGGAGGTGCACGGGGCAAGACTCGCCATCTATCCAGTGGACGAGGAGGGAAACCCGGAAGAGGAGCCGCTGATTCTCCATCAGCCCACAGAGAATGGGGAGTACCAGGATGTGGAGGCCGTCTGGGTCAGCGGTATGGATGGAGTGTATGAGGAGGAGGACGCGGCTGCGGGAAATATCCCCGAGGGCTCTCAGATGGGGGATTTAAAGCCCCATCTCATAGAGTATATACCGGCGGGGGATTACATCCTTCGGGAGGAGACTGCGCCCTACGGCTTTCTCCAGGCAGTGGATATTGCCTTTACTGTGACGGATACCGGGCTTTTGCAGACGGTAACCATGGAGGACGAGATTCCGGACGGCGTGCTCACCCTGATAAAGAGCGACGCGGATAACCCGGAGAAAAAGCTTGCCGGGGCGGAATTTGTGCTCACCAACCAGACACTGGGAGTTGACTGCCAGACCGTGGTGACTGGAGAGAATGGGGAGGCGGTATTTGACCCGGTACCCATCGGCTGTGTGGACAGCCAGGGGGATTTTGCGGCCTACACCTATGTGTGTACGGAGACAAAGGCCGCGCCGGACCACATGCTGACCCTGGAGCCCTTCCCATTCCAGTTTGAGTATGCGGACGAGAAGACGGCGGTTATCCATCTGACCTATGAGCCCGCCAATGACAGCAATCGGGTGGAGACAGAGAAGCGGCTTGGCGGAACGGACGAGCTTCTGGAAGGAGCCCTTCTGCGCCTGGAACGGAAGGAGGGAGAGCTCTGGGAAACCGCGGAGGAATGGACCACAGGGAAGCAGCCCCATCTGGCAAAGGGCCTGGCTGCCGGCGAATACCGCCTTGTGGAGGTGAAGACCCCGGAGGGCGTTCACGTGCTGGCAGAGCCCATTTCTTTCACCATAGAGGACGGGATGACAGAGGTGCCCAGAATCGTGATGGAGAATTTCTCCGTGATTGTGAAAATTGAGAAGACCTCGGATTCTGCTGGGACTCTTCTAGGAGGCGCCAGACTGCAGCTGATTCGAAAGGACAGCGGCCAGACGGTGGGAGAGTGGACCTCACGGGCCGACGAGGGCCAGACATTCTATGGACTGGAGCCGGGGGCCTATATCATCCGGGAGCTGGAAGCCCCCTCCGGCTATGAGCGGGGGGATGACAGGGAAATCCAAATCCTGGATTCCACTGAGATACAGACCTTTGCCTACCAGAATACAGAGATAGTTCACAGAGGCGGAGGAGGCGGCGGAGGGGACGACGGTCCGGAGCCCTCCTACCTGCTCTTTAAGAAGACGGATTTGGGCGGAAATGTTTTGGCCGGCGCGGAATTTACGGTGTATGACACCCGAGGGCAGGTAATAGAGCGGGCGGTCAGCGGACCGGACGGAACCATCCGCATCGCAAGGCCGGGGACGGGAACCTACACCATGGCGGAGACAAGGACCCCGGAGGGCTATGCGGTGCACCGGAATGTGTACAGCTTCACAGTGGACGGCCCGGGAGCGGCAAAGGGCGTGTATGCGATTACAAACAGCCGGATGGAGGTGCCTATTTATAAGAAGGACGGAACCACCGGCGAGCCCCTGGAGGGCGCGCTTCTGGCCATTTCCTGGCAGGGAGAGAGCGGGGAGGAGGTCTTTGAGGGCCGCACTGGTTCCGATGGAATCCTCATGTTCTATCCGCCGGGGGCGGGAACCTATACCATCCGGGAGAAGGAGGCGCCGGAGGGCTATGAGATTTCCCAGACAGTCTATTCCTTCACCGTGGACGAGCGGGGACGGGCCCTGGGAAATACAGTGGTCTATAATTTCAAGACCCCGCAGATAATCGGAAGAATTACCGGCTCCTACACCGTAAAGGACCGGTTCGGAGACGGAATTTTCCGCTCAGAGGACGGAAGGCTGTTCCGTACCGGGGATAATGCGCCGGTGTGGGAGGCTGCGGCCTGCGCGGTCTGCTGCCTGGCTGCGGCGGGCGTATGCCTGTACCTGCTGATGAAGAGAGACAGAGACGGACAGAGCGCCCGGAGGGGGCGCAGCAGAAGAAGGACCGTTAAAAAGTGGGAGTTTTTCTTAGCGCTTGTTCTTCTGGCCGCAGGTCTGTCCTCCGGGACGGTACGGGCGGAGACCGGAAAAGTGCCGCCGTCTGGGATTGAGACATCCCAGGCAGAGCCACGCGCCTCCTATATCTCCCAGAAGGTCGAATATACGGACCTGGAGGGGGAGGAACAGCCGCCGGAGCGGGCCTGGATTCCGGTGACGGATGAGGACACGGGGCGGGAGGAGGAGGTTCTCCTCCCCCTCGCTGGATTCACGTGGACCCATGAGCGGTGGAGCCCGGATTTTTCTATGGAGCTGACCCTAAAGGAGCAGGAGGCGGACTATTACCTCCTGGGCGGGACGCTTCTCCGGGCGGAGGAGCTTCTCAGAGCGGAGGAGCTTCCCAGATCGGAGGCTCTTCCCGGGCCGGAGGGGCTTCCCGGGCCGGAGGGGCTTCCCGGAGCAGAAGAGCTTCCCGGAGCAGAGGCTTCGGGGCGCATGCCTGCAGAACAGCAGGACCTTGGAGAGCGCATACTTATGGAGAGCGGCCTGGACCCGGCGGCGTACCGGATTTTGTCGCTTACATGTGAGGAAGCTCCGGATGGGAGCCTTCGGATCCTGGCGGAGGGGGAGCGGCGGCTGCGGGACTGCGTGGCGGTATATGAGGGGACGATTGCGGAAAGCGGCACAGCTGCCTATGCAGATGCCTTCCACGCAGGCGCCGCCCATGCAAGCACCGCCTATGCAGGGGACGCTCATTCCGGCACCCCTTCCTCCGGGATGCGCCTTACGGATGCCGCCTCCCCGGGAAGGCCAGGGGGAGGCGGGAAGGCCCTCTTTCTTATCACGGCCATCCTGGCAGCGGGCACGGCCAGCCTTCTCGTGGGAAGCTGGCTGCGGGGCCGGAGCAAAAAAAGGAAGCAAAACCAGAACCAAGACCAAAACCAAGACCAAAACCGGAACAGAAGGCCGATTTTGGCCGCAGGCGTATGCCTGTTCCTGGCCGCAGGCATTGGAAGCGGCGCCGTGTTTTTAGGCTATATGCGATCCTACCGCCAGGAGCGGGAACTGTATGGGGATCTCCGGACTCTGGCCTATGGGGAAGAAAACTCAGAAAACCCAGAAGTATCAGAAAAAACGGAAAAAGCGGAGAATGCGGGAGACATCGACGAGGCCTCCCTGCGGCGGTTAAATCCGGACTACAGGCTGTGGCTGCGCATCCCCGGAACGGACATTGACTATCCGATTGTGCAGGGGGAGGATCCTCTTTATTACCTGGATCACGCCTTTGACCGGTCGGAGCAGGCCGCAGGCGCTCTCTTTATAGACAGCGGGCAGACGCCCCTCCTGTCCTTTAACACCGTGGTTTACGGGCATAATCAGAAGGACGGATCCATGTTCGGACAGCTGAAGCGGTACGCGGACAGGGATTTCTGGGAAGAAAATCCGGTTCTTTCTATTTACAGCCAGGGCCGTTGGCTGGAGTGTCCGGTTTTTTCCTGCCGGATTGTGGGGGACAACGACGGCGGTCCCTGCAGGAGCCCGCAGACACCGGAGGAGCAGGCGGAGTATCTGGCTGAGGCGGCAGAGGCTTCTCTCTATGACACCGGCATCCTGCCGGGCGAGGGGGACCGGGTGATCACGCTGTACACCTGCCACGGCGCAGGACGGCGCATGGTGGTACATGCGCGGCTGGGTTAAATCCTCTTGTTTTTTCTCTATATGTCCGCTATAATAGGTTCAGCGAATCGGTTAAGAGAAGAGAGGGCACTAGAGCATGTTTGAAAATTCATTCCCGCCATCTGCACGCCCCACTTCGCGGTATCTTGGGGCCAAATTCAGTCAGCGCAGCCCACTGCGCCTCCTTCATTTGGCCC
>CALWRY010000218.1 GCA_944384065.1 uncultured Enterocloster sp. | reverse complement strand
GGATTCGGCATCACCTATTTGGCCTGGGATGAAAAGCTTTCCGCTAAGGTGGCGGTGAAGGAGTATATGCCAAATGAGATCGCCGCCCGAATCGGCACCACGGTTTCCGTGGCGGTGGAGAGCCGCACAGAGGATTTTACCTACGGGGCGGAGCGGTTTAAAGAGGAGGCCAAGACCCTTGCCAAATTTATGGGGCAGCCGAATATCGCGGGAGTGACGGACTATTTCGACGAGAACGACACGTCCTATTTTGTCATGGACTACATCGAGGGTATTTCCTTCAAGACTTATATCGCCAATGCAGGCGGCAAGGTCAGCGCCCAAGAAGCCCTGGATGTGATGATTCCCGTGCTGCGGGCTCTGACCGCAGTGCATGCTGTGGGCTTTATCCACCGGGATGTGACGCCGGACAACATCTATATCACAAAGGATGGAAATGTAAAGCTTCTGGACTTCGGATCCGCCCGGTACAGCCTGGGAGATAAGTCAAAGAGCCTGGACGTCATCCTGAAAGTGGGCTACGCCCCCAAGGAGCAGTACATACGCAGGGGACGCCAGGGCCCTTACACCGACGTGTATTCCTGCGCCGCCTGTCTGTACGCGGCCATCACCGGGTATCTGCCTCCGGAGTCCCTGGAGCGTCTGGACCACGATGAGCTGGTGCCGCCCTCTGCGGCAGGAGTGGAGATTCCGCTCTACCTGGAGCGGGCTATCTTAAAGGGCCTGGCGGTACAGCCCGAGGACCGGTTCCAGACAGCGGGAGAGTTTTTGGAGGCCCTGGAGAGCCAGCAGGTGGTGGAGGCTCCCGCGCCATTAAAGGAAGAAAAGACGGGCAGGAAGAAGGTAAGCCCCCTTATGGCCGGAGGGATCGCGGCGGCGGCAGCGGCGGTATTTATCCTGGGCTCTGTTTTTGGCGGCGGCGGAAGGCAGCCAGGGGAAGGCAGCCCAAGGGAGGTTTCCGGGGCGGCAGGCGAAGGCGCGGCCGCAGGGGCTTTCGCGGCAGAGACAGAGGCCCCTAAGGTGACCATCGCGGGAACAGAATACAGCACGGATCTGGATAATTTGGATCTGTCGGGACAGAGCCTGACGGACGCGGATCTCACCAGCCTGGGACAGATGCGCAGCCTGAAAAACCTGACGCTGGACGGGAGCAGCGGGATTCCCGACCTGACGCCGCTGGCGGATCTGGACGCATTGGAGCGTCTGGTGATAGAGGAAGGGGAGCTGGAGGATTTGTCTCCTCTATCGGGGCTGACCCAGCTGCGAGTGCTGAAGCTCTTGAAGAAGGTCACGGCGGAAGACTTAACCGGGCTGAAAAATCTTACCAATCTCCAGGAGCTCAGGCTGGACAGCTATGGCATTCAAAGCCTGCGGGGATTGGAGAACATGGTTCATCTGCAGAGCTTGGAAATTCGCGGGGATCTCGGCTGCCCGTTTGTGCAGGATCTGTCGCCTCTTTCCGGACTGACGGAGCTAAAGACGCTGACAATTGACGTCAACGGAAAGCGCTATGACACGGATTTCGCATCTCTCTCGGGTCTGACCCAGATGGAATGTCTGGATGTTCCGGGGGGCGACGGGACAAAGGGCCTTGATTTGACGCCCCTGGCGGGGATGAAGAATCTTCAGATTTTGAGAACCGGGTGCAATATAATCGACTTGTCGCCTCTGGCTGGGCTCACCCATCTGCGGGAGCTGGAACTGGATCAGGGCGGTTTTGGATCCACTTCGGATAATGTAGAGTATGACAGCCTGGAGCCCCTTGCGGGGCTTACAGAGCTGCAGTACCTTACCATTCGAAATCAGCATGTGAGCGACCTCTCCCCCTTATCGGGACTGACGAACCTTCAGTCGCTGACGATTCACAATGGAATATCCATAACGGATGTGACGCCCCTTGCCGCCCTTCCGAACCTGAAAAGCCTGAAGATATCGGCAGCCCCGCAGGGGATCGATACCTCGGCTTTAACCCAGGTGCCTGATATCCAGGTGAGCGATTATTAGGCCTTTTTAAAAAATTTACAAGAGCAGTGCAGATAAAGAAACATTCAGATTTGGAGCAAAAAGGAGGCGGCACCTGTTTTTGAACAGGCAGGAAAGAGGCTATGAGACATACCAGAGTAGATCCGAAATATTCCTTTATTTCCGTATTTGATGATGAGAGCGGGGCCTATCTCCGTACCGGTATTATCGAACACGGACGGGACACGGGAAAAGACCCGTTTATGGCGTCGTTTCCGCATCTGATCGACGTGGGCATTATGGGGCACTGCGCCCACGGGCGCGCCGGGCTGTGCGCAAAGGCCGGAATCGGCTGTTATCAAAGCGGGCGGGATATCGAGGCCCCCAACATGACCCTGGAGGATTTTTCTAAGATCGTCCGGCAGTGCAGCGGCAAGGTGAACCAGTTCGCCTTGGGCGGCCGGGGAGACCCGGATATGCACGAGCGCTTTGGGGAGCTTTTATCCATGTGCCGGGAGCATGCGATTGTTCCCAATTTTACAACGTCGGGCTTTGGACTGACGGAGGAGGCTGTAGAGCTGTGCGCCCGGTACTGCGGCGCGGTGGCGGTGAGCTGGTATCGCAATGACTACACCCTGCGGGCCATTCAGATGCTGCTGGACGCTGGGGTGCGCACCAACATCCACTATGTCCTGGGCCAAAACAGTGTGGATGAGGCCATCCGCCGCCTGCGGGAGCAGGACTTTCCCAAAGGCATCAACGCGGTTATTTTTCTGCTGCACAAGCCGGCGGGACAGGGAACCCAGGACAATGTTCTGCCGGTGGACGACCCGCGCACCAGGGAGTTTTTCCTCGCGCTGGAGGAGCAGCATTTCTTTAAGGTGGGACTGGACTCCTGCAATGTTCCGGGGACGCTGCAATTCTGCCATCATATCCTGCCGGAGTCCCTGGATCCTTGCGAGGCTGGGCGGTTCAGCTGCTATATCGCCCCAGATATGCGGATGACCCCCTGCAGCTTTGACCAGGAGAGCCGGTATCAGGTTCAGTTGGGCCCCGGCATGGGTATCCAGGATGCCTGGAACAGCGAGACCTTTTGGCGATTCCGGGCCCATTTGAGCGGCGCGTGTCCGGACTGCAGGCAGCGGGAGCTGTGTCTGGGCGGATGCCCCTTGATGCCGGAGATCGTATTCTGCGGCCGGGCGGAACGGACAACGCCGCTCAGCGGAAAGAAAACGGAGAAACTACAGTCAAAACCCCCGCGGAAATAAAACGTACCAGAAAGGTAGGGAGAAGTTTGAAAATTAGAAGCGACTTTGTAACTAATTCCAGCAGCTACAGCTCGGTGGTGATCACCATCCGGAGCAAGAAACTGGACGGACTGTGACACACCGAAATGGGAGGATTTTTATAATATGCCTGCGAATGAAATACCCGCAAATGAAATGCGCATCTGTTTCAACTGTTTCCGCGAACGCCCGGACTTTCTGGAAAATCCCGAGGGGAAAGGCCCATGCCCGTACTGCGGCTTTGACCTGGAAGCAAACCTTGAAGAGTATCCCACGGCCCTAAAAGCCGGAACCGTTTTAAACCGGCGGTATATCGTGGGCCGGGTGCTGGGCCAGGGCGGATTTGGAATTACATATGTTGCCTGGGACGAAAGCCTGAGGGCCAAGGTGGCGGTGAAGGAGTACATGCCCGGCGAGCTGGCCGACCGGCTGAAGGATCAGACGGTTTCTGTGCTGGCGGAAAACCGGCAGGAGGCCTTTGCCTACGGCCTGGAACGGTTTCAGGAGGAGGCCCACACCCTGGCAAAGTTCATGGGCCAGCCAAATATCGCAGGAGTGACGGATTCCTTTGACGAAAACGGTACTTCTTATTTTGTGATGGACTATATCGAGGGCATTTCCTTTAAGACCTATATCGCGAACCAGGGCGGCCGGGTGAGCGTGCAGGAGGCGCTGGACGTGATGATTCCCGTGCTGCGGGCCCTGACAGCGGTCCACAGCGAGGGCCTGATCCACCGGGATGTGACGCCGGACAATATTTATATCACAAAGGATGGAAATGTGAAGCTCTTGGACTTCGGCTCCGCCCGCTACAGCCTGGGAGATAAGTCAAAGAGCCTGGACGTAATTTTAAAGGTGGGCTATGCGCCCAAGGAGCAGTACATACGCCGGGGCCGCCAGGGCCCTTACACGGACGTGTATTCCTGCGCGGCTTGCCTGTACGCGGCTATCACCGGATATCTGCCGCAGGAATCCCTGGAACGGCTGGACCACGACGATCTGGTTTTGCCTTCTGCGGCGGGGGTGGAGATTCCCCTCTATCTGGAACAGGCCATTTTAAAGGGGCTGGCGGTGCAGCCCGAAGACCGGTTCCAGACGGCGGCGGATTTTTTGGAGGCTATTGAGAACCCGACGGCGGCGGAGCCTGCGGGGAGTGGGCCGGAGCTTTCAGAAGAAGCCGCGCCGCCCAGGAAAAAGAAGGCGTACTATCTGTTTGCAGGCGGGGCCGCAGCGGTCCTGGCTGCGGCGGCCGCCGTGGTTCTTATGATGGGAGGGCCAGGGGAGAAGCCTGCCGCCGGGACGGCGGTATCCCAGGAGCAGCAGGGCGCTGGGGGACTTCCGGGAACGCCGGCCGGGGAGACGGTAACCATCGGCGGCAAAGACTACAGCACCAGCCTGACCCGCCTGGATTTGCGCCAGCAGGGCCTGGGGGACGCGGATCTTCAGGGCCTGGAAAAGATGACCAACCTGTTGGAGCTTGATTTGCGGGGAAATGAGATGACCGATTTATCCCCCTTATCCGGCCTTGCCAATCTGGAAGAGCTGCGCCTTTCCGGGGACATTGCGGGGAACCAGGACATTTCGGATCTGACCCCGTTAAGCGGCCTGTCTCATTTAAGAGTCCTCCATCTGCCGTCGGCGAATATTGAAGATTTGTCCCCTCTTTCCGTGCTGACCCAGCTGGAGGATCTGGCCCTGACAGACCCCGACAGCAGCTTGGGGTTGGCGGAAGACATCACGCCCCTGTCCTCCCTGGTGAATTTAAAGGAGCTTTACTTAAAGATTGCCGTCATATCCGACCTGTCCCCCCTATCTGGTATGACTCAGCTGGAATCCCTGCGGATCCGGGCGGAGAACTACGTGACGGATTACAGCCCCCTTTCGGGTATGAAGCATTTAAAGGAGCTGGAAATGCCGGGAAATCAGTTTCAGCAGGCGGTGGATATCTCCCCCCTATCCGGCCTGACCAGCCTGGAATCCCTGCGGATGGGCTGCAACATCCAGGATTTGGAGCCGCTGCGTGGCCTCACCCATCTGAAAAGCCTGGATCTGTCGGATCCCACCTCCGTCGGAGGGGACGAATTTGACTCCCTGGAGCCTTTGTCCGCCCTGACGAGCCTCACGGAGCTTGAGCTGCGGAACAATTATATTTTGGATTTGTGCCCTCTTTCCAGGCTGACGAACCTGCGGTCATTGACTTTGTCCATGCCCCAGGTGACGGATATAACCCCTCTTTTGGGGCTTCCCAACCTGGAAAATGGGGAGGTGAACGGCGAGAAGATTACAGGAGGAACCATTCGATGAGTGAACCAGGAAGGAATCTTTGCTTCAATTGCTTTAAAGAGCGCCCGGATCTTCTGGAAAATCCCGGCGCCAAGGGCCCCTGTCCCTACTGCGGTTTTGACTTGGAGGAAAATGCAGGGAAATACCCGGCGGCCCTGGGGGAGGGTACTATTTTAAAGGGGCGCTACCGGATTGGCCGGGTGCTGGGCCAGGGCGGCTTTGGCATCACTCACCTGGCCTGGGATGAGAGGCTTGCGGCTAAGGTGGCAGTGA
>CALWRY010000217.1 GCA_944384065.1 uncultured Enterocloster sp. | reverse complement strand
GGGCCAGGGCGGATTTGGCATCACTTACCTGGCCTGGGATGAGAGGCTTGCGGCTAAGGTGGCAGTGAAAGAGTACATGCCCGGCGAGATGGCTGTCCGGGCGGATGGGGCGCGGGTTGTGCCCCGCTCTGCGGCCCGCAGGGAGGACTTTGCCTACGGGGAGGAGCGCTTCCGGGAGGAGGCCCGGATTCTGGCCAAATTTATGGGGCAGCCCAATATCGCCGGGGTGACGGATTATTTTGACGAAAATGAGACCTCCTATTTCGTCATGGACTATATCGAGGGCATTTCCTTTAAGAATTACATTGCGGGGGCGGGCGGAAGGGTCAGCCCGAAGGAGGCCCTGGATGTGATGCTTCCCGTGCTCCGTGCCCTGTCGGCGGTTCACGGGGAGGGCTTGATCCACCGGGATGTGACGCCGGACAACATCTATATCACAAAGGACGGAAATGTGAAGCTCTTGGACTTTGGCTCCGCCCGGTACAGCCTGGGGGATAAGTCAAAGAGCCTGGATGTTATTCTGAAGGTGGGTTATGCGCCCAAGGAGCAGTATATCCGCCGGGGCCGCCAGGGCCCTTACACGGACGTGTACTCCTGCGCCGCCTGTCTCTACGCGGCCATCACCGGATATCTGCCCCCGGAATCTTTGGAGCGGCTTGACGGGGATACATTGGTTCCCCCCTCCCAGATGGGCGCTGCGATTCCCCTGTATCTGGAGCGGGCTATCCTGAAGGGACTGGCGGTGCAGCCCGAGGACCGGTTTCAGACAGCGGGAGAGTTTTTGGAAGTCCTGGAGAGCCAGCAGACGGTGGAGCTTCCAGACGGCGGTGCAGGGAGTCCGGGGAGACGGTCGGGGCTTCCAGGCGGAGAGCTAGGGGGTCTAGGCGGCGGGCCAGGGCAGACGGCTGCCGGACAGCCCGCATCCAGGCAGCCCGGATCCGCGCAGCATACATCCGAACGGCCTGGAGGGAAAAAGAAATCCCGCCTATTTCTGGCCGCTGGCTGCGGGGCCGCCGCTGTGGCTTTGGCGGCCGTTCTTTTTGTGGTGGTTGGAAAACCGGGCTCTGCAGAGTCCCGCCTGACGGCGGAAGGGACGGGCAGCACCCGTGAGATAGAAGGGGCGGGCGGTGACCGAGATGCGGCAGAGCCCGGCCAGGAAGCCTTGTCTCCCCAGGAAAGCAGAGCGCTGGAGGAAGCCACCGCCCCGCAGGTGACTATCTGCGGGGAGAGCTACAGCACCGCCCTGCGGGAGCTTAGGCTGGAGAATGCGGACCTGGGGGAAGAGGATTTTGAAGCCCTGGCCCGGATGACGAATCTGGAACAGCTGGAAATCCAGGTGAGCAGCCCCGCATCCCAGCTGGATTTTCTGAAAGGTCTCACAAAGCTGAAACGGCTCCAGCTTAGGGGCGACCAGGAAGCGGTCTGGAGCATCCCCGATTTATCCGCCCTGGCGGGGCTGACCCAGATGGAGGATCTGTACCTGTATGCGGACGGAATCTCCGATTTATCACCCCTTTCCGGGATGAGCCAGTTAAAGAGCTTTGTGCTGTCGGGCGACACAGCGGTTACCGACCTGACGCCTCTCTCCGGGCTCACCGAGCTTCAGACCCTGGAAATACCGGGATGCAAGGAAAATGTGGGCATTGACCTGACGCCTCTTTCCGGCCTGACCGGTCTGCGCTCTCTGCGCACCGGGAGCAATGTGACGGATCTTACCCCCTTATCGGGCCTCACCGAGCTTAGGCAGCTGGATCTGACCTACGACGGGTACTCATCCAGCGACTCCAAAGAGTATGACAGTCTTGCTCCCCTGGCGGGACTGACGAACCTGACCAGCCTGACCATACGGAACCTGAAAGTCAGTGATTTATCGCCCTTATCCGGGTTAAGCAGCCTGCGCTCCCTCGCGATTTACAATGCGGCGTCCATCCGGGACCTGTCGCCTCTTGCGGGACTTCCCAATTTAAAGAGCCTGACCATCATGGGGGCCAGAAACCAGCTGGATGCCTCGCCGCTTACCCAGGTTTCCAATATTAGCATTGAGTATCGATAGAAGGAGATAAGATGGAGCTTCAAGAGAAATCATTCTGCTATAATTGCTTCCGGGAGCTGCCCGGCTTTCCAGGCGGGCAGGGCCCCGGGAAAATGCCGGGCCCTGGGGGGATTTCTGCGGGCGGCCCCTGCCCCTACTGCGGCTTCGACCCGGAGGAGAATGCGAAAAAATACCCGGCAGCCCTGCGGGCGGGCACCGTCCTAAATAACCGCTACATCGTGGGCCGCGTCCTGGGACAGGGCGGCTTTGGCATCACCTATCTGGCCTGGGATGAAAAGCTTGCCGCCAAGGTGGCGGTGAAGGAGTACATGCCCTACGAGATTGCCGCCCGAATCGGGACTTCGGTTTCCGTGGCCATGGAGAGCCGGGCGGAGGATTTTACATATGGCGGGGAGCGGTTCCGGGAGGAGGCCAGAACCCTTGCCAAGTTCATGGGCCAGCCGAACATCGCGGGGGTGACAGACTATTTCGACGAGAACGACACCTCCTACTTTGTCATGGACTACATCGAGGGCATTTCCTTTAAGACCTATATCGCCAATGCGGGCGGGAAGGTGAGCGTGCAGGAGGCCCTGGACGTGATGATTCCTGTGCTCCGCGCCCTGACTGCCGTCCATGCAGAAGGATTTATCCACCGAGATGTGACCCCGGACAACATCTACATCACCAAGGACGGGAACGTAAAGCTCTTAGACTTCGGCTCCGCGCGGTACAGCCTGGGGGATAAGTCAAAGAGCCTGGACGTCATCCTGAAAGTGGGCTACGCGCCCAAGGAGCAGTATATCCGCCGGGGCCGCCAGGGCCCCTACACGGATGTGTATTCCTGCGCAGCCTGCCTGTATGCGGCCATCACCGGGTATCTGCCGCCGGAGTCCCTGGAGCGATTGGATCACGATGGGCTAGTGCCTCCCTCTCAGGCGGGGGCGGAGATTCCGCTGTATCTGGAGCGGTCCATCCTAAAGGGGCTGGCGGTGCAGCCTGAGGACCGTTTCCAGACAGCGGGAGAGTTTTTGGAGGCGCTGGAGAGCCAGAGAGTGGTGGAGCTGCCGGGTGGAGATGCCGGGCAGGCGGATGCCGGTCAGAAGGCGGGCCAGCCGCCCACCGAGCTGGAGAAGAAGAAAAAAAGTCTCCGAATTCCCATTATGGGCGGGATTGCTGCAGCGGCTGTGGCGGCGGCTTTCCTGGCAGGCTCCCTTCTGGGAAATGGCGGGGGGATTCGGGGAACAGGGACGCCCGGGGCGGAAGGGATAATGGCCCAGGGAGAAAACCTTGAAAACCCGGCGGAGGCGCTGGCTCCCAAGGTGACCATCGCCGGGGAAGAGTACAGCACGGCGCTGACAAGGTTGGATTTGGCAGAGTACAGCCTGACCGGGGAGGAACTGAAAATTCTGGGTGAGATGAAGGATCTGAAAACGCTCCGTCTGAAAAAGACCAGCGATCTTTCGGATTTGTCCCCCTTGTCCTCGCTGCAGTCCCTGACCAGCTTGGATCTGGAGGTGGACCGCCTGGAGGATCTGTCCTTTTTGTCCGGCCTGGAAAATCTGGAAGAGCTGCGGATCTTCGGGCCGGTGGTCTGCGAGGATCTGACGGCCTTTTCGGGGCTTTCAAAGCTTCGGTATTTCCGGGCCGATCTGATGGGACTTACAAGCCTTAAGGGAGCGGAGCGCATGACGGCCCTGGAAGAATTTGATATTTCCGATGAGTCCCAATCCTCTGTATCAGATTTGCGCCCTCTATCCGGTCTGGTTCACTTAAAGCACCTGCGGGTGGGGACCCAGGGCCTTGCAGGCCTGCAGGGGCTGGAGCAGCTGACGGAGCTTGAAGAACTGTACCTGGGCGGCTCAGAGGCGGTCTACACGGATCTTCAGCCCCTCAAAAATCTGTCCAAGCTTCGGGTGCTGGATCTGCCTATGCGAAGCGGCGCCTGCCCTGCGGCCTACAGCGGGGCGGGGCTGGAAGGCCTGAAAAGCCTGAAGGAGGCGGAGCTGGACCGGTGCATCGAAAGCCTGGAGCCCCTTAGAAATTTGACGAACCTGCAAAGCTTATATGTCCGCAGCGGATCCACCATCAAGGCGCCCACCTTTCAGTCCCTGGAACCCCTATCCGGCTTAGTCAATCTGGAGCACCTGGGCATTATCATCAATAATCCGGAGGAGCCGGTGGACATAGCCCCCCTTGCCGGGATGACAAAGCTTTCCACCCTGCAGCTGCTCGCTGCCAACAATGGCCGCTCCCAGCTTGCGAATTTCTCTGCTTTGGCAAATTTAACCAGCCTGACCAGCTTGGAACTGCAGGTTGACAACCTTCCCGACATTTCCCCGCTGGCCGGTCTGTCCAATCTGACGTCCGTGACTTTAAAGGTGCGGGGGGAGAAGCCAAAGGATATGACGCCCTTGGCCCATGTGCCCGCAGTCAGCCTTACGGACTAGAGCGTGTTTGAAAATTCATTCCTACCATCTGCACGTCCCACTTCGCGGTATCTTGGGGCCGAATTCAGTCAGCGCAGCCCACTGCGCCTCCTTCATTCGGCCCCAAGCTCCCACAAAGTGGAACGCACATCTGGCAGAAAGCAATTTTCAAACACGCTCTAAGAAAACCCTATGCTCCCAGCATATTGTTTTTTTCGCAAAATCAGGTACAATATAAGATACAGTGTAACTGTTCAGGACGGCGGGAAAACAGGGGCAAAAACAGGCGTTAAGCTTGCTTATAAGCAAAGTGCCCTGCGGGTATGCTTTTGCCTCTGTTTTCACATCGGAGGAACCTCCGATGCTTCTTGTCCGGCCATTGGCCGGGCAAGAAGATACGCCGGCCTGAATAGTTACAGGACGGCGAAGTTTAGGAGGATATATTTATAAAATGTCTGCAAATGGGAGCAAAAATTGCGGTGCACCCTTTCGGAATATGCACCTCTGCTGCAATTGCTTTAGAGAGCGCCCGGATTTTCAGGAAAATCCCGAGCAGAAAGGCCTCTGCCCGTACTGCGGCTTTGACCTTGCGGAAAATCAGGCGGCCTATCCCAAGGCCCTTCGGGCCGGAACCATTTTAAATAACCGATATATCGTGGGCCGGGTGCTGGGCCAGGGCGGCTTTGGCATCACCTACGTGGCCTGGGACCAGAAGCTTTCCGCCCGTGTGGCGGTGAAGGAGTACATGCCCGGGGAGATGGCGGCCCGCTTGGAGGGAACCACGGTTTACGTCATGGCGGCGGAGCGGACAGAGGACTTTGCTTACGGGGAGGAGCGCTTTAAGGAGGAGGCCCGCACCCTGGCAAAGTTCATGGGCCAGCCGAACATTGCGGGCGTGACGGATTACTTTGACGAGAATCAGACGTCCTATTTCGTCATGGACTACATCGAGGGCATCTCCTTCAAGACCTACATCGCGAACGCGGGGGGCCGGGTCAGCCCCAAGGAGGCCCTGAATGTGATGATTCCTGTGCTCCGGGCCCTGACAGCGGTCCACGGGGAGGGGTTCATCCACCGGGATGTGACCCCGGACAATATTTATATTACGAAGGATGGAAATGTAAAGCTTTTAGACTTTGGCTCCGCCCGCTACAGCTTAGGGGATAAGAGCAAGAGCTTGGATGTCATCTTAAAGGTGGGCTATGCGCCCAAGGAGCAGTACATACGCAGGGGACGCCAGGGCCCTTACACCGACGTGTATTCCTGTGCGGCCTGCCTGTACGCGGCTATCACTGGGTATCTCCCCCCGGAGTCCCTGGAGCGGCTGGACCACGACGAGCTGGTGCCGCCCTCGCAGGCAGGGGTGGAGCTTCCGCTGTATCTGGAGAGGGCCATTCTAAAGGGCCTGGCGGTGCAGCCCGAGGACCGGTTCCAGACAGCGGCCCAGTTTCTGGAAACGCTGGAGAGCCAGACCGTGGCGGAGCTTCCGGAAGCCTGTGGGGCGGGACTTCCCGGAAGCCAGGCGGCGGCAGGACTTCCCGGAGGCCAGGCTGCGGCGGACTTTGCCGGGAAAGCGGGCGCGTCCGCCTCGGAGGATGCCCTCCGTCCTGGCCGGGAGGCTGGAAAAACGAGAAAAAGCCGGCGCCCCCTGCCCCTTATCCTGGGCGGCATCGCCGCAGTCATCCTGCTGTTTGCCGCAGGCAGCCAGTTCGGCGGAAAGGCCGGACTGCCGGGCGGCGGGAAGGCCCACCTGGCTGGAGCCGGGGCGCAGGGCGGTGCGGCAGCGGACGGAGGCGCTGGCAGCGGCCCGTTGGGAAATGGCGGAGCTTCGGACAGCGCAGGCGGGGCAGGAGGCGCGGTCCTGGCGGCGGACACAGCCCCCAAGGTCACCATTGCCGGGGAGGCGTACAGCACAGCCCTTTCGGAGCTGGACCTTACGGGGAAAAATCTGACGGACGCGGATCTCATCAATCTTTCCCAGATGAGCGGCCTCACGATCCTGCGGCTGGGGGAGAATCCCGCGATTTCGGACCTCACGCCCCTGGCAGGCCTCACCGGCCTTTCGGAGCTCTATCTGCCATCGCCCTCGGGCATTACGGATTTATCGCCTCTGGCGGGGCTTACCGGTCTCACCCGCCTGACCTTTGAGCGGGACGGGGAGGTGCAGCCCAACCCGGAGCTTACGGATTTTAGCGCCCTGGCTGGGCTTACCGGCCTCACCCGCCTGGATTTGGTGGTGATGAATTTGGAGGATTTATCCTTCCTGTCCGGCCTCACAAAGCTTCGGACGCTTCGGATGTTCGGAACCGTGACAGCGGAGGACCTGACAGCCCTGCAGGGACTGACCAAGATGCAGGAGCTGTTGATTAATGACGCGTCCGGCCTGAAAACCGCGGCGGGCATCGAGGGCATGACGGAGATGCGGGATTTGCAGATTTACAATGAAAGCGGAACCTTCCGGGAGGAGGATTTGTCCCGTTTGGCGGGAATGGACGGCCTCCAATACCTGAATTATCAGGTAAATGGCCTTGCAAGCTTCCACGGACTGGAGGGCAAGACCAAGCTCACGGAGGCGGTATTTAACCAGGACGGCCGCTCCGACTGCACCTATACGGATTTGGAGCCCTTCCGGAATTTGACCAGCCTCACCGTTTTAACGCTTCCCATGCGTAGCGCAGAATGCACGTCCACTTACAATGCGGACGCCATTTCCGGGCTCACAAGCCTTACGGAGCTGCGTCTGGACCGGGGCGTGGAGAGCCTGGAGCCGGTGCGGAATCTGACAAAGCTTCAGTCCCTGAATGCCCGGTCCGGCCATGCAGTGAACATAGGCTATCACGACCTGGAGCCGCTTTCCGGCCTCACGGAGCTTCGCAATCTGGAGCTCATGGTGGGCGGCAGCAGCGAGCCCGTGGACCTCACCCCCCTTTCAGGGCTCACAAAGCTGGACAGCCTGTTTATCAGCGCCCAGGGAATCGAGAGCGCGGGACCGTCGGTGACAAACCTCTCCGCCCTTTCGGGCCTTACGGAGCTTCGCACCCTGGAGCTGTGGGCCCGCAATCTGACGGATATCTCCCCGTTAAGCGCCCTGACGGGCCTGCAGTCCGCCGTAATTCAGGCGTACAATACGTATGGCCCGGCGGAGCTCACGGACGTATCCGCCCTGGACCATGTGCCCAGCCTGACGGTGGAGAGCTCGGGAAATGTTATTGTAAGCCGGTGAACTGTTACGGAAAAATAAACGTAAAGAGAGACGATACCATGCTTTGTTATAATTGCTTTAGAGAACGCCCGGACAGCGGCGAAAACCCTCAGGGGAAGGGCCCCTGCCCTTACTGCGGCTTTGATTTGGAGGAGAATGCCGCCAAGTATCCGGTGGCCCTCCGGGCAGGCACGATTTTAAATGGCCGCTATATCGTGGGCCGGGTGCTGGGCCAGGGCGGCTTTGGCATCACCTACCTGGCCTGGGACCAGAAGCTTGCGGCCCGTGTGGCAGTGAAGGAGTACATGCCCGGCGAGCTTGCCACCCGTATCGGGACAACGGTTTCTGTCATGACCGCTGCCCGGAACGACGACTTTACCTACGGGGCGGAGCGCTTCAACGAGGAGGCCCGCACCCTGGCAAAATTCATGGGCCAGCCGGGAATCGCGGGGGTGACGGATTTCTTCGATGAAAATGACACCTCCTACTTTGTCATGGACTACATCGAGGGCATTTCCTTCAAGTCCTATATTGCAAATGCGGGCGGTAAGATAAGCGTGGAGGAAGCCCTGGATGTGATGATTCCCGTGCTGCGGGCCCTGACCGCTGTCCACGCGGAGGGCTTCATCCACCGGGATGTGACCCCGGACAACATCTACATCACGAAGGATGGAAATGTAAAGCTCTTGGACTTCGGCTCCGCCCGGTACAGCCTGGGGGATAAGTCAAAGAGCCTGGACGTTATCCTCAAGGTGGGCTATGCCCCCAAGGAGCAGTACATACGCCGGGGCCGCCAGGGCCCTTACACCGACGTGTATTCCTGCGCGGCCTGCCTTTACGCGGCCATCACCGGGTATCTGCCGCCGGAGTCCCTGGAGCGGCTGGACCACGATGAGCTGGTGCCGCCCTCCCAGGCGGGAGCGGAGATTCCCGTCTACCTGGAGCGGGCCATCTTAAAGGGCTTGGCAGTACAGCCCGAGGACCGGTTCCAGACAGCGGCAGAGTTTCTGGATGCTATTGAGAATCAGCGGATGGTGGAGCTTCCCGGGGAGTCGGGCGGAGGGCCGGCATCGGGATATCCAGGCGCTGGCCAGGCGGACGGCAGCCAGCCGAATGCCGCAGGCCCGGACCGCCCCGGCGCGGACGGCAGCCATGGGAGCCAGGCGGGGGCCAAAAACCGGAGGGGAGCGAAGCGCCGCCTGCCCCTCGTCATCGGAGGAATCGCTGCGGCCGCTGTGGTATTCGCCGTAGGCTCCTTTGTGGGCGGCGGCCTTGGAACGGGCGGCGCGGCAGCGGGAGAGAGCGGCGGCGCGAATCCTGTGGCCGAGGCATTGGCTCCCAAGGTCACCATCGCCGGGCAGGAGTACAGCACGGCATTGATGGAGCTGGACCTCACGGGCAGGAACCTGACGGACGCGGACCTCATAAGCATCGGGCAGATGAAGGGCTTAAAGAAGCTGATTATGGAGAACAACAGCGCCATCTCCGACATCAGCCCCCTGGCGGAGCTGACCGAGCTGGAGGAGCTTACGCTTCCCTGTCCCTCGGGGATTACGGATTTGACGCCGATTGCAGGCCTTACGAGCCTGACCCGCCTCTCCATCACAGGGGAGTGGAGTAATACGCCTCCGGCCACAAGCATCCAGGATTTTGGCCCTATCTCCGGGCTCACAGGCCTCACACGTCTGGATTTGGTTCTCAACAATGCCTTTGACCTGTCCATTCTCTCCGGCCTTACGGAGCTGCGGGTTCTGCGGCTCATGGGGAACGTGACAGCGGAGAGCCTTTCGCCCCTTTCCGGGCTCACAAAGCTTACGGAGCTGCGGGTGGATGGAAATGGTCTGACAGATATCTCCGGCATTGCGGGCATGACCGAGATGTGCGACCTGCAGCTTCGGGGGAATTTCTACGCGGACGACTTATCGGCCCTGTCGGGGATGACAAAGCTGGAGACCCTGCGCTTTGACGCCGACGGTCTGAAGAGCCTTGCCGGCATAGAAAACCTTACCGCGCTGCGGGAGGCGAATTTTTATGGAGACAATGCCACCTATACCGATGTGGACCCGCTAAAGAACCTGACCAACCTGGAAATCCTGCGCCTGCCGATGCACAGCCAGAGCATACCCTACAGCATAGAAGGGCTGGCGGGGCTGACAAAGCTGACGGATTTGGACATAGACTGCGGGGCAAGGAGCTTTGAGCCCCTCCGGAACCTCACGAACCTGCGAAACCTGTCCGCCTCAAACGGCGGCATGGTGGACGGGGCCGCGGATTCCTTGGAGCCCCTTTCCGGGCTGACCAACCTTCAGTCCCTGGCTGTGCGGGTGCGCCCTGTGGGGGACCGGGTGGATTTATCGCCCCTGGCGAACCTGACGAATCTGCGGACGCTCTATGTGGCCACGGACCAGAACGACCATGTGACCGCATCGGATTTGTCGCCCCTTTCCGGACTCACGAATCTGGCCAGCTTAGAGCTTCATATCAGGAACCTGACGGACCTTTCCGCCCTTGCGCCGCTTTCCAACCTGCAGACGCTCACTATCAGCGACCCGGACAGTATCACGGACTGGTCGCCGGTGGACCATGTGGCGGTGGTCAATCGAGGATATTAACCGTTCAGACGGCGGACAATAAGAGCCCCGCCGTGCGAACGGCTGCATAAAACATGAGGAGGAATCAAAATGGCACAAATTGAATGCGGACGGGGCCATCTCTACGACCCGGACAAATACCCCGCCTGCCCCTACTGCAATACAAACAAGCGTATCATCGTGGCCTCCGCCGGGCGGACAGCCCCCATCCGGCCCTTCCAGGGGAGCAGCTTGGCCTCGGACCAGGCTGCGGGAGCCCAGGGCGGCCCCGGCATGTCCGGCACGCCGGTGACTGCAGCCCAGCGCACAGCCCCTGTCACGGGGACGCCGGTGACAGCTCCCCAGAAGACCGCGCCCCTGTCCGGCATGACAGGCACGCCGGTGACTGCATCACAGAAAACCATGCCCCCGAAGGGCTGGAGTCCTCAGGCCACGCCGGTGACTGCGGCCCAGAAAACCATGCCCCCCAAGGGCTGGGGTGTCCAGGGCACACCTGCCTCACCCTTTGCGGGCGGCGTCACCGTGGCGGAGGGCGGAAGGACCGTGGGCATGATGCAGTCCCAGATGGGCTTTGACCCGGTGGTAGGGTGGCTTGCCTGCGTGGAGGGTCCCAGCAGGGGAAAGAGCTACACCATCCGGGGCGGCATCAACTCCATCGGCCGGGGAGACCGGATGGACATTGTCATCACCGGGGATTTGAAAATTTCTTCGGAAAACCACGCTAAAATCAGCTACAGCGAGAAAAACAACCGCTTCAACCTCCTTCCCGGCGAGGGGAGAAATATTGTGTATCTCAATGACGAGGAAGTGTTTTCTCCCATGCCCCTTAAGGCCTATGACCTGATTGACTTCGGGGAGACAAAGCTGGTTTTCGTTCCCCTGTGCGGGGAGCAGTTTACCTGGAAGAAGGAGGAGGATTGATGGGATTCTTTGACAGGCTGTTTGGCCGGAGCCGGG
Source organism: uncultured Enterocloster sp. (assembly GCA_944384065.1). Lineage (GTDB taxonomy): Bacteria > Bacillota > Clostridia > Lachnospirales > Lachnospiraceae > Enterocloster. The sequence continues at coordinate 7,674 of CALWRY010000217.1, read as the reverse complement.
CCGCAGGGGCGGCGGAGCGGCAGGAGGCGGACGCCCGGGAGGATGCATCTTCCCGGAAGGACGCAGCAGCCCCCAGAGAGAGACAGCCCGAAGCAGGGGAAGGCGCCGGCCCAGCTGGCAGGGAGAAGTCCGGAGAGCCTCCCACAGACCAGGAGGCGGCCCCGCCAGTGCTGCGGGTGGGAAATATCCAGGGCATCGGAGGCCGGGAGCATCAGGAGGACTCCTTTGCCGTGCGCAACTCCTCGGACCCGGAGGGGCAGCAGCGGCAGGGCCTTCTTGCGGTGGTGGCCGACGGCATGGGAGGCATGGCAGGCGGAGAGTACGCCAGCCAGTGCGCGGTGGACACCCTCACCCAGCGCTTCGCGGACTGGGAGGGGGAGCCGCCTGCGCCCAACTGGCTGTATGCCGGGGCATTTGCCGCAAGCGAGCAGGTGTTTGGGCAGTTCGGCGGCATGAGCGGCACCACGCTGATAGCGGTGCATATCAGGGAAAATCTTCTCCACTGGGTCAGTGTGGGCGACAGCGCCATTTTTCTTATGCGGAACGGGGGCGTGTTTCAATTAAACCGGGAGCACACCTACTTAAATCAGCTCTATGCCCGGGAGCTGGCCGAAGAGACCATTGACAGGAGCCGGGCGGAGCTTGACATAGATGCCCGGCGTCTCACCTCCTTTGTGGGCATCGACCATTTAAAGGAGGTGGACTTGAACCTGCGGCCCTGGCATCTCAGGCGGGGGGATGTGCTGCTTTTGTGCTCAGACGGCATCAGCGGCGTGTTAAGCCCGCCGGAGCTTAAGGAGGCCATGAGTCTGGAGCCGGACGCAGGCTGCGCCCTGCTGGAGACCATGGTGCTGGAAAAGCAGATTTTAGAGCAGGATAATTACACAGGCATTCTGATTGCCTACCGATAACATACGATATTTTCAGAAAGAGAGGCAGCATGATTATGAAAAGACTTTGTAAAATAGCCCGGTCCGTGAAGGCGGCGGCGCTGGCCCTTGTGTTGACACTGGCATTCGCCGTGCCGGCCTTTGCTGCGTTTGATTCCAGCGTTCTGGACGGCGTGGTTCTCATTTACTCCGGCGCTCCGGACAGCAGCGGCAAGATGGAATACTGGAGGGGAACCGGCTTTTTCATCGGCGAGGAGGGAAAGAATCCGGAGTACATCATCACCAACTGCCACGTGGTGGAGGAATACATACTGGCCGGGGAGGCCTTGGGCGGCGGCCAGCTCTACGTGATGTTTGACGCAAACGACCAGGAGGAGGCCTATCTGGTGGTGTATGATTACGCCAAGGATGTGGCGGTTCTCAAGCTGTCGGAGCCCACGGAGAAGAGAAAGGCCCTTCTCATGGCGGATGCCGGCGAGGAGGACCTGGGAAGCGAGATTTACGCGGTGGGCTATCCCCTGGCGGCGGATGTGACCATCCAGGCCGTGACCTCTGCGGGGACCAGTGACGCCACGGTTACCACAGGCAGCATCGGCCGCTTCCTCACGGAGAGCGGCACTGGCCGCAAGCTGATTCAGACGGATGTGGCCCTGTCCGGCGGCAATTCCGGCGGCCCCTTAATCAACGGGGACGGCGCGGTTATCGGCGTCAGCACAGCGGGCTCCAAGCTGGACCAGAATCTGTTCTACGCGGTGAGCACCAGCGACGTGCGCTTCCTTCTGGACCAGAACAACATCCCCTACGGCGTCTATGAGGAGGGCGGAATGCCCGTGGCCGCAATCGGCGGCATCGGCGCGGCAGTGGTTATCGTTGTGATTCTCGCGGTGGTGGTGAGCAGGAAGAAGAAAGCGCCCGCTGCTTCGGGAAGACCCGGAGCGGCCAATGCAAGGGAAGCCGCAGGCGGACAGGCCGCTTCGGCAGATGGCGGGGCTTCCGGGATGGCAGGCGCCTCCGGCAGTGCAGGCTCCGGGGCAGCCGGAAAGGGCACGCCTCTGATGCGCTCCATGGCGCCCCAGCACGGCGGCATGGTGGTGCAGCTCCATCACCAGCCCGTGCAGATAGGACGTGACCCGGCTACCTGCCGCCTGGTTTACCAGGATGGAACCCCCGGCGTCAGCGCCAGACACTGCCAGGTTTATTTTGACGAGCAGGAAAAAATGTTTATTGTCACGGATTTGAATTCCACCTACGGCACCTTCCTGGTAAATGGCCAGCGGATTGCCCCCAACACCCCGGTGAAGCTCCCAGCGCACAGCTCTATTTATCTGGGCGAGCCGGACAACACCATCTATCTGGAGATTGAGTGAGTATGAAGCTTTCGTATTTCTCTTATACCAATAAAGGAGGCCGCCCCAACAATGAGGACAGCCTCCGCTGCCAGGAGCTTGACGGCCGGGGGGTCTTCGTGCTGGCGGACGGCCTGGGCGGCCATCAGTCCGGCGAAACCGCATCCGCCATCGCCGTGGAGGCCATCCTGGCCGGGGCATCGGCCGCCCCGTCACTGGACGGCGGGACGCTTTTAAGCCAGCTTGCACAGGCCAACCGCCAGGTGATGGAGGGGCAGAAGGAGCCGGGCTGTGAGGATATGAAGACCACGGCTGTGGTCCTTGGGATTGAGACCTCCCCGGAAGACGGCGCTCTGTCCGATGGGTCTGCGTCCTCCGGCGAGGGACGGGCCGCCTGGGCCCACGTGGGGGATTCCCGTCTCTATTATTTTGCCGGGGGAGAGCTGGCTGCTGTTACCCGCGACCACTCCGTCACCTACATGAAGTACCTGGGCGGAGAAATCAGCTACATGGATGTCTACCACGACGACGACCGCGCCAGCCTTCTTCGGGTGCTGGGGCGGCCCGGCTGCCGGCCGGAGACGGGAGAGGCAGCGGTGCGTCCCGGAGACGCATTTCTCCTGTGCTCCGACGGCTTCTGGGAGTTCGTCTACAATGAGGAGATGCAGGCGGACCTGCTCAAATCGGAGACACCTGCTGCGTGGGTGCAGAGTATGCTCCTTCGCCACATCCGGCGCACGCCGCCGGGAAATGATAACCTTTCTGTCATTGCTGTTTTTGTGGAGGAATGATTATGAAGCGTATAATGTGCGGGGCAGCGGCCCTGCTTTTGGCCCTGCTTCTCTGCGGCCAGGCCCTGGCTGCGGGAAGCGCCGAGCCGGTGCGTACCTTTGTCTATGAGGACACGCTGTATACGTATGTAAGGCTGGAGGGAATTGACAGCCCCATCACCCAGGTGGAGGCGAAAATCGGGGCGCAGTCCTTCCCGGCCTCCAGCCGGCTGGAGACGGTCCGGCAGGCAGGCTTTCCCATTACCTATCTGCTGCTGGTGGACAATTCAAACTCCATGCCTCCCTTTAGGGCGCAGCTGGAGGAGTTCTGCAAGGAGCTGGCGGCAGACAGCGGGGAGAATACCCGTTTTATTCTCGCCACTCTGGGAGACCAGTTTCAGGTGGTGAATGAAAATGTGCCCGCAGACAGCATCGGGGAGCAGCTGGCGGCTGTTCCTTTGGATGAGACGGTGACCCGCCTGCACACCTGTATGAACAGCGCCCTGGATTATTTTGAGACGCTTCCCCGTCAGGGCACAGAGCTGCGCGCCATGGTGGTGATTACGGACGGTGTGCAGTATGACCCGTTGGGAGGCGTTCCCCATGAGGAGCTTTTGGAGCGGCTCACACACTCCGACGTGATGCTCCACTCCCTGGGAATGGGGAGCGATTCGGAGGCCCTGGACAGCCTCGGAAAGCTGACGGAGAGCTCCGGGGGCATTCACCAGGTGCTCACGGGCAGCCTCACTGCGGGGACGGCGGCAAAGACGCTCACAGACGCTGCGGGAGAGCTGATGGTCACTGGCTTTGACCTGGGCGGACAGGCGGCGGCCGGGGAGAATCAGAAGGTGTCCTTTACCTTTGCCTCCAGCGGGACTCTGCTCTGCAGGGGCAAGGCTGCGGTCGATATTCCAGGGGAGGAGGACGGCCAGACGGCGGCGGCTGGAGATGAATCGGAATCGGCTGCGGAAGGAGAGACCGCGGCAGAGACGTCAGCCGGAGCGGACGAAAGCGCTGCGGAGACGTCAGCTGGGGCAGATGAAGAGACTGCGGGGACATCCGCCGGTGAGAGCGGAGAATCCCCAGAGGAGACAAGCTCCGCCCCGGCGGCTGTTTCTTCCCAGAGCCAGATAGGAGGCGGCGGACCGGAGGACTCTGGCTCTCAGACGCAATCCGGTGAAAAAACAGCCGGGGGAAGCGGCATCCTTCCTGCGGCTGGAATTGCCGCAGCGGTGATAGCTTTGGCTGCCATCTTCCTGATTGTCAGAGGACGCAGGGCCAAAGGCGCAGGGACGAAGACAGCAAAAGACAGCGCTGCCCGCGCAGAAAACAGAGGTGCGGAGCGCAGGGACGCTTCTGCTCCGCCTGCCCAGGCAGCCCAGGCCCAGGACACGGCAGCGTTCGAGGACACAGCGTTTGCAGAGACAGCGGACGCAGGCATCTATATGCGCATAGAGGCCGGGGAGGGAGTCGCGATTCCCGGAGGGAATACGCTTACGCTGAGCGGTGAGCTGCTTATCGGAGGGGATGCCTCCTGTGGAATTCTTCTCACCGGAGCAGCAGCGCCCCGGCGTGCGGCACGCCTGTTCCTGGAGGACGGATTTGTGTGCATCGAGGCCCTTGACGCGCAGGTTCAGGTACTGGTAAATGGGGAGCCGCTGACCGGTTCCAGGCGGCTTCGCAGCGGCAGCTGCGTTTCCATTGGCGGGAGAGAGATTCGGCCGATGTTTTAGAGCGTCTTTGAATCAAACGTAAAAAACCGGCTCAATCACCGCCCGGAAATACCCGTCCAACTCCTCCGGCGTCCGCGCCATGCGGCCCTCAATCCACCAGAGCACCATCTCCACAAAGCTTCCGGAGATGTGGTTGATGAGAAAATCCTGCGGAATTGACCGATTGATTGCACGGCCTTGATTGACAAGCTGGATCTCGATCAGCTTGTTCAGGCTGGCCCGGAAATACCGCAGGAATATCTCGCTGCTCTCGCAGGAGAGCAGCCCGGCGATGCCGTCATTTTCCCGAAGGTGCTGCAGGAGATGACAGAACACGGATGCGGGCGCCGCCTTATCTGAGTAGAGCCCCCGGGTGTGGGCGCTGTCCAGGGCGCTGTCCACGATGTGGCCGAACAGTTCCTCACACAGGGCCTTCAGCAGATCCTCCTTTGTCTCAAAGTGGGTGTAGAAGGTAGTGCGGCCCACATCCGCCCGGTCGATGATGTCCTGCACGGTAATTTTTCCATAACTTTTTTCTGTTAAGAGAGCGCGGAACGCGGCAAAAATAGCCGCCCGCGTTTTTTTCTGCCGTCTGTCCATATCCCATTCCTCCGTACAATTTTTTAAAAATGTTCCGTACCAAACGCAGGGCCAATACTGTCCCTTGTATTCCGCTTTGCGCCTGCTACAATAAAAGAGAACAATATGTTCGTTATCAAATTTATTGTACGGCAATGACGGGCGGCTGTCAAGGAGCGGGACGCCCGCCCGAAAAGGGCCGTCTGAACTGTTGCAGAATGGGAGGTTTTTTATGCTGAAAAAAATAAATGACGTTCTTGCCGGATTGCCGATGACCATTGCAGCCGGAATTTTTCTGCTGTTTGACCTGATCCCTCATCTGATGGAGGAATTTGGCGGGGAGGCCGCGCATCTTGTTCTCTTTCCCTTCGACCCAGCCTGGGTGACCATAATCATCTGTGGGATTCCCCTGCTTTACCTGGCTCTGTGGCGCGTGGTGCACAATCCCGGCATCAGCAAAATTTCCTCCGCCCTCCTGATCTGCATTGCCATGTTCGCGGCCATCGCCATCGGCGACCTGTTCGCAGCGGGGGAAGTGGTATTCATCATGGCCATCGGGGCATTGCTGGAGGAGGCCACCACCGACCGGGCGAAGAAGGGATTGAAAAAGCTTCTCAGCCTGGCTCCCGCCCAGGGCCGCAGAATCCGTGAGGGGGAGGAGGAGCTGATACCGGTTCAGGATATCCGTAAGGGGGATATCCTGCGCATCCTTCCCGGAGAGACCGTGCCGGTGGATGGATGCATCGTGAGCGGGGAGACCGCTGTGGATCAGGCCATCATCACAGGGGAATCCCTGCCTGTGGACAAAAAAGCAGGAGACGAGGTGTTCTGCGGCACCATCAACTGTTTTGGCTCCATTGATATCTCGGCTGTAGGCGTGGGGGAAGACAGCTCCCTGCAGAAGCTGGTGCATATGATGCAGGAAGCGGAGAACCGGCAGGCTCCTGTGCAGCGCATCGCGGACCGGTGCGCCAGCTGGCTGGTTCCTGTGGCTCTCCTCATCGCCATAGCTGCATATATTGGAACCGGAAATATCATCACAGCGGTCACCATCCTGGTAGTATTCTGCCCCTGCGCTCTGGTTTTGGCCACCCCCACAGCGGTCATGGCAGCCATCGGACAGGCGGCGAAGCAGGGCGTGATTATCAAATCCGGAGAGGCCCTGGAAAATATGGGAAAGACCGGCACCATTGCCTTTGATAAGACGGGAACCCTCACATATGGCAGGCTGGAGGTCAGCGATATTCTCCCATTTGACCCCGCCATCAGTGAAAACGCGCTCCTTTCCCTGGCCGCCTCCGCAGAACAGCGGAGCGAGCATCCCTTGGGAAAGGCAATCGTGGCCAGCGCCAGAGCCCGGGGCCTCACAATTTCGGAATCCACGGCTTTCCGGATGACTGCAGGAAAGGGCGTGGCCGCGCAGGTGGATGGACGGCGCCTGCTCTGCGGAAATGAAAACTTTTTGGAAGAAAATGGAATTTCGTTGGAGAGCGCTGCGCAGGCAGCGGACAAAACCACGGGGATTTCCAGCGTCTGTGGGGAACTTGCGCAGCTGCGCGGCCAGGGAAAGGCCCTTGTATTCGCGGCGGATGACAGGAAATGCCTGGGGGTAATCGCTCTGTCGGATGTGATTCGGCCGGAGGCAGAAAAGATGGTGTCCCGGCTGACAAAGATGGGTGTCCGAACTGTGCTTCTCACCGGGGATAATAAACGGACAGCGGAGTATTTCGCAGGGCAGGCGGGCATATCGGAGGTGCGGGCCGGCCTGCTCCCGGCACAGAAAGTGGAAAATATTGAAGAAATGCGGCGGGAGCGCCGTAAGGTGTGCATGATCGGCGACGGCGTCAACGACGCGCCAGCCTTAAAGGCAGCGGATGTGGGAGTGGCCATGGGCGCCATGGGAAGCGACATCGCGGTGGATGCAGCGGATGTGGCCCTTATGACCGACGATATCGCTAAGATCCCCTATTTGAAATGGCTGTCCAATGAGACAATACGGACGATCAAGCGCAGCATTGCCATGTCCATGTGCATCAATTTCGCAGCCATCGTCCTCTCCCTCATGGAGGTGCTTACTCCCACTACCGGCGCTCTGGTCCACAATGCGGGCTCCTGCTTTGTGGTGCTGTTCGCGGCACTGCTGTACGACAGGAAGTACAAAGAATAAAGAGGCTATATATACTCGTATCGCCGATTTAGAGTCAGAATTCTGCAGGGGATTGTTTTGGAACTATCTATTTTCCGATAGACAATCATGAGAGAATCTCACCACAATAAATGAAAACTGGATACTGGCTATACTCTATATAGTGGTATACTTAAGTTGCCGAATAAAGTCGGAAGGGGATTGGTGCTTACAAGCCCGTCCGATAGACTG
>CALWRY010000216.1 GCA_944384065.1 uncultured Enterocloster sp. | reverse complement strand
GAGGAGATGGCTGTGGCAAGCGGCGTGAAGTATCTCATGTATGCTGGCAGCCAAGTTGTTAGCACCCATATTTTGGATGAAGATTCGGCATCTATGCAAAATGTCATTTATTGATTGACGGAAAAAACGAGGGGAATGATAACTTTTTAATTTTTCCTCGCCTTTTAATTATTCCCAAATTACTACACTGCAAGGTTGCCACCCTGCCATATTGCCGGGCGGCAGCAGGACAACCAAACACATAAAACAAGGTCTTCCAAAGTCAGCGAATGACCCTGGAAACCCTTATTTTAAGCCTTTTTCGGCGGCTTTTGCCCTGGAGAAGGCTTTTCTTTTGTATCAAAATCGGCAGGAACATAGACCTGTCGTACAATACTGGAAAAGAGAGATAGGTTGAGACGATGAAACTACTATGCACTCGGCACCGCAGTCAGGCTGAAGCGATGGCATAATTCCTCTGCTTGGCATATAATAACAGGACAAATTTGATATGTATCTTGAAACTAAAGCAGGCCTGTGGTAAGATTTAATTATAGTGGGGGTTTTATACATTCCTATCATAAGCAGGCAAGAGGGAGTGCCGATATGGATAAAGAATGGAATGAAAAATATAATCAGCGGGATCTGCAGCGACTTCGCGGATTGCGCCTGATGGATGACGATTTTATGTCAAAGTGTTTTGAAAATAACATTGAATGCACAGAACTGGTTCTGCATATCGTGCTTGGAAGGGACGACCTTAAGGTAGAAAAGGTCGAAACCCAACATCTTATAAAGAACCTTCAGGGCAGATCGATCATTCTTGATATTTATGCTACTGACCATATGGGAAAGCAGTATAATATTGAGATACAGAGGGCGGATCGGGGGGCCGGTGCCAAAAGAGCAAGGTATCACAGCAGCCTGATCGATGCCAATGTGACGGAACCGGGAGATAAGCTTGAAAATCTCGCCGAGACGTATGTGATCTTCATCACGGAGCGGGATGTGATGGGAGACGGACTTCCGATTTACCATATCAACAGAGTGGTGGAGGAGACAGGAAAGAAATTCCAGGACGAAGCGTATATCATATATGTAAACGGATCCTATCGAGATCAGTCCCCGCTGGGGATCCTTATGCATGACTTTTCCTGTACGGATCCGGACGATATTACATATGAAGTGCTTGCAGAGAGGGTAAGATATTTCAAAGAAGATGAGGAAGGAGTGGCTGCTATGTGTAAAGCGATGGAAGATATGAGAAATGAGGCGGCATTAGAAGCTCGTTTGGATGAGAGAAAAGACGTGGCATGCAGACTTCTTAAAATGGGCGGAATGGCATTGGATAAAATAGCCGAGATATCCAAACTGAGTATAGAGGAAGTACGCATGCTTGCTTCCCAGAAAAACGCATAAATCTGATTGATACGTAAAAAATGTGTGATTTCAGTGGGGCTGCCGGACATGGCGGCCCTTTTATGAATAAGACTACATGTAAATATATGGGTGAGGGAATATATGAACGAAGCTGACAGCTTAATAGAATCTATGAATTCTTGGGACTTTTTGTTTGGAATAAGCGGAGAAGGAAGAAATAATACAACGTTATAATGTACCAGTAGTAAATGAGCTGGAAGCTTGTGTCCAGAAAGTCCGAAATGTGAATAATCGCGAAATAAAAGCAATATGGGAGAGAAGTGGAGAAATAAGGAAAGAGGCTAGCTAAGAGTACTAATGAGAGACTAACAATGGGGGATTATAGAGTAGTAAATGATGGCGCCGGACGTCCTCTCAAAAATTTGGATTTATCCCACTATGACTGCGGAAGAACTGGCGCCTTATCAGGCGGCGGAAAAACCGGCGGAGCGCTACAGCCTTGAAACTTATGATACAAATGTATTTACCAAGACATTATTTGAAGTTCTCGACCGGCGCATTCGAAATCTTTCTCCAGATATAAAGCGAGAGTTCAAGAAACTGTATGTCGCCTATAAGCTTGATACAAATTTTGCAGATATCGTCTTCCAGAAGCAGCGGCTCCGTATTTCATTGAATATGAAGTTTTCAGAAGTCAGAGATGCGCAGAATCAGCAGCAAAAGAGCCTAATACTTATTGATGGGGATAAATTATCCACTTTGATGGTTCAGTACGAGGTTGGTATTCAAAAAACATCTCGTCCTATATATCTTTATCGAGTGGATGAAGCCTATTTTGAGTGATGGATTTTTGCTTAACAAGTAAGAATGCAGTAAAATATAGAAAGCGGATTGAGTGATATTAAGTGAACAGAGATCATTTTAAAGAATATATCCGGGAATCAGAACCGAATAAGAGGGACAAGGGGTACGCATGGTATACGGCTATTGGGCTGCAGGCAGTGGACGGGCTGAAAACGTCGGAATACCTGGCGCGCACGGCTGTCCGCAATATTGAGGGCGAGATATCGTTTGAAGAGGCCAGTGCGCTTTTGCAATCATATTACGAGGAAAATCCTGCCAGCAATAAGGAAGAGCGGACGGAGGAAGCTGATAAGGTTGCGGCCAGAATTGCAGCGCTTCTTTCGGAGAAGGCGTTTAGCTTTACGCCGAATGAATACCTTTCCATTCATAGAAAGCTGTTTACTGGTATTTATTCTCATGCCGGATGTATCCGGGATTACAACATAACGAAGAAAGAGTGGGTACTGGACGGGGCAACGGTAATCTATGGTATTGCTTCGGAACTTAGAATTTGAAAAACGGTATTCGTGAGACTACGGAATTTTTGGAGCTGTTTTTAAGGAATCTTCTGTCGAATGAGGATCATCCGTTCCATAACCGATCACTGCATATCCGTGGTATATTTAGAATATCAGAAAAAGCGAACATTGAAGACATATTCACCGCAAAAACAGCCGCTCATGTTTGTAGGCTATTGGATAACTTTGGTTTTCAGCCGATTTTTGGCAGATCAGATGTTCAGAACCAGTAACCGGGCACAAAAAAGGAAAATACAGATTCAAACACGGAGGCAATCATCATGAAAATACTTAAAAACCGCATCCGCTGTCTCAAATGCGGAGACATTATCGAATCAAAAAGCGTACATGACTTTGTGACATGCTCATGCGGCGCGTGCAGCGTCGACGGCGGCCACGATTATCTGAGAAGATGCTTCGAGTCGGAGGACTGCTATGAGGAACTGTCGGAGACGGAGGAATAAATATGCCATTTACAATTATCCAACAAGATATAACACGAATGCAGGTGGACGCCATTGTCAACGCGGCCAACACCGATCTCGCCATGGGAGGCGGTGTCTGCGGCGCGATTTTCAGGGCGGCAGGGCCGGAGAAGCTGCAGGCGGCCTGCGATAAGGTTGCCCCCATAAAGACAGGTCAGGCAGCTATCACGCCCGGATTTGAGCTTCCTGCAAAGTTTGTCATTCATGCCGCAGGTCCCGTGTACAGGCAGTGGGATGCCAAGCAGAGCGCGCAGCTGCTCCGTTCCGCCTATATGGAGTCCCTTAAGCTGGCTTTTCAAAACGGCTGCAGGAGCATTGCGTTTCCCCTGATTTCCAGCGGTATTTACGGCTATCCCAAGGAGGAAGCGCTGCAAGTAGCATCCACAGCCATCAGGGACTTCCTTGGGGACCATGATATGGATGTGTATTTAGTGATTTTTGATCGGGCAACCTTTGCGATCAGCAGAGAGCTGCTGCGCGCTGTCCCACATTCAGAGATTTGACGCCATTGAGGAGTTCACGAATTATACCGATACAAAAACAGGGAGGTGTTTGAAATTGAAAAAATCTTTAGAAGTTCCTGTCTTTAATGAGATGATGTGTGAATTGTTTCAAGCAATGAAGGAATTAGGCGGTTCAGGGACAATCAGGGAAATAGATGATAAAACAATAGAAATATTGGGATTGCCAGCCGAAGTGCAGGAGATTATGCATGGCAGCAGCAGTAAGACAGAGGTCGAATACCGATTAGCATGGACGAGGACGTACATGAAGAAAGTAGGAATCCTGGAAAATTCTTCACGGGGAGTCTGGTCTTTGACGGCAAAGGGGAGAGAGATGGAACAGATTGATCCCAAAGAGGTTGTACAAAAGGTTCGTGAAATGACGCTTTTAAAAACAAAAGGCGTCGATACGATAAATATTGAAGATGATAATCTGGAAAATGATGGGGTGGACACTCCGGATGAGATACAATCCTGGCGTGAAAAATTAAAAAATATCTTATTAAATTTAAAACCAGATGCTTTTGAGCGATTAACCCAAAGGCTGTTAAGAGAATCGGGATTCACCCAGGTCAAAGTCACCGGAAAAACAGGAGACGGCGGAATAGATGGGATGGGAATTATAAAGCTGAACGGCATAATCAGCTTTCACATGCTTTTTCAATGCAAGCGCTATACAGGAACAGTGGCTGCCGGAGAAATTCGGGATTTTAGAGGCGCTATGCAGGGAAGGGCGGACAAAGGGTTGTTTATAACAACGGGAAAATTTTCAGGGCCAGCCATAGAAGAGGCCAACCGTCCGGGCACCACGCCCATTGACCTGGTTGATGGAGATGAATTGGTAGAAAAATTAAGAGAATTACAGTTAGGCGTCATTCCCGTGAATGACTACAGTATTGATGAAGCATGGTTTTTATCGATTTAGAAGGAATGAAGCGGCTGCGCTATATGGATATAGGCGCATGCGATAGTAAAGAGAGGAGCCCCGAATAATGCCCACCCCACAAGAAATTACCAATATTAGCGCCCCCCAGCTGGATATCTATGCCCGGCTTTCGGAGCCCCAGCTTTTGCATATTAATGAGCCGAAGCCGGGAATTTTCATCGCGGAGAGTCCGAAGGTGATTGCGCGGGCGCTGGGCCGTGGGTGCCGTCCCATCTCCTTTCTGGCGGAGCGGGAACAGCTAAAAGGGGAGGCGGAAGAACTTTTAAAAAGCTGCGGCGATGTCCCGATCTACACCGCCCGGATGGAAATTCTTACAAAAATCACCGGCTACAAATTGACCCGGGGAATTCTCTGCGCCATGGCCCGCCCGCCCTTGCCTGCGGTGGAAGAAATTTGCCAAAATGCCCGC
>CALWRY010000215.1 GCA_944384065.1 uncultured Enterocloster sp. | reverse complement strand
TATTCTCCACACCTTTGGCGTCCCGATGGATCAGCACAAAGCTGAAACGGAAGTCACGGAGATGGATGGATTTGTGAATATCGCGATGCTGACCGGCCCGGCGAAGGCAGGATCCGCGGGAGAGACTGTAAAAGAAGCACCGGATCAGGAGCATCAGAAGAATCATGTAGGTACGCAGCGGTATCCCGGACAGGGAGAGGAAAAAGGACAATGGGAAGCTACAGGGGGTAGTGCGCTTTTTTGAGGGAGGGTGTTAATTGGACGAGTATGTAATCTGGGATTATACGAAGCCAGGTATATCTTTTAATATCGTGTCCGGGAGGATCACTGTGTTCAAGGCTACTCTGGAGGCAATGCACTACCCGGAGTATTTCCACTTCCTGTTCAGCCCGGAGGATTTGATATTTGGAGTGGAGCCCTGCCATATCGATGATGGAGGTTCACATAGGCTTCCGGAAGAACTTACCCGCGAACACTTTGATATCAAGTGCAAGGATCTCGTGCGTCTTGTCTACCGGACCTGCGGATGGGGAAAGAAGCTGACGTACCGAATACCGGGGATACGGTATTCTGACGACAGCGGCCTTGTCTGTTTCAATCTGCGGCAAGCATATGAGATCCACGAGGGGCGGATGAAGGAAGCGAAAAAGGCAAAAGAAGCATAAGATTTGCGGCCAATTACAAGGCGCAGGATTGCGGCCACAAGTGAATAAAGACATAGAAGCAGTAAGCAGCCCACTGGGTTTGTTTCCAACTTACGAGATTGTTCGTAGGTGGGGAAACCGACCTGGTGGGCTGCTTTTTTCTTCTTTAAAAAGAGGAGGCTGCTCTCTCAATGGGTGAGTCGATTGAAAATCTGTATTTGCACATTATCCCTGAAAATAGGAATTTCCGGTTGGCAATCGGAGGGATGAAATTGAACATTGTCCCTAAAAAGAGTTTAGGACGAGTACATTGAAATGCGTAAGAAAACACAATATATAGTTGTTAATGAAATATACAAAACAATATATTGCGGTTATCCCCAGAAAAGGGCTTGGAAGAATCTTACAACAGCTGAAGGCGGAGCCCTTGACATGGTAAACGCAGGCCACAATTACATCGGCGATGTGGTGGACAGCGACTTAAAGAAATTGGTAGAAGCGGGAACCCTTTCCGCTACTACCGATTTTTCTTTTGTGAGGGATGTGGATTTTATTGCCATCTGTGTTCCCACTCCTTTGGACAAGCACCAGGAGCCGGACATCAGCTATGTGAAATCTTCCGCAGAGGCGGTTGCAAAGTATCTGACAAAGGACACCATGGTTGTCCTGGAATCCACGTATTCTTTGAAGAGATGCACATCCCCCGTCCGGACTACAACCTGCAGATATCCGGCGGATCCCATGGGGAGATGACCGGGCGGATGTTAATGGAGCTGGAAAGGCTGCTTATCAAAGAGGCGCCGGATGCTGTCCTGCTCTACGGGGACACGAACTCCACACTGGCCGGCGCTCTGGCGGCTGTCAAGCTGCACATCCCCATTGTCCATGTGGAGGCAGGCAACCGCCTGGGGAGCCTGGATAATCCGGAGGAGGTCAACCGGATTACCGCAGACCATATGGGAAGACTGCTGCTGTGCGCGACGGACACGGCGAAAGAAAACCTGATAAAAGAGAACCTGGGAGAACGGGCATACGTGGTAGGAAATATCATGTATGATTCGTTCTTATTTTTTACGGAAAAAATGGACAGCTGTCCGCCAGTCCTTACGGATTATGAAGGGCAGGAATGGACAGTTCCCAGTGAATTTTATTACATGACCTGCCACCGGGAGGAAAATACCTTTTCCGACGCTCCATTAAAGGAAATCCTCTCCGCCATGAATGAGCTGGACGCTCCCACCATTTACCCGGTCCATAGCAAAACTTGATTTTTCAGTGTGGAGGATGATCAATTTTGGTATTTGGTCCTGTGTGTTTACGAATGATCTTACTCCAAGAGCGACATTTCCAAAGGGACATGAGAATTATGGAAAGACTGTAATCGGTAAGGGTGCGAGTATAGGGGCAAATGCTACAATAGTTTGCGGTCACACTCTTGGAAAGTATTCCATGGTTGCTGCGGGTGCGGTTGTTACAAAAGACGTGCCAGATTATGCTCTTGTTGCAGGTGTTCCGGCGCAAATCATCGGATATGTGAATGAACAGGGGGATATCGTGAAACGACGTGAGTGATTGCTCGTTTTGACTCGGAAAATAAATGTATTTAGCATAGGTGATGAAAGAATAAAAGAAAACCTAAAGAATATTAAAATGGGACGTTTGGGTGAGCCTCTTGATGTAGCAAATGTTATTGTTTTTTTAGCATCAGATCTCTCCAGTTATGTTTCAGGGGAAATTATTGGTGTTGATGGAGAAACTATAGTTTAAAAAATGAAAGGTAGGTAATAAAATGACAAATTTAGAAAAATACAACAGAGCTTTTATTGAAACATTTGAAATAAGCGAAGATAAGCTCAATGGATTGAAATATCAGGAAATAACAGCATGGGATTCCGTCGGTCATATGAGCCTTATATCGGCATTGGAAGAAGCTTTTGATATTATGATGGATACGGATGATATCATTGAGCTTAGTTCATACGAAAAGGGTAAAGAAATCCTTGCAAAAGAAGAGTACGAGGTAGAATTCTAATGAAAAAAATATGGAATCTAGAAATTCATAAGGAGAACGTTGCCATGCTCGACGAACATGACCGTTCTGTGACGTATGATGTCCTGAATTTTGAGGCAAACGCTTTGGCTGAAAGAATTGGACATAGATGTTTGGTGTTTTCTTTATGTAGGAACGAAATGGGTTCTGTTTTGGGTTATACAGCTTTCGTAAATAATGGCATTGTTCCTGTTATGATAAATAGTCATCTTGAAGAAATGCTGTTGGATAACCTGTTAAAGACGTATTCTCCAGAATATCTATGGGTTCCAAAGGATCAAGTCGAACCGTTTTCAAGTATGACCAGAGAGTATGAGGCGTATGATTATGTTTTGTTAAAAACAGGCTTCCCGGTTAAGTACCCTCTTTATGACGAACTCGGACTTCTCATAACCACATCAGGTTCTACGGGAAGTCCCAAACTTGTAAGGCAGTCCTACACTAATATACTTGATAATGCCATATCGATTGCGAATTATCTTAAATTAGATGACACAGAACGTCCGATAACCACGCTGCCTATGAATTACGTATATGGGCTCTCTATAATTAATTCACATTTTCTGGTAGGTGCAACTTTGCTCCTTACGGATAAGGGACTTATGCAAAAAGAGTTTTGGAGCTTCTTCAAGGAAGCCGAAGCAACCTCATTTGGCGGAGTACCATATACCTATGAAATGCTTGATAG
Organism: uncultured Enterocloster sp.; assembly: GCA_944384065.1. Taxonomy (GTDB): domain Bacteria; phylum Bacillota; class Clostridia; order Lachnospirales; family Lachnospiraceae; genus Enterocloster. The sequence goes on along the minus strand of CALWRY010000215.1, from coordinate 18,738 downwards.
ATTAAGGTTTTATAGGATGGAACTTCCATCACTTCGTACAATGACTCAGGCGGGAGGAAAGATCACGCCTGAGCTTCATGAAAAGTTTGCCGTGTATGCTGAAGAAAATGGCAAAAATTTTGTGGTCATGTATGGTGCTGCCGAAGCAACAAGCCGTATGGGGTATCTGCCGCCGGAGAAAGCTGTAGAGAAAAAAGGCTCAATGGGGATCCCCATTCCGGGTGGTAAATTTATGCTGCTTGGCAATGACGGCAGGGAAATAACAGAGCCATTTACTACGGGTGAACTGGTGTATGAGGGAAAGAATGTTACGCTAGGTTACGCAGAAAAGGGAGAGGACCTTATCCTGGGCGATGAGCGGAATGGCAGACTTGAAACCGGAGATATGGCTCAATTTGATTCCGACGGCTATTATTATATTGTGGGTCGCAAAAAGAGATTTTTAAAGTTATATGGTAATCGTGTAAATCTTGACGAAATAGACAGGATGATAAAAGGTAAGTTCGAGATTGAGGTTGCGAGTGCAGGCGTTGATGATCATATGTATATCTTTGTAACGGATGAAAAAATGGCAGATCCTGTCAGAGAATATGTGATTGAGAAAACAAAGCTTAATCCTGGTGCTTTCAAGTCTGTTATAATCGACGAAATTCCTAAAAACGAGTCAGGAAAGATCCAATATAAAGAACTGGTGAAGTTTTATGAGACTTGAAATAATGTATGACTTTTGATAAAGGATGTTTGTATGGAATTTGAAAAGATTTTGAATATTCCGCCATATTCTCTGAATAGGGTCGACAAAGACAGACTTCTCACGGATAGACTTATGGAACTCACAAGACATCATCAGCAAAATTGTCCGGAATACAAAAGAATGATGGAAGCCATAGGCCTCGAGGATGATAATGTTTCATCCTATAGGGAGATTCCATTTCTTCCCGTCCAGCTATTCAAGAAAATGGATCTTAAGTCTGTTCCGCAGGATGAAGTGGTTAAAATAATGACTTCATCAGGAACAACAGGACAGGCAGTCAGCAAAATATATTTAGACAGGACGACATCTGCCAATCAGCAGAAGACTATGGTAAAAATCGTGTCCGATTTTACAGGATCGAGCCGTATGCCTATGGTTATCATAGATTGTCCATCTGTTGTCAAGAACCGTCTCATGTTCAGCGCAAGAGGGGCAGGGATACTTGGCTTCTCTATTTTTGGAGCAAAGAAGATCTATGCGCTTGATGATGACATGAAGCTGGATGTGAAAGGATTGAAAGAATTTCTTGATAAGTTTAAGGGTCAGAAACTCCTTCTTTTTGGTTTCACTTTTATGATCTGGCAGCATTTTTACAAAGAATTGCTGAGATTGAAAGAACGTGGAGTTACTTTTGATCTTTCCAATGGTGTGCTTATCCATGGCGGTGGATGGAAAAAGCTTATTTCAGAAGCTGTTAGCCATGATGAATTTCATGAGAGATTAAAGGAAGTATGTGGACTGGAACATATTCATGATTATTACGGAATGGTTGAGCAGACAGGCTGCATATACATGGAATGTGAATATGGTCATCTCCACGCCAGTAACTTTTCAGATGTGATTATCAGAAGACCAATTGATTTTTCAGAAGTAGAAATAGGTGAAACCGGAATTATTCAAGTGGTTAGTACCATTCCTGAATCATATCCCGGTCACAGTTTGTTGACAGAGGATGAAGGAAGTATCATAGGTGTTGACGATTGCCCTTGCGGTCGAAAAGGCAAGTATTTCAAGATTAATGGACGCTTAAAGAACGCGGAGATAAGGGGGTGCAGTGATACCTATGCTACAAAATTCTGAGGCGATGGAAACCTTAAAAAAGGTTGATTATGTAAATGGATCGATGGAAGCGGTGTATAAGTTGCAGAGGTTACGTGCAATGCCTCCTTTTGATGATGCTGTTGTTAATTTCCTTAATGATGTATCAAGGATTCTTATGAGGGATCCCAGAAGTAAGGCGTATTCCGATGTTGTTACTTTTGCCTTTTGGATCCGCAAAGGATCTGTCCTAAAACTCAAGGAACGATTTGAAGAAAAGAATGGATTACATCTCGGAAAAGGAGTTGTATTCCATATTGCTCCGTCCAATGTACCCGTCAACTTTGCATATAGCCTCGTGAGCGGATTGTTGTGTGGTAATGCGAATGTTGTCCGTGTGCCGAGTAAGCGGTTTCCGCAAGTTGATATCATAACTGATGTTTTTAATGAGGCTTTAAAAGTCCATGAAGATGTGGCACCATATGTTCTTTGCATTAGATACGACAGGGATAAAGGCGTTAATGATTTGTTCAGTTCCATTGCAGATATGAGAGTGGTCTGGGGCGGCGATCAGACAATTGCAGAGCTTAGGAAGTCACCGTTGCCGCCACGAGCAGGGGAAATAACTTTTGCGGATCGGTATTCATTGGCTGTCATAGATTCTGATTCCTATATCAACAAGGGGGATAGGAACAGATTGGCAGAAGACTTTTATAATGATACGTTTTTCTCAGATCAGAATGCATGTACAAGCCCGCGGTTGATAGTGTGGACTGGGAATAAGATTGAAGAAGCAAAGCAAGTATTTTGGGATACTGTACACATCCTTGTGGAGAAGAAATATACATTTCAGTCTATCCAAGGGGTGAATAAGCTCACTCAAAGTTTTTTGATTGCCGCTATTGAAGACGGAGTAAAGGTTGAAAAGCATACGGACAACCTTATTGTCCGTGTCAGAGTACCGAGATTGACTAATTATCTGATAGAATACAGAGATAATAGCGGATATTTCTACGAATATGACTGTAAAGATATTATGGATTTGGTTCCGTTTGTCAATGATAAAAGATGTCAGACTATTGCTTATGTAGGAGATAAAAATATCCTTAAACGGCTAATTGATGCGGGCGTTAAAGGTATTGATCGTATTGTGCCGATGGGAAAAACAATGGATTTTGACCTGATCTGGGATGGTTATAATCTTCCATCGCTCCTTGCAAGAACTGTTGTTATGGTCTGATAGAAAGCAGTTCATGCATTAAGAAGAATTATATATTGGGAAATAGAAAAGTGACCATAGCCGGAGCAGGTTTCGTAGGCTCATCTATCGCACTATCGTGGATCTATATGCTGGTGATTACACCGACGGTGAAGGCTGCGGTTAGATCATTATTACTGCAGGTCGGGGAAGAAAGCCAGGAAAGACAAAGCTTGACCTTACATATGAGAATGTAAAGCTCATGAAATCTGTTGAGTGTAGCAGCGTAATTATCTGAGAATAACTGAAGAAATTGCCGGGATAGATGCGGGAACGGAGTACGAACTGCTTTTTTAAGTAGATGAGAGAAGCGGCATTGGAATAAGTTTGACCTGGGGATTCCCCAATACATCTTAACAGAATTCCAAAGTATCCGTATAGTAAAGGCGGGTGGCGATGACAGCCACCTATCTTTACCATTTACATATCATAGAAGATGTTAGATTTACAGACTTTTTTCATACAAATTATTTGAAAATTTGGAAAAAGGGGTTGAATGATTATGGGTGAGATTCAAAAAGTATATCGGTGTTTTGTGTCATCATGTTCAAATCTTTTAACGGAAGAAAGGCAAATTTTAATAAATACCATACTGAAAAAAGGTTATCTTCCTATAGCAATGGAATTCGATTTTGGAGGATCTAACACAACATTATCTATTTCTATCGATAAGGAAAAAATTGAGAACTCAGATTGTGTTATTATTATTCTTAGCTATTTATACGGTGAAATTATAAATGAAAAGATTGGTGGGGAAAAAGAAACATATTGTCCTTTCTCAGCCACTGCTCAAAAATATGAGAATTACCCGCATGAAAATTGTGATTCTTGTTACCGGGAAACTTGCCATATTTCCTTTACACAATTTGAATATTTATACGCAAAAAAAATTGGAAAGCCAGTTTATGTAATCGTTAATGATGCGTATGACAGCCAAGATGCCTTTGTAGCCGCAAATGAAAAATGGAAAGTTTTGGGTGGAAAAGATTGCTTAAGTCTTTGGGGGCAGGGAATGGGAAAAAATAAAAAATTTATTGAAAGTGTAAATATTCATCACCGATTTTCATATAGGCAAATAAGTGAATTTCAGGAGATATGCACCCGTGTTCTGGATGCGGTTTCTAAAGATATGCAAAAAACAAAATACAAAGACTTTGGATTAATTCCATGTACATCTAATATAGATGTTGGTAAAAATAATATATTTAAACCCATTACTTTTTTCAATCAAAATGAACGCCCTGCGGAAACTCTTTTTTTTGAAACGATTAAAAATGCCAAAAAGTTTTATCTGATGGCACGAACAGGAGTAACATTTTTGACTAGGTATAATCCAGCACTCCAGAAAGCCATTGATGAAGGATGTGAATGCCGTTTTTTAATATTGAACAGAAATGCAGATGTAATAAAAAATGGCCGGTATGAAACATCTTTCGATCAAAGAAATGCGGACACATCCTTTTTTTATTTGGGCCGTCTAAAAAAGTATAATCCGGATTTAGTACATATCCATACGACAGACTATTATCCAACATTTGACATCGAGTACTTTGAAAAAAGAGATGGAAAAAAAATGTTGTTGATACAGACACATTTTCTAATCAGTCATTTGGGCCCGGATAGACCTATGTTTATGCTTTATGATACAGATTATTGGTATCAAACTTTTAAAGACGAACTCGATCAAATGTGGGAGAATACGCCAGAGTGGAGAATAGATGATGAGAATTGTTATTGATGGGACTGTCGGAGCTGGCAAAACAACAGTATTGATAGGGCATTCACAAAGGGATCCTTTTAATAGAAATTTTTATTCCTTTAAAGATATGGGTTTTACTGTATTTAGTGATTTAATTATAAATGTTATTAAAACAATGCGTCAGCAAGGCATAGAGGATCCTTCTGTTAATTGGCCGTTATTTTTTCAATTAGCGACTACTCTTGCAATGGAATACTATTTTAGGGCTGATTCTGAAAAAATTAGTTTCTACGATAGAGGTATATTCTTTTTAGAAATTATGGCAAAAAGATATGGATATAAAATGCCAAAGGAATATTATGATTTTTGCCGGATGTATCAATATGCTCAGCCTGTTTTTATATTTACACCAATTTTATCATTGGATATGACAAAACCGCACAAAACAGATAATTTTCAGAAAATATACTCAAAAAGTGAGCGTATAAAACAGCATCAGCAGGTAATTGATTTATATAAATCATATCATTATGAGGTAGTAGAGGTTCCCATCGGAAGCGATAACATTTATGATAGCGTTGAATATCGTCTAAATTTTATAAAGGAGGTTTTAAGTATATGAAGACACCAGGCATTTGGGTCACTATTGGAAAAAAAGGATTTAAGACGGAAGATTTAAAAAGATTAGTAACTTATAATGATATTTCTGGAATTCGATTGAATACAGGGCGGAGTACATTTTCGTGGATTTATGAGGCAATTAGAGTTTTAAAGGAGAGTGGATATCCATTAGAAAATGTTTTGTTAGATATAGGAAATAAAAAGCCAAGAATAAGATTAAAAAATAAAGATGGATTTAAATTAGATGTAGGTACTCAAATAGAAATATCCAATAATGAGCAAGGGGACGGAGATGCTTGGTTGGCCGAACCATTATTTTTTAAAGAAGTAAAAAAGGGGGACATTATTTACTTTGGAGATGGAGAAATAGAAACTACGGCTATTGATGTATCCCCAGAAAGAATTGTATTATCTTCCCTCAACAGAGGACTGCTTAGTGAGGCTATTTCAATTGGAATTAAAGGTAAGAGCTTTTTTGATTTTTGCATATCCGAAGAAGAAATAAAAGAGGTTAACACGCTCTTGCAATCTTATCCTGTTAGATTGATCTTATCATTTGTTCATAACACAGAAAATATTAGATGGGCTAGAAAGATATTCCCCGCAGCGGTTTCTATTATTCCTAAAATTGAAACAGCAGGAGCATATTATTCGATAATGGAAATTTTAGAAGAAGCAGATTGTATTTTTGTTGGAAGAGGTGACTTAGCACTTTCATTAGGAATTGAACGTATAGGTATCGCTCAAAAAACATTATTAGATAAAGCGAAACAGTTTGGATGTAAAGTGTCTCTTGGAACCGGTACTTTGGATTCTTTACAGTGGAGCGAAACACCACTTAGGGCCGAGATATCTGATATTACAAATTCCTGTTTAAATTATGTTGATTATATAGCATTAACTTCGGAAACAGCAGGATCTACGACTCCATTTAAAGCCCTTGATTATTTAGTGAAAATTTTGGACTACATAAAAACGATTGCCTAATAGGTTAATCAGTTATCTCAAAAATAGGAGGATTTTTTAGTTTTCAGAAGTTTATGTGCTATATATACGAGGGGGCAGTGCAGTGAATAACAGAATAAAACATTTAGAGTTTATTCAATCTATTATAGCTAGAATGAACCAAAATTCTTTTCAAATTAAAGGATGGACGGTAACGATTATATCTGCATTGCTGGCCCTTTATGCAAATGGGAAGAATGCAATATACATTTTTATCGCTGTAGTACCGACGAGCGTATTTTGGTTTCTAGATGCATATTATCTGCAACAAGAACGTAAATTTCGCGGATTATATAATGATGTTGCTGATTTAATCTCAGAAGATAGCAGATTAGAGATTAAAGACTACGAAATGTCACTCCAAAAATATCAGTATGGCAAATATTGTTATTTTAGCAGTCTATTTTCGAAAACAATCGTTCCTTTATATGGTAGTATGATGATCGGATTAATCATTGCCTATATTTTACTAAATTAGATTGTTGCGATATTTGAAAATATAGATGACTATCAATCTAATTAAAAAGTACAATATTCTAAAAAACGCAGACTGACATAATAAAACAAATTTTTTTATTAGGCCAGCCTGCGGACTTTTTAGAACCTCCGTCCCTATCATTATCCAATCAGCGGGCACAGAAGCAGATAACTGTCTACTTACAGTGTTTTCACGCCCCCTCAATGCTCCTCGCAGCACCTCTACCCGGCACTCGTGCCGCCTGCTGGAGGATCGCCTCCATGGTTTTCGTATCCCCGGCCTTTGTCGCTGCAAGCATCCGGCCGGATTCGCGGGTGAGCCGGTATACATTCCCCAGCGAACCTTCTTTTTGCGCCATCTCCGCAAATTTATCCATCAGCTCTCTGTTGGGGATAGAGACGCAGCCATTCTCATAGTTCAAAAATCCGTAAACCACCATTGCAGAAAATATCTCATCCCGGGTTTTCAGCTCCATGGACGTGGCGGCATACTCCTGAACCTTCGCGGGTACTGGGATATCCGAGAGCAGCAGCCCTACATCGTCCTTTACCTGATCCACATTTGCCCCGACATAATAAAAGAGCTCGTCGTATGGGCCTGAGCTGGTCCAGTAATTGCCCAGGTTATTATTTTCCAGGGCAAGAACAACGGAGCGGGGATTGTACACCCGTTCCCCGGACTTGGTGTGATATCCGTCGTACCAGGCGCGGAGTCCTGCGCGTGTGACCCGCCGGTCTGCCGGATTCTGTCTGAGATACCGGCTGTAGAGGTCATCCACTTCACGGTCCACAAAGCCGAAATACGCGCTGTATTTCTCCTCCGTCACCATGGTGTATTCGCAGAACATATTCAGCTCCGAACCGCTGGAGTACTTGGCTATCGGCAAAATACCCGTCATATAGGCCATTTCCACGTATGCCCGATCCTTCAGGAGATTGCTCAGGAACCGGGTAAAATTTTCTTTGTCTCCATCCGTGGCAAAATCCTGGTGGTAGATGTAATCCCATTCGTCCAGCACAAAAATAAACCGTTCGCCGCCGCAGTATTCATAGATTTTTGTCAGCACCCGCCAGACGGAATCCGTATCCCGAATTTTCACATCCGGATAGGCCATAGACAGGTCGTCAAGCAGCGTGTTGTTTATCATGCGGATGTACGCTTCGTAGGAGCGGCAGTTTAATGGCGTTTCGTTAAATACAATGTGGATGACATTATGCCGGTTCAAATGCTTCTTGTACCAAGGGTATTGGGATACCTTCAACGTGTCAAATTCCGTATGGCTGTCTACGCCTTTTCCGAAATAAGACGCGATCATATTGGCCATCACCGTCTTTCCAAAACGGCGGGGCCTTGTGATGGCAACATATTTAAGTCCTTTTCCGCCGAAGGATTCCTCGGTGCTGTCCGCATCGGCCTTCAGCTCCATCAACGGCGCAAGTTCCGCGAGAATTTCCGTCTTATCCACATAATACGTAAGGGAAAAATCCTCGCGGAACAAGCCATAGGCACTTGTTCCGTTTAAATAAACGCCCATTTTTGTCCTCCCCATGTTCGGAAAACGCCCGCCCAGGCGAGCTCCTTCCTTCTATAGGCAGTATATAAAGAAAATAGGAAATTTGCAAGCACGCGGACTAATTTTTCACGTCATAATTTTCCGCGTCTATCGCCGACAGCCCGGGCCGCATGCAGAGAAGCGCGCCTTTTCCCCTGGGAACGCTGCCTTTATTCAGGATTACGATACAATCTTATTATAGCCGATGAAACAAAAAATCAACCTTTCTGCCAAAATCCCTTTACCCTCCCACTCTCACATGCTATACTAGACAGCAGCAAGAAACCCCGACACCCCAGGGAGTATACTCTGCCGGAATCACTGTGCTGATTTTGCCCTGCGTATTCCGGGCACATTTGCCCCCCATCGATTAAAAAAGCAAAGGACCCCCACCCCCATGCCCCTTTTTACCCGCATTCCCCAGCGCTTTTTCACCATCCTCACCTCCGCGAAAAAGGAACTCTACGTGGAGGCTCTTTTTGTGCTGCGGCAGGCATTTAAGACCGAGCTGGTGATCCGGCGGGAGGAGCTGACGGCCATGCTGGTGGGCTCCCTGGAGGCAAACATCCTTCAGGCGGATTTCTCCGAGGAGGCGGAGGAAATGGGCGCGGATCGGGAGGAGGGCCTGTCGGGAAAGGCCCATCTGCTGCTCCGCAAGCTCCGGGATACAGGCTGGCTGGAGTTTGAATACGAGAGGGGATCCTTTGAGGAAAATGTCACTATCCCCGACTATGCCATCGAGGTGATTAACCTCCTCTACGATTTGTCTACGGAGCGGGTGCGGGAGTACAACAGCTACGTCTATGCCACCTACGCCGCCCTGAAGAATTCCAGGGAAAATCCTGATTATCTCTACCAGGCCCTCCAGGCGGCCTACCAGAATACGGTGCGGCTGGTGGACGAGCTGAAGCTTCTCTTCAACAACATCAAGCGCTACTATCAGCGCATCAGCGAGCTCTCCGATGTGAACACCCTTCTGGAGGAACATTTCGACCGGTACAAGGAACAGATCGTGGACACCGTCTATTATCCGTTAAAAACCATTGACTCAGTGCCCCGGTTTAAATATGCCATTCTCTCCATGCTGAATGAATGGGTGATGGACGAGGAGCTTCTCGCCTCCATCGTGGAGCAGGGCGTCAGGCGGCGGGTATTTCCCGACGGGGAGATGGGCCGCCAGGAAACCATGGCTATGATCACGTCCATCGCGGATACCTACGAGAACATCGAGGGGATGATCGCGGATATTGACCGGAAGCATGTGGAATACACCAACGCATCCATCGACCGGATCCGCTACCAGATGAATGCGGACCGAAGCGCCAAGGGCAAGCTCATCGCCCTTCTCAAGCATTATGAGGAGGCGGCGGTCTCCGATGCCATGGCCCAGGGTGTCCAGCTCTACCGCCACAGCTATCTGGACATGCAGTCCCTTTACGACCGGGTAAAGCGGACAATAAAGACAGAGGGGCGGCCTCTGGCCCTGGAGGAGCAGGAGGAAAATCCGGCCCTCATCGAGAGCTTTCTTAAGGACATCAAGCGACAGTACAGCAATCAGAAAATTGACGCCTACATAGAGGGCTGCTTTCAGGGGAAAGAGGCATTTACCACCGAGGATGTGGAGATGAGAGCCGCTGAGGAGTTTATTTTATTTCTGTTGGGAACCCTCAGGGGGCGGGAAAAAAGCGCCGGCTTTCAGGCGGAATTTTTAGAGGGAAATACGGACCGGCAGGGCTACAGCCTGCCCCGGGTGCGTTTTTCAAAAAAACAGCCGCCAGTCGCCGGGAGAAAGGGGGAGGACGCCCATGTTTGAGCAGGAATTTGAAAAGTTAAATATGGCGGATCAGGAGGCCTTCCGCCGGATGGTCAACTGGCTGCTGGCCCACACCTACCTCCTCCAGGGAGACTACGCCTTTGAGGACAACATGCGGCGAACCAATCCGGACTACCTCTTTGTGGAGCGGAATTTCGAGCTGTTTCAGAGCTATCTGGAGTACGCCGGCTTCCGCTTGGAGCGGGACACGAATTACGGGGTGATTTCCCTTGCCAGCAGCTATGAATTTAACCGGATCAAACTGGACAAGCTGACCACCCTCATGCTCTATGTGCTGCGCCTCATCTACGAGGAGGAGCGGGAGAAGCTCTCGCTGTCCAGGGACATTTTCACCACCACCGGGGATCTGGTTCACAAGATGATTTCCCTGGGCGTGATTAAGCGCAAGCCTGCCAACCTCTCCCTGCGGGATTCCCTTCGGACCCTCAACCGGTTCCGGATCGTGGAAAAGGTGGACGGGCCCTGGGAAAATGCGGATACGCGGCTTTTGATCCTGCCAGCGATCCTGTTTGTTGTGACCAATGAGCGCATCAGCAATATGTACCAGCTGATTGATGAGGAGGGGGAGCATGAAGAAACTGAAGAGGATGCTGCTGATTCACTGGCATAATTACGAGAAGGAGCTCATCTCCTTCGACATGATCAACTTTCTCACCGGCAAGACAGCGGCGGGAAAATCCACCATCATTGACGCCCTCCAGCTGGTACTTTTGGGGGATACCAGCGGGAGCTTTTTCAACAAGGCCGCCAACCAGAAATCCGCCAGGACGCTAAAGAGCTATCTCTTTGGGGAAATGGGCGACGACGGGGACGCGGGCTTCCGGTATATGCGGGACGGACGTTTCACCAGCTACGTGGTCCTGGAATTCGAGGACACGGAGAAGCAGAGCCTGTTTGCCACGGGGATTGTCTGTGACTGCTACAAGGATCAGAGCTTTGACTCCAAGTGGTTCATGCTTCACAGCCAGGGCCTGCCGGAAAACCTTTTTGTAGATCCGAATACCCGGACGCCCTACGATATTCCGGGGCTTAAGACCTATCTCTCCCGGACTCTGGGGCGCAAAAAGGGCCTCTATGAGTTCTATGAGACGAATAAGCGCTATCAGGAAGTAACCTTGGGTAAATTCGGGCAGATGAAGAACAAATACCGGATCCTCCTTCGGAAAGCCGTGCCATTTTCTCCCATTGCGGATATTGAAAAATTTATCACCGAGTCCATCTGCGATGTGAAAAATAACATCGACGTGGAGCAGATGCAGAGCGACATCCGCCAGTACAAAAGCCTGGAGGAGGACGCAAGGCAGATGCAGGAGCGCATCGAGGCCTTGAAGGAAATCCATTCCGTCAGCCAGAGTTATGAGCGGGAGAAGGAAAAGTATTTGCTGCAGAGCTTCATCGTCATCCGTGCCCAGCTAGAGGAACACCTGGAGGAAGAGAAAAACTGCAGGGCGCAGATGCAGGAGCGGATCCGTCAGATGGGGGACAATCAGGAGAAGATGTCCGCCCTGCAGGCGGAAAGCAGCCGGCTGAAATCTACCTTGGAAAAGCTGGAGGACGAATATTCCGGATCGGATATTGTGCGCAGGGAGAAGGATCTGAAGCGGCAGCTGGCGGATCTGGATGCCCGGATAGAGGGGATACGGGACGCAAACCGGACGGCTTTCACCCGGGTGAGTTCCTACGGAAAGCGCTGGAGCGCGGAGCTTAAGCGGGCGGGGGAGGCCGGCTTTGCGCCATCGGAGGATTACGGCGATATGATCCGCCGGATGGCAGAACTTACGGAAGATCAGATCTGGGAGTTCCCATTCGGCGAGGCCGCCTCCCGGCTGGACGCCCTTCGCCGGGAGCTGGAGGAGTACCGGGCGGAGCTTAAGAAGCGGGGCGAGCAGCTTGCAGAGAGCCGGCAAGCCCTGGAGGCTGACATCCGGAACCTGAAAAATGGGATCAAGCCCTTTCCTCCCCAGGTGCTGGCCTTAAAGCGGCTGTTGGAGAGCGAATTGTTCCGGCTCCACAAAAAGGCGGTGGATGTGCCTGTCCTGGCGGATCTTCTGGAAATCCGCAATCCCCTCTGGCGGAATGCCATCGAGGGCTATCTGGATCAGCAGAAGTTTTATCTGATGGTGCCGGAGGAATACTATGGAGAGGCCCTGGAGATCTATGACCGGCAGCGGAGGGAGGAGAAGCTCTGGGACGCGGGCCTGGTGGACATCGGGAAGCTGCGCAGAAATTTCTCCAAAAATCCCCTGGCGGGATCCCTAGCCGAGGAGATAGAGACGGAGCATCCGGACGCCAGGCTTTACGCTGGCTATCTGCTGGGCGCTGTTATGAAATGCGAAAATGTCCGGGATCTGAACCGGTATAAAACCGCCATCACTCCATCCTGCATGCTCTATAAGGGCTTTGTCAGCCGGAAGTTAAACCCGGCCCGGTATGCCTCCCCTTTTATCGGGCGGCGGTCCATGGAGCTTCTTCTGGAACAGAAGCAGGCGGAGCTGGCGCAGCAGCATCAACTGTATGAGGAGGTGAGCCGCTGCCACCGGATCATTTCCCAGGCTGCGGCCACGGGAATTTTGAGCGATTATGAGGCGGCCCGGCACCAAGAGGCGGCGGGCCGGCGGCAGGAGCTGGAAAATCTCTCAGAAACCAGAGCCCAGGTCCAGAGGGAATACGAGAGCCTGGATTTCCTCTATCTGGAGCGGATGCGCCGGCAGATCGAAGAGATAAGGGCCGATCTCGCGCAGAAGGACAAGGCCTGGCACGATCTGGATAAGGAAAATGCCCGTATTCAGGCGCAGCTGGAGAATCTTGAAAACCGGGATTTGCCGGAGGCAGTGAGGAAGATCGCAGGCGTGCGGGCCCGGATTAGCGAGGAGTTTTCCGCCTCCTGGATTGAGGATACAGGCGAGCCGCGCTTCTTAGAGATTCAGAGGCAGCAGAGCGAATTTACCCACACACTGCGGGAGCGCTTCTACGCGGCCATGCGCCAGACCGAGCGCCAGCGGGATAAGCTTCGCGGTGAGCGCACCAGGAAGCGGTCGGAGTACAACAGCCAGTACAAGATGCCCTACGACATTGAGCTGGAGAGCAACCAGTATTTTGACAAGGAGCTGGAGGAGCTGGATCAGATCCGGCTGCCGGAATACCTGGAAAAGATCCGGGATTCCAAGCAGAAGGCCTACGACCAGTTCCGGGATGATTTCATTGCAAAGATCAAGTCCAATATTGAGTCTGTGAGCCAGCAGCTGGAGGAGCTAAACGATTCCTTAAAAAAGAGCGTCTTCGGCACGGACCGCTACCGCTTTGTAAAATCTCCCCGGCCGGAGTACCGGGCGTATTACGATATGATCATGGACCCGCTTCTCATGGATACCGGCGGGTGGAACATTGCCTCCCAGAGCTTTAACCAGAAGTATCAGAAGGAGATTGACGAGCTGTTCCAGCTTTTGATTTTCAACGAGACACATGTAAGCGCGGAGCGCCGGGCGGAGTACGAAAAGAGCATCCGAAAGTTTACGGATTACAAAACCTATCTGGTCTTTGACCTGATTGTTACGGACGAGCAGGGAAATGAGCAGCGCCTGTCCCGGACTCTGTTAAAGAAATCCGGCGGCGAGACCCAGATTCCCTTCTACATCGCGCTCCTGGCCTCATTTTCCCAGGTCTGCCGCATAAGAAACCGCAGCCAGAACAATACCATCCGGGTGATTATCCTGGACGAGGCCTTCAGCAAGATGGACGGGGAGAGGATCCAGGAGAGCATTCACCTGCTCCGGCGCTTCGGCCTCCAGGCTATTTTCTCCGCTCCCCCGGATAAGATTCCGGATATCGCGCCCCTGGTGGACCGGAACATCGCGGTTTATAAGGACAGCCGCCATTCCTTTACCCGGTACTTTGACCCGAAGCAGATGGAGGAGCTGGTGGAAGCATGAATTATGAGCAGGAACTGTTAAAGCGGCTGATTGAAAAATACGAAAAGAGCAAAGCCTTTTTAACCGGCGTCTTTACCCAGAGGGTTGCCCTGACCGTTTCCAAGGAAGTCTGGATTCAGCGGCAGATGGAAAACCCAGAGGAAAAACGCCTGTTTTTCGCCGTCCTTGAGGAGCTGAAGGGCCAGGGCCTTATCGATTACTCCTGGGTGAAATTTGAGAAATACAATCTGATAGACAAGATCTGGCTTATTCCCCGGGAGGAGTCCATTCAGGCCTGTTACCGGCGCCTGGGCTCTGCGCCTGCCAAGGAAAAGGCGGATTCGCTTCGGGGATTGATTCAGAAATATCGCGCCCCGTTGAACCCGCAGGCGCCGCTGTATGGCTTTCTCGCGGACTGTGAGGCGGATCTTCTGAAAAAGCAGCAGATCCGCACATTTTTTACCGATGATATGTCCTTTAATGAGGATCTCCTTCGATGCCTTGTCTTTATGGAGCAGAACCAGGGTGAGCAGCAGGAGCGGCTGATGAGCTCCGCCCTCTACGGAGACAGCAAGTATTTCGAGCACCGCATTAAGCCCAAGGCCCTGTCCGTCCTGCGGGCCCTCAAAAAGCGGGATCTGACGGGCGGAGACGGGGAGCGGATGCCAGCGGATGACGCCCTGCTCTTAGAAAAGGGGATTGTCCGCTGGCCAGAAATACTGGAATTTACCGGGAGGCTTGCGGTAAAGATGGGGGCGGGGGAGATGGACGCGCCCGTTATTGATTACAGTAATCAGATATATGGGGCTTACATCAACGCGGAAACCGTCAAGCACACGGCCTCCGTGGCCGCAGATGGGATCCGGCGCGTGATTTTTATTGAAAACAAGGCCAATTATGTGTGGTATGTTTCCCAAGGGCCTGCCCGGGACGAGCTGGTGGTCTTCCACGGCGGCTTCTACAGTCCCATAAAGGGCCGATGGTTCCGCCTGGTGTATGATGCCTGCCGGCGGCAGCCCCATACGGTGCAGTTCTTTCACTGGGGCGATATTGACGCAGGAGGTTTTCGCATATTCTGCCGCTTAAAGGAACAGATCGTGCCGGAGCTTATGCCATACCGGATGGATTTGGACACGCTTAGGCAGTACCGAAAGCAGGCCATGGCGATTACCTCGGAAACCTATCTGAAAACCCTGGAGAAAATGGAGCAGGATCCGGAGTACGCGGTATTCCATGCGGTGATTGGGATGATGCGCAAGGAGCGGATTCGGCTGGAGCAGGAGCAGATGATTTTGGGCATTGAAACTAGAGGGTGATTTTAGTATACTGAAGTTGTAGCTGTCCGGGCGGCGCTTGCGAAGCGGGGCGGCTTTAACGAGGTAATTTCCCGAGGGCAAAGCGGAGATATTGAGTTTGAAATTAAGTTTCGGCCATCTGGGACAGAGCCGCTGATTACGTACTATCTGTCTATTTGCTTAATGGAAAATAAGCGGCCCGCAATAAAGCAGGAAATTATGAAATTCCGGAGGGGACAGACAGGTGCTCCGTGGAAGGTTCTTGCCTTCTCTTTCGGCTCAGGAGTTGCCGCCGATGGAGAATTAATTGAGTACAAGGATGTCCGTTTGGCTGAGCGAAGCGAACAAAAATTGGACTCTCCGGATATATTGGCGATTAAGGGGCTCGGACAGTTTAAGGAGTTTATCGCGGTTTCACAGCTGCGGCGATTGATTGAGGATTGGTATGTATCGGATTTTCATATTGAAGAGGCGCGGGGAATAAAAGATGCGGGATACAGTGAGAGAATCTCGGCATCAGGAGATAACTTGGCGTTAGTAGCGAAATACATGTATGATAATCACAGGGATATATTCCAGGATGGAAATTTTAAAGATTCCTTTGTTTCCCGCTTTGTCTCGGACGGCACAAATTTTGCTGAAGGATCCAGAAAAACTGCCCTTCTCTGCGTTGAAGAACCGGAAAATCAGCCGTATCCACAGCTTTTAGATGAGTTAGCAGAGGAATTCCGCTTGTATTCCGAGGAAGGAGGACAGGTATTTATCTCAACCCATTCTCCGGATTTTTTAAATGCGGTTCGCTTGGAAGAATTATTTTGTCTAATCAAGAAAGATGGATATACAAAAATCTATAAAGCCTCTGAAAACCAGACAATCCGTGACTTATATTATGCAGGTGATCTTCTGGGACAACTGTGGCGTCAGGGACTGTTGATTGAAGAGGTGGACAAATCCGCACAAATTAAAGGAATGCGGCATCTAAGGCATACGGAAAAGATGTACAGAATTTGTCCTCAAAGCGCAAATATAGAACTCCTGACCAAATTGCGAATCCAAAGGAAGAACTGCATAAACTATTTCCGGTAGGCCCGGAGAAGATAGTAGAGCTTATAACAATACGTGGGGGCTGCGTGAGCGTCTTGTCATCTCTTTTTATCTGCGATATACTAAGGACAGAAAAACGAAGAAATGGAGATTCTAACGGATGGAAGCAAAAGAAATGAAGGGCCGGGAAATGAATGCGGAGCATTCCGGGCAGTTTTCAAATGCGCTTGCGAATGCTTTTGAACAGCTCACGCTGAGGAACAGGAAATTTCCGGGCGAGGCCCTTAAGACTGTACTCGCCCACAAGGAAGAGGCGCTCTCCGTCCTGCGGGAGGCGGTGGATAAGGCAATCCGGGAGGGAACGGATCTGGACAGCGACTATGAGCTGCATTTCTATGCCCTTTTTCTCCTGGGGGAATTTAACGATCAGGAGAGCTTCCCAAGGGTTATGAAGTTAGTCTCCCTTCCGCCGGATACCTTGGATTATCTGATTGGCGGGGCGATAACGGACGGATTAAGCGATATTGCCTATCATACATACAACGGTGATCTTGCGTTCCTGAAAGAAGCCGCCATGAACCCCCAGGCCGACGAATTTGCCCGGGCCGCCATGCTGGAGGTGATGGGGCAGCTGTACCTGGACGGCCGCCTGGCGGAAGGCGAATGGAAGGATTTTATCCGGCAGGCAGTTCACAGCGGAAATGAGTACGATTACTTTTTCAACGGTTTGGCCGCGGTGATCTGCCAGTGCCATTTTGTGGATATGCTTCCGGAAATACGCTATATGTTGGAGCAGGGGCTGATGGATGAGAGCGTAATGGGAGAATATGACTCTTGTGTGGACGAAATGTTCGCCTACAAGGAGCACCAGAGAAGCTTCTGCGCGCCCCGCCTGGACACAATCGGGACGCTGCGTCACTGGGCAATGTTCGACGCCTCGGAAGATGATGAGACTGCGTATGACGGGGAGGAAGATGATGAGGAGGAATGCGGCGACGAGGGATATTCCCTGAGCGGCGTGGATCGCAAAAAGACCTTCGAGGATCTTATCCGCCAGGAAATGAACCGGATGCATCCGCAGGCACAGTCCCGCAAAATCGGCAGAAATGATCCCTGCCCCTGCGGGAGCGGTAAGAAATATAAGCACTGCTGCCTGAATAAGCCGAAGTCTCCCCTGGACGCTATCGAAAGCCCCCAGGATCGGGAAAAGGCTTTGGAATATTATCCCTACACAGGCAGCGAGCGCCAGGAAGGGCGGGTGTATCTGGAGGATTATTTTGATCCGGAGAGCATCGAGATCGACAAGATCCTCTATCTGGGGCTTGCGCACCGCATTGGCTTTATCTGGCTTAAGGATCCGCAGAAGGAGGAAAAACGCACCCGGGAATATTTGACGCTGGCTTTTAAGCGGTTTGCCGAGCGGGCTGAGCGGGACGGAATCAAAAGCTTTGCGGAATATGACGCGAAATACAGTATACACTATTTCTGCAAAGATTGGATGAGACGGCTCTTAGCGCTCTTAGAGGAAAACGGGAGCGAAGAGGACTTTTGGGCGGTACGGGAAATGATGGATCGGATGGGGTGAGGGATGGGGAAGCGGGCATATGATACTTAAGTATAGGATTGCGCCCTGAAGGAAAGAGTGCTTGATTACGAAAAAAATAAATCAATACCTATCTACAGATTAACAAAAAAATAATTGGAAAATCATCTAAAATGCCGATGGAATTATTGTGCATTATGACATATAATTGTACTATTAGCATAAGGGGGGACGGGATTATGTTTGCTATTGGACTGGTTGGACCGTTTGGCAGCGGGTGTACATATATAGGCAAATGGATCCAGGAAAATAGAGAGTATGTTCTATTGTCTCTTTCTGATGAATTAAGAACGTTATTTAAAGAGGCATATCCCAAAAAGAAGGCTACTCGTAAAGAATTACAGAATTATGGCGATCATATTCGTAAAACACATGGAGGGGATTACTTAGCTAAGCTTGTTTGGGAAAAGATTCAAACGGATACTACTAAAAATTATATAATTGATAGTATAAGAAACCCTGATGAGATTTCCTTTTTTAGACGGCATTGTGCCTCGTTTTATTTATTTGGAGTGTTTGCAGAACCTGATGTAAGATGGAAAAGAGTACATGATATTTACGGGGTATACGGTAAATCGGTTCTTTCCATTATTAGTTGATTTCAATGTGAAAAAGTTCATGAAACAATACTTTAGCCTTTAATAAATCA
>CALWRY010000214.1 GCA_944384065.1 uncultured Enterocloster sp. | reverse complement strand
TGCAGTTATGACGAGAACGGCACCCGCAGGCAGGACATTGAGATTTATTACAGCTTTGTCGGCAAGATTGACTTGCCCGAAGCCTAACGCCCGACCTATCCGACACAACGCGCGAGTGCCGGATAGGAACGGCAAAATTTTTTACACTTCTATTACTTCTTTATCGCACATCAGTAAATGGGGCGGGGAGGTATTAATCGTTTGAATGGAGAAAGTCAATGAATATACTGCTGGATCTGCTGCTGACCTTTATGAAAATCGGATTTTTCACCTTTGGCGGCGGCTACGCCATGATCGCCATGATGGAGGGCATCTGCGTGGAGCGAAAGAAATGGATTACCCACGATGAGATGATGAATGTGACGGTTATCGCGGAGTCCACCCCCGGCCCCATCGCCATCAACTGCGCCACCTTTGTGGGATGGCAGCAGGCAGGATTTGCCGGCGCTCTCGCCGCAACCTTCGGGGTGGTTTTCCCCTCCTTTGCGGTTATTTTTGCAATTTCCATGTTTTTGGACAATTTTCTTGAAATAACGGTCATCGCCAGCGCCTTCCGGGGAATAAAAATCGCGGTGGGAATCTTGATTTTGAATGCCGGCATCACAATGCTTAAGAAAATGCGCATCTCAGGCAGCGGGCAGGCGCGCTCCCCGCGAAAGGGTCTATTTCCCATGGCAGTCATGGCATGCTCCTTTGCCGTTATGCTGCTTATCAATATTTTTTCCTGGAATATTTCCACTATCTGCCTGATGCTCGCTGCGGCAGCCGTGGGCCTTGCAGCCAGCGCGGCAGGCGGATTCGCCGGCAGTCTGCCGGGCAGGAAAGGCGGTGAAAAGAAATGATTTATCTGGATTTGCTTCTTGGCTTCCTGCGGGTGGGATGCTTTGCCTTTGGCGGCGCCTACGGCGCAATCCCTCTCATCCGCGATGTTGTTCTCTCCTACGGCTGGATGGACGACGATGCGCTCGCCTATATGATTGCTGTCAGCGAGAGCACCCCGGGGCCCATTATGGTGAATCTCGCCACCTACGTGGGCAGCAGCCAGGCAGGTCTTCCCGGCGCCATCCTCGCCACCCTTGCCGTTGTCCTGCCCTCCTTTATTGTCATTCTCCTTATCACAGCGGCCCTGAAAAACCTGCTGAAGCACCGTTTTGTCCAGGCGGCGCTGCGCGGCGTGAAGCCCTGCATCATCGGAATCATTCTCGCCACAGGGGCCTACATGGTAATTCATAATTGTATGGCGGCCCAGGAGGGTGTGTTCACCGGGCTGCTTCTTGACTGGCAGGCTGTGGGCATAACAGCGGTGCTGCTTGCCGTTTGCCCGCTCTTTAGGGCTGTAAAAAAGAGAAGTCTATCGCCGGTTTCCCTTATTTTTATCTCCGCATGCTTAGGGGTTCTTGTGTATGGGGCGTAGCGGCGTGACGGGAAGGCTGCGTCCCGCGGTGGGCGTCCCACGGCGCCGGGCCGGAGGGGGGGCGCACTGCCTTTCAATAATGGAATAAATCGTATTCCCATCATACATTCCCCTGCCTACCCCGCCGTCGGAAATTCAAACGTTATCGCCCGAATGACATCCTGTTCATCCAGCATAATCAGCTGGCGCGGTCTCGGTTTTTTGCGAATGCTTCGGCCTGCTGCCTCTGTCCGTCCGCCGCCTGAACCGATACAAAATTCATAAAGCAACTACGCTTTTTCACCTGCGGCAAGTTTACTTTTGCCCCAGAATGAGATATACTATAAATGGTTTCAAGTTTTCTTTAGATTTCAAGAATAGAAAGGGTGATTTTATGAATTTGGCAAAAATCTCTGCAAACGGTCAGATTACGGTGCCGGTGGAAATACGGCGGCTGCTCGGCTTAAAGTCCGGAGATAAAATTCTGTTCTTCCAGAAGCAGGACGGGGAAATTGTTATAAGCAATGCTTCTTCCAAAGCAATCCGCAAGGCGCAGGCTGCCTTTGCCGGAGCTGCCGAAGAAATGGGCGTTTACAGCGAAGATGATATTCAGGCACTGGTAGACGAAGTACGGTACGGAAAGGAAAGGTGACATGCGGATATTGGTTGACACAAATATCCTGTTCTCCGCATTGGTCTTTCCACTTTCCAAACCGGCGCGGGCACTTCTGTATATCGCAGACAATCACGAAATTGTCCTGTGTGACCGCAACATTGTGGAGCTGCGGGACATTCTGAAACGGAAAGCTCCGAAATTCCTGCCGGATGCGGAAGTGCTGCTTGCGGAAATGTCCTATGAGCTTATCCCAGCGGTAGACCATGCGGAAAAGCTGATACGCGACGCAAAAGACCAGCCGATCTTAAATGCGGCGATTGTGTCTGATGTGGATATTATTCTCACGGGAGATAAGGATTTTTTAAGTCTTGAAATGGAACATCCAAAATGTATGACGGTTGCACAATTTTTCGAGAGTGAGGGAGTGGAAGAATAATTCCGATACGCCGGAAAAACAGGAGGCTGTCCTGAAAATTTTCCACAAAAAGAGAAAAAACTACCTTATTCCCATCATACATTCCCCAGCCTACCCCGCCGTCGGAAATTCAAACGTTATCGCTCGAATGACATCCTGCTCATCCAGCATAAATCCCACATATTTGGGCATCTTTCCCCCATACATGACCTGGGCAATCAGAATTGCGTAGATGCCGCAGGCGAGCTCTATATTTTCCCCGACAATGGCATAATTTGTAAGCTCCGGCTCCCCTCCGAACACGTCTTCCTTCCCCTCCAGCATCTCCTCCCGGCCTGCGGTCACATCGCTGAACGCACGCTGTTCGGGCAGCCCCTCAAAAGCTGTCATCTCCTCGGTCACCTAAGGAACAGAACACCCCGCCTGCCGGGCAGGTCTGCCATCTTCCCCGGCTCCGGCCTGTATTCCCCCTCCTTCTTCGCCTGCAGTCGCGTACACATCGCCTGTTCCAAGTTCAGCGGCCGCGTCTGTCCTAACAGCTGCGCTGTAAGTCTCCTCCCGCCCGTCCGCAAACCGGCACCGGAGCAAAAGTCCCCGGATTACACCGCCGGTCCGGTAAGCCTCGGAATATCCCCTTTCCTGCGCTATAGGGTTGACACCGAGAATAATCTCCGGTGCCTTCACATCCATCTCCCGTTTATTCTCCCACTGTCTCTCTTCTATCCATTCTACATTGGAATCGTAGAGCACCAGGTCATAGGCAATAATCTGCACTGGCTCTGCCGCTGGAGAAAATTTGAGCGCCAGCCGGCTTCCCAGAGGGACGTACACCAGCTGGTCTTCCCGAATTTGTTCTGCAAGTGCTCCCAGGCCCTTCCCTGCGGCAATTTCCTGCCTGCGGCTGCTTTCTCCCGCCAAGCCCTGCGGCGGCTCTGCCAAAAGCTGCAGGCCGGGGGACGGCCCCTGCGCTGTCACCTGAAAAAATATTGATAGCCCTCTCCATTTTCCTCTGTCCCAAAGGAAACGCGAAGCTCTGCCTGGTAGTCCGTCTCCGGGCGGGGCAGTACCAGCTCCTCCAAGGAAGAAACCGTTCCCGATTCCCACATACTTCCATCCTGGTCATACAGCCTGTAACCCACGTCTCCCTGGGGAGCTGGCAAAATCTGAACTCGCATCTGCGGGTCATAGGGAACAATGGGCATTTCCCTTATATCCCCAATCTGAAAATAACCGCCGTAATCGCTGACGGTCTCCTTCTCCCCGTTTTCCGCCGCTGCGGCAGACACAGTATACGTCAGGTGCTCCACGGGAATAAAGGACTCCTCCCCGGAAATCACAGTGACTTCGGGATGCTGATAGGCGGTTTCCGCAAACGCCTCCGACTGCCGCGCCTGTCCATCCGCTGCCTGTACGTCCTTCTGCTGGCCGTCCTCCTGCTGGCCGTCTGCTGCTGTGCCCTCCATCTGTAAATCCGCACGGGTTCCCCCATTCGCCCCGCCCAGTCCGCAGGCTCCCAGGACAAGCACGGCGGCCGCCAGAGCAGCAGACACTCCCATTCTTCTTTTCATCTCTCCACCTCCCTAAGGCGTGTTTGAAAACTCCAATCACTCTACCTGATAACTGGAAAATCCATACTGCCCAGCTTCATTTGTTTGGCCTCCCGCCGACCCCCAATAATTAATCCCCTCTCCGTCAATCGCCACTCGCCCTAAAAACCGCTCTGTCTCCGGCTCATACACATATTCCGCCACCCGATACCGGGCTGTCCGCGCATCCCGCAGCGCGATATGAAGCTGGTTCTCCATGTCCACCCACACATCCCCCGCAGGCGTCCCCAGCTGCACCGTATCGTCAAAAAGCGTCCAGGCCCCTGCTCCTCCGGAGCCCGAAAGCCGCACAGCCTGAACCAGGAAATGGCACCGGTCAT
Source organism: uncultured Enterocloster sp. (assembly GCA_944384065.1). Classification (GTDB taxonomy): domain Bacteria; phylum Bacillota; class Clostridia; order Lachnospirales; family Lachnospiraceae; genus Enterocloster. The sequence continues at coordinate 16,849 of CALWRY010000214.1, read as the reverse complement.
CCAAGGCCAGCTCCCCGTCAGCCACCATCTCCTCCTGGGCAAAAAACCGCAGCTCCCACTCCTCATCTTCCCGGAAAAAAGAGAGCGCGTCATACAGTGCCATGCCCTCCAGGGCGGCCTGGGAATCCGCCGGCTCCAAGGATTTTTCCACAGCAAGAGGCTGGGAATCCGCCTCCCCAGACGCCTCGCCGCCTATGTCAATGGCCTCGGCCTTTCCAGAACGGCTGCCATCCCCCGCCTCGCTGGAAACACCGCCATTCCCTGCCCCGTCGGAACGGCCGCCATCCCCCGTTTCCTCAGAAAACCGCAGGGTCACCGCCTGAACCAAATCGATGCCGGAAAATTTTTCCGGCGCGAAGTAATCCTCCAGGCCGGGAAGCTCCATCCGGCTCCCGCTGTCATAAAGCATGAGAGCCACCGGCAGCTCCTGCCCCAGCTCCATGGGAACAAATTCATCCAGAAACCGCACTGCGCTGCCCACAATTTCTGTCTCCAGCGCAATCGGCTCCGTCTCGCAGGAGACGCGGCCCAGGCTGTTGATGTGGAGAGCGATAGAATGGTCCTCCTGTATCTCCAGGGCGAGAACGCCGTCCATCTCCCCGCCTTCTGTCTCCTCCAAGCTGCCGTCTCCGCTTATCACATATCCGCCGCTCCCCAGGGAAGCTCCGCTGCCGCCAATCACTTCCCAGGCTCCGTCCGGATTCAGCCGGTATACATTCACCTCCAGGCTCGCTGCGCCCTGCGGCCCGCGAAAGGCAAACAAATTGGAGCGGCCATACATGCCGAAGGACTCCAGCACATACCGTTCGGCCTCTGAAAAATCATAGGGAGCGGCCCCTGCCTCGGGAAGCGCGGTTGTCCTGCCGTCCTCCCGGCCCGTGGATGCCCCTTCCTCCTGCGCAGGCGCGCCGCCGGCTTTCTCTGGCTCCTGCACGTTTTTTAAGGAGCAGGCCCCTGACACCGCCGCTGCCAATACTGCCGCCAAAATCCAAGCTCTCCTCATCCTCACTTGCCTCCTTTTGTTTTCCTAAAATCAGTTTACCCCATAAAAAAGGCAAAAAAAAGAGGCTTTGCCATACTGTAAGAATGATTAATAATCCCGTAAAAAAGGCTGCCGCCTCCCGGCAGCAGCCACGCAAATTTTGCAGTATATTCCATTTCTCTCAAAATATCAATGAAAAATGGACTTCATTCTATTTTCTCAATCACATACAGCCGGGACGCGAAATCGCCGCTGGCCTTTCCCCCATAGGGTGAGTCTCCCGAGTTCTTATCGCTGGTCACAAGCCCCGCATACATGAGCTCGTCCCCGTAGAACTCTCCCAGCGTCTCCCCGTCCTCTGACACCCGGTAGAGGGCCTCCGGGTCAAGCCCTGCCAGGCGCAGCCGGCTGTAGGGAGGATTGGGCACATTGAGAATGCGGTACCAGCCCGCGATGGCCTTTCCCCTGTCCCCGCTCACCGTCATCCACGCCCCGATATTTCCCTCAAAGGGGCTCTTCAGCCGGTAAAATGTGCCGAACTGCAAAAGGCTCCGCCATTTCTTCATAAATTCCACCTGGCACTTCACCTGGTCCAGCTCCTCCCGGGTCATGCGGTTCAAATCCAGCTCATAGCCAAAGGTGCCGAAGCAGGCCACATGGGCACGCGTGGACAGGGGCGTGCTGCGGTTTACCTGGTGGTTCGGGCAGGCGGACACATGGGCCCCCATGCTGCTCACCGGATAGCAGTAGGAGGTGCCGTACTGGATTTTAAGGCGCTCCACCGCGTCTGAGTCATCGCTGGTCCAGGCCTGAGGCGCATAGTAGAGAATGCCGGGGTCAAAGCGGGCTCCGCCGCTGGCGCAGGACTCGAAGAGCACCTGGGGGAAGGCGCTTGTGAGCCGTTCATACAAATCGTAAACGCCCAGAATATAGCGGTGGAACACCTCGCCCTGCCGGTCCGCAGGAAGGGACGGGGACCAGCACTCGGTAATGCTCCGGTTCATATCCCATTTTACATAGGACACCCGGCCGCAGCCCAGTATCTTAGCCATCATTTCATAAATACAGTCCACCACCTCTTTTCTGGAGAAATCCAGCACGTGCTGATACCTTCCATGGGACTGATTTCTCTCCGGCACAGAGAGAATCCAGTCCGGGTGCGCCCGGTAAAGGTCCGAATCCTTGTTCACCATCTCCGGTTCAAACCAGAGGCCGAATTTCATCCCCAGATTTTCTATCTTCTCCGCCAGGCCTGAAATGCCCTGGGGCAGGCGCTCCCGGTTGGCCTGCCAGTCCCCCAGGCCCGCATGGTCGCTGCTCCGCTCTCCGAACCAGCCGTCGTCCAGGACAAAAAGCTCAATTCCGGCAGCCTCTGCAGTCTCTGCCAGCCGGAGAAGCTTTTCCTCCGTAAAATCAAAATACGTGGCCTCCCAATTATTGATAAGGATGGGGCGTTCCCTATCCCTCCAGTATCCCCGGGCCAGCCGTTTTCCGTACAGCCTGTGGAAGATCTGGCTCATGTGGTTCATGCCCTGGTCCGTGTACACCATCACGGCCTCAGGAGTCTGAAATTCCTCCCCCGGCTCCAGCTTCCAGTCAAACCACTCTGGATGAATGCCCAAAAGCACCCGGGTGGTATCGTGGGTATCCACCTCCGCCTGGGCCAGGAAATTCCCGCTATAGACCAGACTGAATCCCATGACCTCCCCCTGAAATTCGTCCGCCTCCGGCCTCTTCAGCATGATAAATGGATTTTGCTCATGGGAGGAATGGCCCCGCATGCTCCCCACTGACTGAATTCCCTGCTCCAGGCGGCGCGTCCGGGGATGCCGCTCCCTGGCCCAGGCCCCGGAAAACTGCACCCATTCATACGCGCAGTCCGGCAGGTCCAGGCAGAGGCTCATAGCCTTCAAAATATGCACGGCCTCCCGCCCACGGTTCACAAAATGAGCGCTCCTGGCCAGGATTCCCGCCCCGGAAAACAGCGTATAGAGAAGCTCCAGCTCCACTCCGGTGACCGGGTCCTCCAGGGTCAAAATCAGGGTTTCCGCCTCGCTGTCATTTTCCGTGTAGGTGGCAGGCAGTCCGGGAAGCTTCGGCTTCCCAGCCTCCACCCGATGGGATTTATATCGAAAATCCGAAATGCGGCTTCCATTTTTCTGAAGAATCTCCACTGCCGGAAAACGATAGTCCGAGGAGCCGTACACCCCGTACTCCTGGCGCACATGCTCCAGTGATAATGTTCTCTCATTTTCAAACACATAGGATGCCATGGCCCGGGGGACCATCTCAAGCAGATAGGAATAATCCTCCCTGGAATGGATTCTCCTTCCGCAGTACAGATTTCCCAGCTGCCCGTTCGGCAGAACGGTCATAATATAGCTGAAGCTCGTATTAAAAAGATGAAATGTCCTGCTTTTTTCACTGTAAGTAATGCCCATACAGCCGCCTCCTTATTTATCCTTTAGAACTGTTATCCAGTATACGCCATACCGGGAGAAAAACCAGACCTCCATGTTGGGAAAATCAGTTAATTTGTTAACTCTTCTGCGCCTGCTTTTGCTCAATCCGCATCCTCCGGTAGCGGGAGGGCGGCACCCCATTTTTCTCCTTAAAGGCCTTGGAAAATACCAGCGGGTCCCTGTAGCCGCAGGACAGAGCCACGCTTTCCACAGAAAAGTCCGTGATAAGGAGAAGCTCCGCCGCCCGGGTCAAGCGGTAATTGGCCAAATACTCCTGGGGAGAAGCTCCCAATTCTTCCCGAAACAGAGTGTACAGATAGCTGCGGTTCACGCACACATAGTCCGCCACATCCGTAACCTGGATGGGCGTGCAGTAATTATTTTGAATAAATTCCACTGCCCGCCGGACATAAAGGCTTCCGTTCCTTTCTCCCGCCGGCGCCAAGGCGTCCAGGTCCTGGGACAGGGCGCTGAAAAATGCGTACAGAAGCCCCTCCAGCATGAACTGGTTGGCTGCCGTGTAGGTATTGTGCTTCAGCATATCGAGAACAATTTCCTTGAGCCGCTCCCCCTGGCCGCTGCGAAAGGTAAGCCGGCTCTCCCCAAGCCCCATGCATAGGAGATACTCCGCGGCCCGCTCCCCGTCAAAGCCCACCCACAGGTAGGTCCAGGGTTCCTTCCCGTCCGCCCGGTAAACGGTCTGCACGCCGGGCTCGATGAGAAATCCCTGGCCCGCCTCCAGAGCATAGGAAGCTCCCCCTGTCTGAAACACTCCCCTTCCCTTCAGAATATAATGCACGATATAGTTGGGCCTGACCGCCGGGCCAAAGCTATGCCCCGGTGCGCACTCCTCATACCCGCAGAAGCAGAGAAAGAGGTCGGAAAACTGCCTCCTTCCCTGCCGCAAAATATAGGAATCCATCATGCTTCATCCCTCCATCCCCGCATTTTCCAACAGCTCGCAAATGTCTGCCTTTTCACCATTATAACCAGAGAACGCCCGCTCTGTCCATACCGGCTCCCGCCCGCTTTACAAACAAACCTCCGCCCGGTATAATGAAGCATAAAAGGAGGTATTTCACCATGATAAAACAAATCAGCCTGTCTCAAATCACCGGCTTTCGGGTGGGCCATGCCCAGGATACGGAGCACGCCACTGGCTGTACCGCCATCATCTGTGAAAATGGCGCCTGGGCCGGCGTGGATGTCCGGGGCGGAAGCCCCGCTTCAAGGGAAACCGAGCTCCTCCGCCCGGAAAATATCGTCCAGCAGATTCACTGTGTCATGCTCTCCGGCGGCAGTGCCTATGGCCTGGAGGCCGGCGACGGAGCTATGCAGTTTTTGGAGGAAAAGGGTATCGGGTTTGATGTTGGAATCGGGCGGGTGCCCATTGTCTGCGGTGCCTCCCTCTTCGACCTGGAGCTTGTGAGCGCTAAATACCGGCCCGACAAGAGAATGGGGTATGAGGCCTGCAAAAATGCGTGGCTGGGCGGCGAACCCGCCCAGGGAAACGTGGGCGCGGGGACCGGCGCCACCGTGGGAAAGTTTCACAATACAGAGGACATGATGAAGTGCGGAATCGGCATCTGGGCCGGGCAGATTGGAGATGTGCAGTGCGGTGCTGTTGTGGCTGTCAATGCCCTGGGGGATGTGGTGGACTGCGAAACCGGGCGGATTCTGGCCGGCCTGTTGAATAAAGAGCACACGGGATTTGCAGACACCCGGCGCTGCATGTATGAGGAGCTCCAGAAAAACCGCAATCTCTGGAGCGGAAACACCACCATCGGCTGTGTGATTACCAATGCCAGGCTGGACAAAGCCCAGTGCCGGAAAGCCGCAGTCATTGCTCACGACGGCTACGCCCAGACCATCCGGCCCGCCCACTGCACCGTGGACGGCGATACGCTCTTTGTCATGGCCTCCGGCCAGGTGGAGGTGGCTCCGGATTCCTTCTACGCTATGGCCTGTGAGGCAGTGGCCCGCGCGGTAAACCAGGCGGCTTTATGCGCAGCACCGGCCTATGGGCTTAAAGCAGCGGCGGATTTCCGGCAGGCGGATTGTCAAGCATAGCGATTTGCAAAATGGTCTCTATCTCCACCCGCTCCCCGCTCGCGAAGACAAGCTCCCGCCTCCAGCCATCCACCCGCAGAATGCGGCCCCTGAGCGTCCGAAGGGAGCCGCCCTCCTTCCTTTCATCAGAGACAAAGTATGTTATCTCAATCTCCGGGCGGTCCTGTGCCGGACCGAAGGCCGCCTGCTTTAAAAGGCGGTCGATTTCCTCCTTCTCCGCCTCGGTGAGCTCCGGACGGCTCTCGGTACGCCTTGCCTCCTCCCCCACCGCGTCCCCAAAGCCTGTCAGAGCCGCAAAGGGAGAGAACTGGGCCGCCCGCTCCAGGCGGGACATCTGCGGATGGGTCCTGGAGACGTGGTGAGGCAGGTTAATGATGGCTTTGTACTTATCCTCTGCGTGCTCGTCCATGCCGCACCTCCTCGCGATTCATTTTAATAACTCTCTGCTGCGGTTTTCAAACACGCGCTACGCCTTATGCCCGCCAATCTGGCGGTTTCTCTCCCGGGCCGTGGCCCCCTCCTCAAGGCTCACGCCCTTTAGGACCGCATTTTTCCCGAATTTTTTCTTAATATCCAGCATGGCCTGCTGCATTTTCCGCTCCTTCTCCCGCCGCCTGGCCTCCTCCTTCTCCTGCCGCTCCCTGGCCTCATAATCCGTGAACAGGTCAAGCTGCTCAAAGTCCGGCTTTTTCTTCACATCCGCCTCCCGCTCCACATGGCAGGCAGACAGGGTGATCCGCCGCACCAGAAGATTTTTGTCTGCAATCCGGTCGTAGAGCCGTAGGGCTGCCTCACAAATCTCGTGGGAGGAGGATGTGAAAAACCCGATATTTTCCGTCCCGTGGCCGTGCTTAGGGATGGAGCGTCCATACCGGTCCTTCGTCACCTCTCCCCGGTATTTTTTTCTGCGCTCCCCATCCTTGAGATTCTCAATATCGTAGCCCACGGTCAGCACAATCTGGTCCGCAGCCAGCCCCTTGTCCACCAGGGAAAGGGCTGTCTCCTCCGCCATCTCCTGGACCACAAGCCGGGCCCTTTCGACGGTGTACGGGCAGGTTAAAACCTGGCCGCCCCCCACGCTCCGGCTCTCCGGCCGGTAGGCCTTGATATCCGCAATGGTGCAGGGCTCCCAGCCCCAGGCGTGGTCGATTAAGAGCTCTGCGTTCACCCCAAAAAGCTTATAGAGGAGCTCCTCGTTGTGATAATCGGATGGCTTTCCCACGGAGCAGAGTGCCACATCTCCCATGGTAAGCATGCCGTGCTCCTCCAGCTTCCTCGCATATCCCGGCCCCACCCTCCAGAAGTCCGTAAGGGGCCTGTGTGACCAGAGATTCCTCCGGTAGCTCATCTCATCCAGCTCTGCGATGCGCACTCCATTTTCATCTGCTGGGATATGCTTTGCCCCGATATCCATGGCGGCCTTGCACAGATAGAGGTTCGTCCCTATCCCCGCCGCAGCGGTGATTCCCGTGGTTTTGAGCACATCCAGAATCATCTTCATGGCCAGCTCTCTGGCTGTCAGCCCATAGGTTTTTAAATAGCCCGAGGCATCGATGAATACCTCATCGATGGAGTACACATGCATGTCCTCCGGAGCGATATATTTGAGATAAATCCCATAAATTTTTGTGCTGACCTCCATGTATTTTGCCATCCGGGGCAGCGCTGTCACATAGTCCAGAGCCAGCGCGGGATTTTCCCTGACCTCCGTATCCACGCAGGAGGAGCCAGAAAATGTGCCTCCCGGCGCCCGCCTTTTCCTCTCCCGGTTGACCTCCCGCACCCTCTGAACCACCTCAAAAAGCCGGGGCCTTCCCCCAATCCCATAGGCCTTTAGGGAGGGGGAAACCGCCAGACAGATGGTTTTCTCTGTCCGGCTCTCGTCCGCCACCACCAGGTTTGTGGTCATGGGGTCAAGGCCCCGGTCCATGCACTCCACAGAGGCATAGAAGGATTTTAAATCGATTGCGATGTAGATGTGGTCTGTCATACAGACTCCGCCCCCAGCTTCCCGTCCATATCCTCCTTTAGCACCTGTCGGATAGCCTCCCGCTCCCCTGGGGAGAGCTTCATCACCTGAATCTCGGCGCAGACCTGGCCAAGGCCCTCCTCAAAGCTCATCTTCGGCTTCCGCACCAACAAATCCTTTAACGCCACATAATATAAGAACAGGTAGGTCACATCCTTGGCCCCCGAAACCTCCCGGAGCCTCTCCCGCACCTGTCTCTTGTGAGGAAGTCCCCCGGAAAATACGCGCTCAGAAAAATCCCGGAAGTCCCTCTCCTTCTGTTCCTTGCTTCTGAAATCAAGCCAGCCGATGCCCATGCAGCTCTATCCCTTCCTTTTCAATATTTTTATAATACGGCAAATCATTCACATATTTCTTATACTCATCATACGGAATCACCGTTGGTGACAATATCGTACCATATTGTAATTCTAGCATATCCCCCAAGAAAAAAACAGCTTGTTTTTCTTGCACGCCTGTTTCATCCCCTAACGGCTCACTAAAACAGTAGAGAGGAGAACGCAGATTACACCGCATCCAAACCGGACAGAGAATGGTTCCCCCATAAAAATCACTCCTACTAAAATACTGACCAGCGGTTCCGCCACACAAAGTATTGACGCAGTCTGGGAACCTATATTTTTGATCCCCCGCTGAAAAAGCACTGCAACCAAGCCAGCCGCCAATGCGCTCACGGCCATCACAGCCCATCCTGTTCCTGTTAAGCCCCGAATCGTACCGCATGTAAAGCTCACCATTCCTGAAAATACCATATTATAAAAGAATATATAGAATGTAAAAAGAAGGGATTGAAGCTCCCTTATAGCTCTTATGCCAATCATCAAAATATAACCCGCATATACTGCTCCGGAGAGCAAAGCTATGGGCATCCCCAAAACATTTTGTTTGCCGCCTTCATTCGAACCGCATAGAATCACAATTCCTCCCACACAAAGCAGCAAACAGACTATTTCTTTCCTTTGGGGAACCTCATGAAATAGAATTGCTCCAAAAATAAGAACTGCCACCGGATACATGAAATGTAAGGTCGTGGCAATTCCCGTAGAGATTAGCGCGTAAGAGCTATACAGCAGGACAGATGTCAAAAACTGAAAGAAAGCAATAAATGCACAGGCCATATTTTGCTTTCTCTCTATATGCATAGAAACCCTCTTTGCCCTACATAATATCCACACAACAGGGACAATAAAAACACCTTTGTAAAGCATAATATTTGTAAAATGTCCCCCATTATCGTAAACCGTTGTCACTAATAATGGCAGCAAGCCATTTAAGCCTGCTGCCGTTAAAATATATATTATTCCCTTTCTTCGTTCGCTTTTCCCGTTCCCCATAATTATGCTTCCTTCTGCATGCGGTTCATTGCAACAAGAACCGCATTGTGCTTTCCAAGATACTTTTCCAAGCGATTCTGGACAAACGTCAGAACTGTACACAATAACAAGTAAATCAGGCCTGCCTCCACGTACATCCATAGGGGCTGAAAATTATTTGCCACTTGTGCCCTTGCTATCTGGAAAACCTCTTTTACAGTTAAAACCGCGCACAAAGATGTATCCTTGGTCAAACTGATAAAATAATTTCCGACAGAAGGTACTGCGATCAGTGCGGCCTGCGGGACAATAATATATCTGATTGTATTGATTTTACTGATATTCAGTGCGTGCGCCGCCTCCCACTGCCCTTTAGGAACAGCATTAATGGCCGCCCTTATTACTTCGGAATTATACGCTCCCTGGCTGATCGTCAGTCCCACTACTGCAGACACAAACGGGCTCAATACAATTCCAAACTGCGGAAGCCCATAAAAAATTATAAAGAGCTGCACCAAAAGCGGTGTTCCCCGAATAATCCACACATAAAATTTTGCAATTCCCTGAATAATCTTTGAACTAGAAAGACGCATCAGCGCCACAATGAAAGCCACGATAATACCCAGAACAAATGCTATGATTGTCAATGGAATCGTCGTCAAAATGCAGGCCTTTACCATGGGCAAAAATGCATCCCACATTAATTCCAAGACCTTCTGCAAATTTGTTTCAAGCATAGTCCATCACCCCAGTCTATGAATTCTTTTTCCAGGGAGGGACTATACAATCCCTCCCGCATCTATAAGCAAGTTACTACAGATATGGCTGGTACAGAGCTGCCGACTCTGTAAACTCATCTCCCATAAACTGGCGTGACAGTTCAATAATTGTTCCATCATTCATCAATTGCTCAATAGCCAAATTGATTCCGGCAATCAAAGACTCGTCTTCACTTCTAAGGGTAATTCCTCCCTGAAGCTCCTCAATGTTTTCCGGCTCATATACAAATGCAATCTTAATTTTATCAGCCGCTTCTGGGTAATCCTCCAAATAGGTATTGTACACTACCATGGAATTTACAGTCAGATCAACGGTTCCATTAATGATTCCGTTAATTGCCATAGCAAAATCCAAATCCGGATTACAGTCGCAGCCTGCTTCATATGCAATTTTGCCATAGGATGATGTTGTGGAATTCCCTGCTTTTTTTCCTGCCATAGACGCAATATCCACAATATCCGTATTATCCTTTGCCACAATCACAACCGGCATATCCTGATTATACAACGTAGAATTTGTCAATCCCTCAAACGGCTCTACGGTGGAATCCTTCAGGCCCTCAGAAATACAATCATAACGTTTTGACTGTAAACCTGCCAAAATCCCATCAAATTGCGACGCTACATCAAAGCGTACTTCTACTCCCAACAGTTTTGCAATTTCCTTTGCAACCTCTGCATGGAAGCCCGTCAAATTGTCCGGATCCTCCTTATCATAATACAAATATGGTATCCAGTTTCCTTCACATCCGCAGGACAATACCCCCGCATCCAATACTCGCTGCAGCGAGTCCTCCGTCGCATTGTCCAGAATTTCCTGAAGCTTGCTGTCAAAATCACCGGCTTCCGCCGCCTGATCATCTCCGCTTTCCGCTGCTGCCTCAGTCGATGTTTCTTCTGCCGCTTCCGTAGCCGCCTCGGTCGCCGCTTCCGTGGCTGCTGTTGTCGTTGTTTCCTCTGTCGATGAGGATGCACAAGCTGTCTGTGCCAATACCATCGCCGCCGCCAAAACCACTGCTACTCTTTTTTTCATCATGTTTCCTTCTCCTTTTATTTTATTATGATTTATATCCATCAATTGCTATTTCCACCCAAAAATAGTTGAATGCCTCATTATCTTTCAGAGAGGAGCCATGAGACACCCCCATTTTTGTGTATGTCACATCCCCTTCCTCTACGTGTACGGCTTCTTCCCCCGCCTGGTAGGTCATCACACCACCGGGCAAAATAAAATACCACTGATCGAGATCATTGTGTACATGCTGTCCGATAACCGACGGCCCGGAGCCAATATTCCACCCCATAGAATAGCGCCCCATATACCGATGCTCCATTACCATATGCGAACGGCAGGTAGAGCCAATTCCGCCGGTAAAGCCCTCTGTGTACCTCCACGCATCCTTAAACAGCCTGAAACGCGGCAGCTCAATATGTATATAATCCATGCGATCAATATCATACTGATTCATAAGGCCCACAAACTGGTAGAACTCCAGGTCCTTCTCCCCCGCGTATATGGTGAACTTTTCCGCATCATAATTTGGGACAAAGTTAGCCGGTCCTGTGATATTATACGCAGCGGATTCTGTTGTCACATATCCGGTTGCTGTAACAAAAGCAAAGAATTGCGTTTTGTCCTTATATGCATACAGCTCCGGCTGCCAGGATTTCCCTGCCTTCAGCACGCATTTAAAGGCCTTCATCTCCGTGCAGGCTCCAGGCAATATTTCTACCCGTGACAATCCATTCTCATCAAATGCACCTGTTAATTCTTCCTTCCTTGCTATCAGCATCTTAATAACCTCCTAAAATTAATTCGCTATTAATTTTCGCAATCCCTCCGTATTGCGTTTGTCCGCTGAAAATGGGTCGTTTATATAACTTCCTCCCAATTCCATGGTCAAAAAACCCTGGTAATCAAAGCGTTCAAATGTGTGCAGCATGGACACCACAGGATAGTTCCCATCTCCAAAAACCTTATGGCCAGACGGGGATCCATCCACAAAATGACAGTGTACTAAATCTTTTCCAAAGGCCAAGAACCAATCCTCCACAGTTTCCCCTGCGACGCCGGCCGCCACCGTGTCAATCATCATTTTCACTGCCGGATGGTTCAGCTTTTTGTAAAACGCTCTGGCATCCTTCAGCGTCAGAACCATATTGCTCTCCGTAGGCTGCAGGGTTTCCAGTGCCAGCGTCACTCCTTCTCTTTCCGCCAAATCTGCAGCTTTTAAAATTGCCTCTGCTGAGCGCTTCATGCTCTCATTTGCGGGTTCGTCCCGATATCCCCACCCTGCGTTAATCGACATAATTTTACAGCCAAGGGCCGCTGCCACCCGTATCCCGTTTTGGTAGTATGCAACCGCCTTCTTCTGCCGTTCTCTTCCCTCCACTCCGAACTGATACTGCCACATCATGCTGGGTGCGCATACCGAGACAAACCGCATTCCACGCTCCCTCGCCATTCGTTCATAAGGTTTGGGGTCTGAAAAATTCTTTGGATCCAACATAAAGTGAGGTGCGCCGCACCATAATTCCAGGCTCTCAATCCCACAGGATAACATGCTGTCCAGATATTCTTCAAAGCTGTATCGCCGATAATGCTGGTTCATACCGGTCAATTGACTCCTCTTAAGTTTTCTCATTCCTGCCTTCCTCTCTGCCGCGGGTAAATATATATTTCCTTCTCTCCCCATGCATCTTTCCACATTTCAGGAGTCTCTCCCGCTTCCTCAAGTGCAAGGACATCATAAAAAATCCCAAGCGACTCATCATTAATGATTTTGTAAACGTAATACAGCTCGTTCAACGTGTTTATCGCTGCTGAATTACCGCGCGTATTTGTTCCCAGGGCAAGCTGAACCTTCTGTTCTCCCGCTGCCGGCAAAAGCTCCTGAACCATACGGGCAGCGTTTTTCAGGTTTTCATCCCTTCTTTTTGACAGAATCCCATTGCAGGGACAAATAAATAACCGCTTTGATCCAATTATTTTTGCAGCGCGTATACAATTTTCATAATACGCTTTCGACGCCCTATACAGCTCTGTCTGCGGATCCGCAAAAATACTGTATCCGTATCCAGCCGGGATCATCGCGTCCGCCCGGAGATGCCTCTCTTCCAATTTTTCTCTGACGGTCTCTGCCTCTGAATAGTCGTGATGATTCACAAGCAAATGCGGCATCCCTGCGTAAAAGAAGAAGTGAGCAACGTTCTCTGCCTCTTGAGACGACAGGAAACTGTCCAGGGGTTGTCCCAGGTATGGTTCATTATAAAAGATTTTTTCTTCATCCACTGTCATACTCCATTCCCAGATCTCACAGGACCTTAGAAAGAAAATCTTTCGTCCTCTGGTGCTGCGGGTTCGCAAAGAGCTCCTCCGGCGTATTTTCTTCCAAAATATAACCGCCGTCAAAAAAGAGAACCCTATCCGCCACCTCTCTCGCAAATCCCATTTCATGAGAAACAATAATCATTGTCATCCCGTCTACCGCCACTTCTCTCATAACGTCCAGAACTTCGCCAATCATTTCCGGATCCAGCGCGGATGTAGGCTCGTCAAAAAGCATCAGATCCGGACTGGTGGCCAGAGCGCGGGCTATTGCAATGCGCTGCTGCTGTCCGCCGGACAGTTGGGCCGGGTAATTGTCAATCTTATCGGACAGTCCGACTCTCTTTAACAATTTTTTTGCAATCTCTTCCCGTTCTTCCGGTGTTTTTTTCGTATTAGTTTTTAACGCCAGCGTAATATTGCTGAGGATTGTATGATTGATAAACAAATTAAAATTCTGAAAAACCATACCGATATCCTGCATGGCTATTTTACGCTTTTCTTTTTCTTCACGTTTTTTTCCGAGAAGTTCTACGGCAAAATGTTCATGTTCTCCTTTTTTGCGGACATGCATTTTTATAGAGCCGCCATTGGCTGTCTCCAGTCCGTTAAGGCATCTCAGGAAGGTGGACTTTCCAGAGCCAGAAGGCCCGATAATAACAATAACTTCTCCCCTTTTTACATCCAAATCAATCCCTTTTAGGACTTCCAGGTTCCCGAAGTTTTTCTTCAGCCCCCTGACCTCTAATATTACATCTGTCTCCAATAAAACACCTCCTGTATTTTTTATTCAGCAAACGAGCACTTATATTTTACGGAAACTATCCTCTCCTTTCTTTTGAATTTTACGTGAATTTTTTGGAAAATAACGTTATGTTTTTGTTATATACCATCAAGAGCTAAAAGTCAACTAAAATTTATCACTGGCACATTATTCATATTTCGTATAAATATTATGCTAATTATTGTTAATTTTACAAATTATTCATCTTCATAATATTGACAATTATTCGCCCGCCATATATAATTTTCCATGGAAAATAACGTTAAAAAAGGCAAGTGAATTATCATATGGCCAAACGAGTTACTTTAAGTACCATTGCGAAAGCGTGTAATACGTCAATTGGTACTGTCAGTCGTGCTTTGACTGGAAAAGCCGATATCAATGCGGAAACTAAAGTCCATATCTTGGAAGTCGCAGAACAATTAGGATATTTTAAGTCCAACCCTTCAAAAAAGGGGAGGAGATATCGCATCGGTGTTGTATATTGTCATCAAAATACATATTTTTACGATACGGTTACGCAGGGAATTAATGATGCCCAGTTAGAGCTTCAGGATGAGGGCGTACAGATTGTACCTCTTCAGACAGAATATCTTGACCCTGCATCCCAAATACAGCTGCTGTCCTCTTTGGACCGGTCTGCGTATGACGCGCTTATTATCAACAGCGCCAGCCGGGAGACAGCAGATCAGATTAATCGCTTTGTGGAACAGGGCCTCCCCGTAGCGACCTTTAATACAGACGCCCCTGGCAGCAGGCGTAGGTTTTTTTGTGGTACCAACTCATACGCTTCCGGCCGTTTGGGCGGGGGAATTCTTGGCAAGCTGACATTGGGCAAGGGAAAGGCTGCGGTTTTTGCCAATCTTTGTGGAAATGAATCCTGGAGCGAACGGTTCTGCGGCTTCTGCGCCACGATACAGGAGGACTTTTCTGACATTGAGCTGCTTCCGGTTCTGGAGTACTACAAAAATGACGATATTGCCTGCCAGGCTATTAAAAAGCTTTTAGCCGGGCAGCCGGATATTCGCGCACTGTTTCCTATAAATCTTTCTTGTACTACCGGGGCATTGCGGGCAATCAAGGAACTGGGGAGAGAAGATCTCGTGATAGTGGGTTATGATTTATCCCCTTACATCATCGAGTGTCTGCAGGATGGTTCCTGTGACGCGGTCTTATATCAGAATCCCTATCAGCAGGGCTACTCGTCTGTCATGGCCATGGCCCAGTATTTGTTGGAGGGTGTGATGCCGCCAACCAGTGAGCTTGAGATCCCCACCAGTATTATATTGAAATATAATATAGGAAGCGTAATCAAGTAAAGGAAGCCGGGTTCCATCCCTTCTTCCGCATATTATGGAGGATACGCATATGATCGATATCGCAAAAGATATAGCACCTGAATTTATTAACGGTTTTTCCTGTAAAGAAGTTCTTCAGAATACCCATAAACTCGTGCGTCCTTACCGGTGCACACTGCAGGCGGGAAAGGCAATCGCCCCTGAACTTCGGGCTGATATTATGCAGTTTTACTGCTTTATAGACGGAACTGGTTTTATCACATGTGAAGACCGCGCGTTTAATATCCGAGAGCTCTCTTTCTTTATCCCGGATTTTGCCAACCAGGCATATACGATTCATGCATCCCGCGAAGCCGATCTGGAGTTTGTCCGCTTTGACATCGGTATGCTCCCGTCGGACTGGCTGGCCTTTGAGGACACCCACTATATTCTCCCCTGGTTCAAGCCTATTTCTAGCTGTGAGGAATATACGCAGACCTGCAAGGGCCCCCATACAAAGAGCTACATGGTTCTTAACGGGCGCACAATGGCCCGGATCCTCTGCGGCACCTGTCATTCCATAGGTGAAGGGACAAAGGAGAAAGGGCATCCCGCCGTTGATCAGTGGAATGTCACCCTTCCGGGCGCAGATTTTACCTTATATGTAGAAAATGAAGAAGTTCACCACGGACCTCTAGAGGTCAGCTATGTAAAGGCCGGCCTGGATCATGGGCTGATTGCTGACGCCGGGAAGACCGTTTCTTATATCTGGTTCGAGCATTACGTTGAAGAGAGAGAAATCGACGTACAGAGCTATGATGAAAACGGCGCAAAGTACGGCCATCAATAGCAGAAGTTTTGACGCCAGTCTAAGCTTTCTCTGATTTAAAATAGCCCCGCCGGATTGCGGTTCATTTACTATCCGCAATTCGGCGGGGCCGTCTTATTCCCCTAATCTACTCCCGCAGCTCCCGCACATCCTCAAAACGCAGCACATTCAAATGGGAAAGCACATTTCTGGCCTCCCGATACCGCTTCAGCCGCTCATACTCCTGGCTGCTGATATTGAGCTTGCGCTGGCCCGCCATATAAAATAAGGTTCCCAGCTCTACCTCCTTGGGATCAGCGAAAACCTCGCCGTAGGTGGACTTGATGGGAAGCTGGGCCTGGATGTCTGCGGCATATTTTTCCACAAATGCCTCCCGGTATTCCTCCAGGACCGGATAGACGGTCTTTATCTGGGCCAGCCAGATGGCGCGGCTGATCTCCTCCCGGGATTTGGAAAAGGAGAAGGGCCGTCCGTCGCTGCGCAGGCCGTTATGGGTGATCTGGGAAGTCAGGGCCTGGGGATCCCGCAGAAACTCCTGCGCCCTTTTCAGGCATTCAGCGCAGAGCTCTATATCATTTTCCACCACATCTGACGCCAGCTCCGCCAGATATCTCTTTATAAACGGCTCCTCCTTCACGGTGGAGGAGGCCAGAGTGGCAAACACAATCCGGTCGTATTCGCTTATATAATCCTCAAAAACATACTGCCGCACGCCCCTTCTGGCATCGATGCACTCCGCGCCCGCATACTCCAGGATAAATGCGGCCATCTCCTTCCCGCTTCCCCGCTCCTTTATATACGCGGACACGAAATCCGCCCACATCTCCAGATTCTCCCGGGAGTTTGCTGTGACCCAGAGATAACGGGAGTGGAGCACAATATCGTCATTCTCCGCCAGAAATCTGGCGTAGGTCTTGGAGGGCCGATACATGGCCCTCTTTTCCGGCTTGCAGAATTTTCGCAGCAGATAGGCCCCCGGATCATCCACGCCCTCTA
>CALWRY010000213.1 GCA_944384065.1 uncultured Enterocloster sp. | reverse complement strand
ATGACTTTGCAAGGGGAAACAAGACGGGCCATCGTCTACCACTTGAATGACCACGGCATCCCCAGCCCGACAACCTACCGGAAAAACAAAGGTCTGCCGTATTCCTGCTCTGTATCTGACAATCCCATGTGGGGAGATCGGGTGCTGAAAAACATTCTCACAAATCCCATTTATACCGGGGATTTAGTCCAGGGCCGCCGCCGTGTAAAAAGCTACAAGGTACATGAGATTGAGGCGGTGCCGGAGGAAGAATGGGTGCGGGTGGCTGATACCCACGAGGCAATCATAGACCAGAAAACCTTTGATAAGGTGCAGGCCCTTTTGAAACGGGACACCCGGACGGCCCCACGGAAAAAGGAGCTCCATCTGTTCAGCGGCTTTCTCCGCTGTGCGGATTGCGGAAAATCCATAACACGGAGCCAGAGCGGGAAAAATGTATATTATGCCTGCTCTACTTACAAATACCGCTCCCGAGCCGCCTGCTCCATGCACTCAATCAAGCATGAGCGGCTGGAAACCGCCGTCCTATTCGGTATTCAGTACCAAGTGCATTTGGCCGTTTCCTATTCCGAGGCGATTGCCCGTATCAATTCGGCCCCTATCAAAAAAAGCCAGTCTTTCCGACTGGACGATCTGATTACCGCAAAGGAGCGGGAACTGGCAAAAATTACCCGTTATAAACAGTCCCTTTATCAAGACTGGAAAGACGGGGAAATTACCCAGCAGGACTACCGGGACATGAAAGCCGACTATGAACGGCAGGCCGCCGCCCTTTCCGATGTGCTGGAGCGGCTGACAACGGAACGGGCAGAACTGGCAAACGGTGTTGACAATGAACATCCCGCGCTGGTGGCATTTATGAAATATCAGAACATCGAAACACTCAACCGGGAAATCCTCATTGAGCTTGTGGATCACATAAAGGTCTACGAAAACGGCAATATCAAGATTAAATTCAAGTTTGCTGATGAACTCCGCAAGATTGCCGAGTACATTGAAATTAACACTTCTGAAATTCCCGCCGTGGCGGGCTGATGCTCGCCACATCCTTTCTGGCAGTGTGTTTTCCTAATATGAAACATTCATATGCTTGCTACGGAACTTTTCACAAAAGAATGGAAGGAAAAAGATAATCTGAACAGGTTGCAACTTGCTTTGAAATGTTACGCAGTTAAAGAGCGTTTTTGAGAGAAAAGATATAAACAGATTACCCTATCAGTTTTAGTGCTTGTAATGCCTTTCCTATAAGGATTATTAAAACTCTAATGCGTAACATAAAAGTGTAAAACGATGTTGTCCTAAATTGCCTTTGTAGGTACGATAACATCACCTTATGCTTCTGTGTATCGCCTTATTTGTGGTGCTAAAATGGTGCCCAACTCTACAAAACCAACTTATACGGCGATATGAGAAGATACAAGCAAAAATGGGGAAAACGTTGATAATACAGGCTTTTTCCTCGATTCAATAAACACTTGCAAGAAGTCATAATACGATTTCTGTCTATAAAATTAATAAAAAATTATTTGCCATTATAAATAGCCCATCTACCACGGGATTTAGGAACGATAGATGTGGCGTCTATGGTTTGTTCAGTAATATCAACTGGAGTATCGAGAACATCCATATGATTTTTCAGTAGACATCTTAAGAGTCTGGAAGCTATTTGAATCTCTTCGTATATAGAGTCCTCTATTTCGCTATAACTTTTCTGATTAGATTCCTGATCCTCATCTTGCTTATTGTTATCTTTATTATTAGGTTGCGCTGAGAGAAGATAGTCTATCTGTTCAGATAAGTCTGGAATATTATTTTCGGTGGGGTATGATTTCTCATAATACTTTTTAATTCCAGCGGTGAGAGACTTGTATTGAAAGGCGTCACCAGTTTCGCTATTTCCTTTCTTTTTCTTACGAAGAGGAAGTATGTTGTTTAGATAGTCCGTCCATACAGGATCACTTATAGATTTATCATATAGACATATAATGATTTTTGCTTCTTTTAATGTGAATTTTTTTGCTCGCGTATCACTAAATAGACGATTAAAATTTTTGAGGCCAAACCTGTTTAAGAATTTTTTCCATTCACGTTTAAATGCACTCATTGAATCTTTGAAGTCATCGTTAATGGAAGGACAATCATCAGAATTGTCATGATAGAATACTTTATCTTTGTCCTCTATTTCTTCATCCACTGTCCACTTCTTATAGGTATCTTCATATTCAAATCTGCTCCAATACACGTTTTTCGTTGTTAGTTTTAGGTATGTAAATAGTATGAAACCTAAAGAATATTTTTCCACAGCCATCTCCATTCCGCCACCTTTCAGCTGGAGGCACAAATAATAATGAAAGTCTTTTAACTTCTATATGGGAACAATAATTTCTTTCAAATCTTCTAATTATCTAGCAATGTCTCATAAGATACACCTAACACTCTTGAGATTACCTTTAATTCGATATCCGTTACAAACCTTTCACCGCTCTCGATACGTTGGACAGCATTTTTATCCAAATCGAGTCCTGCGAGCTGAAGCATATCTGCTAGTTGGCGTTGAGATGTCCTAGTAGGCATACTAGTACGGAGTTCTTTTAACTTGCTTCCACAAATATTATTCCGATTGTCACTTGCTTTATTTTTATACATGTTCTTCAACTCCCTGAACTGTTTGACATTTACTGATTGTCATTTTGGCTATTATATGATATATTTTTATAGGATATGACAATCAGTAAATGTCAAATGGGGTGAAGGAAAAAAACATATGAGGAATATTATTGAAAAATTATATGAGGGAGATATCCGGCCGATAGAGGAATATTGGTCGATTCAAGAAATGGATGAAAATCATAGACTCCGCATTGCCGAATGTGACCAGTTCACAAAAGACTTGAATGAAATTGACGCTGATTTAATGCGACGTTTTACGGCTTGTATGGATCATCAGGCCGAGCGATTGTCAGCGGAACCAGCGGCTGCTTTTTCTTATGGCTTTCGTTTAGGGGCGAAAATGATGCTGGAAATTTTGTATGACGAGAAAGAGAAATAGAACAAGTGGCCGGGTTCCTCCGAAATAGAGGGAGTCAGCCACATTTTCTGTTGTCAATTCTTCTGTAAAAAAATGTGCCAATGTGCCAGCGACTATGTATATTCTTTTACAATTATCTGTGCATAATTTTGTTATGATATGAAAAGATAGCTATAAAAAAATAGTTATAATATAGGTAAAAAGGTTACAAACCTACTGGCACATTGGCACATAGTGTAGATGGTTATTAAAGTTTTATGTAAAACCATAGTTTTATCTATGCTCACTTGTATTAAAGTGCAATGTACTGACAAGCTCAATTACTAAGGCCTGGCTTTTAGCAGGCAATGATCGGAATTGCTGGATAAGAAGGCTTTCGCTAGGAGATAATTGTCTTTCTGTAATCAAATCTGCCTTTTCAGGCGTATCAGAATTCCCAACCAAATAGTCGATAGAGACATTGAAGTAATTTGCCAGACGCGTTAATGTGGAAATATCTGGCTCAGTAATTCCGTTCTCGTATTTCCAAATAGACTGCTGGCTGGTATGAAATTCTTCTGCTAATTTTTGTTGACTAAGATTACGGGACTGTCGTAATTTTTTGAGCTGCTCCATGATGAATGCCCTCCTGTAACTAATAATAACAGCAAAGAAAAAACATATAAAAAACTGAAAAGTAGTTGATAATAACACTTAAAAGGTTTATGATGGAAATAAATAAAATATGAGAAAAAGATAAACTCGTTGCTTTATAAGAAAACCAATTGGATGCTTGAGATCGGAGCAAAGCAAAGATTAAAAGCTTATTGAAATTTTTCTTATATCGGAAACTACGGGATAATGGGGAGATACTATGTCACAGATTTGCGCTAAATGTGGGAAAAAGGTAAATATGTTTACAGGATTTAAGTGTAAAGATGGTAATTTCTGTAATGATTGCGTTAGTAGCTTAAGTCCATTTATTTTAGGGAATCTAACATATTTTGCTAAAGCCGAAATTTTAGATTTGTTATATTTAAAAGAGAGAGACGATGATCTGGTTAAAGACGATACGCTGGAAAAACTTTTAGGGAAAAAAATTTATTGGGAGAAAGAAGTAAATCAATCGAAGAAAGATTGGGATGAAAATGAGAGATATCGTGAAACGGAGAGAAAGAAAGAACTGAGGTATAAAGAAAAATCTTTAAAAGAATTAGATAGAAAAGCTGGTTCACAGAGCCTTTTCAGGCAAGGGATCATAGAAACATATAATGCAAACATTGCGGATATTGAATCAGTGTATCAGGCCAATAAGGCTGACCTAACAGAATTGTATGATGAAGCTAAGTCGGGGATCGAAGAGGCCACAAATAATTTCAATGACTTCTTAACCTTAATAGCAAATCGAGCCCAAGAATTACGAGGGATTGAAAAACAGGTAAAGGATGATGCTGAAGCTGCGATTCAAGGGGAATTAGAAGATATAAAAAAGAAAGCGCAGGAAAAAGCGTTAACGGAAGCCAGAGAGAAAGCAAAAATAGAAGCAGAGCGTTTGGCACAAAAAGAAGCGGAAGAATGTATCAGACGGGAAAAGGAAGAACGTGCTCAAATTGAATTGGAACGAAAAAAGGCGCAGCAAGAAATTGAGCGTAGAGCCCATGAAGAAGCAAAAGAAAAATTAAAGGGGGAATTAGAGGAGATACGAGTAGAAGCGGAAAGAAAAGCTTTGGACGAAGCAAGAGAAAAAGCCATGCGTCATGAAAAAGAAAAAATTGCAAAAGATTTACAAAGAGAAGAGCGGAAGAAAAATCCAACGCACTTGGCAATTATAAGTCTTGTTTGTTCGATTTTGTCATGGGTTACTGTTATGACGGTTTTACCGCCGTTTATATTGGCAGTTATTGGCTTAATTACAGGAATAAAAGCATTAAAATCGTCAAGAAGAAAAATGGCGATAGCAGGCATTATTGTTAGTGCCGCTCTCATTATTTTTATAGCGGTGATCGGTTTCTTGGTAGCTTTAGAATAGAAATGTATTACAAGGAGAGGACAGGATAAGATGAATATTTTTATTATTATACTTTTTATTATTTCTCTGATAATAACAAGCAAAATATGCAAGATTATTTTTAGAAATACAATTGGAACAGGCATGGCGTACATGACAAGGGCATTTATTGTTTGGATGTTTGTTATGGGAATATTAGCGGCTATATGTAATTCTGTTGGAATTATTTAATCATGAAGCAGATCAGGAGCTTGAAGGGGGAAACGAAATGTTACGAAACGGAATGGGATTACTTTATATACTTATAGGAATTCTGCTTTTTCCCAATATTTCATATGCGGAAAGCAGCAATAATGGATATGAATACATAGGATCGTCCTACACAATTCAAACTTTTCCATATCAGTATAAAAAGAGTACAAAAATATTGGATGTATATGAGGAAATGCAAGGTCTTGATGAATCTGATTTGATTGTATTAAAAGAAGAATCAAAAATGTTTAGCTCGCAAAAGTATTTGATTAAAACGGTCGATTGGATTTTGGATAGATTTTATTATTATGGAGATATCAAGGACGGGAGACCGAATGGGAAGGGTGTTTTACTGAAATTGTATGGAGAGGAGTATGCTCCTATATATATTGGTGAATTTTCAAATGGATATCGATCAGGACACGGCA
The DNA here is from genome assembly GCA_944384065.1 of uncultured Enterocloster sp. Classification (GTDB taxonomy): domain Bacteria; phylum Bacillota; class Clostridia; order Lachnospirales; family Lachnospiraceae; genus Enterocloster. The sequence continues at coordinate 2,193 of CALWRY010000213.1, read as the reverse complement.
TTGAATATCAGTATGCACGTGAGTTAGATGAGCCAGAGCCATTTTATCAGGTTATTTATGAAGGCGAGTTTAAAGATGGCATGAGAAACGGAGAGGGATGCGAATACTACACAGTAGAAAATGCAATGAATAGAATACTTGATAGAGCCTTTGTTTTTGGATTGTATCAGGAAGATGTAACTGAATATGTAGAGAACTTAACTGAAACAACGAATATGGTAGGGAAAGCAAATTCGGTATATGTTGGCAACTTAAATAGAAGTAATTATTTTTCGCAGTACCCTTTGGTTTATATTTCAAAAAAAATGGAGGGAGAGTGGAAAAAAGGAAAATTGGAAGGGAAAGCGACAGAGTATGAGGTCGGCAATTATGTTTATGTAGAGGGAAAATATAAAGCGGGAGCACCAAATGGAGAAATTAAATTATATTATCCCTATTCAAATCAAGTTCAGTATGAAGGAAAGGCTCAAAAAGGTGAATATAGCGGAAAGGGAACTTCATATTATATAACTGGGCAGGTACAATACAAAGGGAGCTTTAAGAATGGAGAATACTCAGGGAGCGGTACGTTATATGAAAAGGATGGAACCATCATACATAAAGGAAAATTTAAAAATGGAGATGTGGCGTCGTAAATTGAAGGAATGATTTCAGATGATAATATATGGAAGAGCACAATGAATATTCCGCAGAAGAGGCCTCGCCTGAAGAAATAGAAGGGGAAGGAAGTTCATTGGATGACGAAACATACAGCAGAGTTCTGGCAGAAGACATACTAAATACGGAATGGGCTATGACTCCCGATGAGGAATATTCTTTTCAAGTGACAGGGACTGAAGACCGTATGGAATTTGTATTATTTGAATCAGGGAATCCAGAAAATGTCTGTTATAGAGGATATTCTAAAATAATCAGTGCCACGGAAACGTGCGATTTATATATTACGTTTGGGGGTGGAGAGGCGGAAGAAGTTGCAGTTATTTGGTATAGTCGGGAAGCTATTGATTATCCATCGCTTGAAGCAATCAATTCTGTATTTGAGGAATATGCCGGTGATTACCATTTTTCAAAGAACGTAAATTAAATAAAGGAGAATTATGTAGTGCATTAAAGGGAGATGTCGTATCACAAACGACATCTCTCTTGTATTTTTCCCCTGCAATTAACCCCTCTTTTGGGTACTGTCTAATAGGGTGTCAATATTTATTCCGAATAAACTCCAATACCACCTCTTTAGGAATCTTCCACCGATTCCCAATCTTAAATGCATCGAGCTCTCCTTGATGAATTAAATTGAGCAATGTATTTTTCCCAACTTTTAATAGATTTTGGCATTCTTTAAAGGTCAAAATATCTGGTATGTATTCAAACATAGAAATCTCCTCTCTTTCAAAATTAGTTCTGTATGGTTTTTTATAGATTATATTATTGTTTTCAGGTTTAGGCGGGAAGCTCGGCGTATTTTTATGGCTTTCTATTATATATTATTCTTCTATAAATTAAAAAGGAGAGTGATATAGATGCAGAAAGGGCTAAAAATGGTGAAGCTTCTTGTGCGAATAGCAGGAGCGGCAGCGGTATATGTACTTGGCTGTCTGGAAATTCGTTGGAAGAAGTAATCTTGAAGCAGCAATGGAGCATAGAAGTTATGTTCCTACATCAGAAAAGGAGGACAGAGTATGTCAGCAAATAGTGAGAATATGTTTTACGCCAGGAGGGCTCCGTGGTATGGACTGGGAACCAGTGTTGAGGAGGCCATGAGCTCCAGGGAGGCATTGGATGCCGCTGGATTAAACTGGAAAGTGCTCCAGAAGGAGTTGATAACAGAAGACGGGCGGCTTGTGAGAGGCTTTAAGGCGAATATCCGGGAGACTGACGGGCAGATCCTGGGAGTGGTGACAAAACGCTATAAAGTCGTGCAGAATGAAGAGGCCTTCGCCTTCACGGATGAATTATTAGGTGAAGGGGTAACATATGAAACAGCGGGTTCCATACAGAATGGCAGGCGTACATGGATTCTGGCCCGACTCCCACAGAGGTATATTATAAGTGGGGATGAGATCATGCCGTATTTAGTTTTTATAAACAGCCATGATGGTACAGGCGCTATTAAAGCCCTTAATTGTAATCCGAGATTCCATACCCTCTATCTCGGATGGGTGTAAAAAGTGAATTATTATTGATGTAAAAGAA
>CALWRY010000212.1 GCA_944384065.1 uncultured Enterocloster sp. | reverse complement strand
ACAAGCCGCAGTCCTGACAAAATAGTTATCTCTCCTTCTCATAAATCTCCCGCCTCCTTTATAGACAAAGTATAGCATATGCCGGGGAGCATTCCGCTTACATATCTCTTACCTTTTCCTTATTTTTGTTACTACTCAGCCGTGCGCGGATATAGGCCCCGGAGGCGTTCCAAGCTTGCTTGAGAGCTCCTCCGGAGGCCTATATCCGCATAGGGATGACAATCCCTGCTTCTTGACCGCACATTAGTGCGGTCAAGAAGATGCACGGCTAAGTAGTAACTTATTTTTTGCAGCGGCCTTGCATTTTCCCTTTTCTTTTTTTATAATATTGAATATATAAGCCTTTATGGGCTGCAATTTTCAATGTCTTGCTGCCTTGGGCAATAATGGGAGGGGTATCATGGATATTAAGCGTGACAGTTATCTGCAGGAGCTCATTTCTTACCGTTTTGACGGCCTGGTAAAGGTGATTACAGGAATCCGCCGCTGCGGAAAGTCGTACCTGCTCAAAAACATCTACCGAAGCTATCTCCTCCAAAACGGGGTAAAACCAGAGCAAATCATTGTCATTGAGCTCGATTTGGCCAAGGATATCCGTTTTCGAAATCCGCTGGCTCTCTCCGCCTATGTGAGGGAAATCGCAGAGAATCGCAGCGAAGAATTTTACCTTTTTATTGATGAAATCCAGATGTCTGACCAGGTCCTTAATCCCTACAATAAGGATGGGAAAAAAATCACCTTCTATGACGCCCTCAATGACCTGCGCAGCCTGTCAAATCTGGATATTTATGTGACAGGAAGCAATTCCCATATGCTTTCCAGCGATATTCTGACAGAGTTTCGGGGAAGAAGCGATGAAATCCGCGTCCACCCGCTGAGCTTTGCCGAATTCTATTCCGCAGTTGGCGGTGACAAAAATGACGCCTTTGACAGCTATGCCTTTTACGGCGGCATGCCCCTGATTCTTTCCCGTCCAAACGAAGCCGCCAAAATGCGCTATCTGTCCTCCCTATTTTCCGAGGTTTATATCAAGGATATTGCAGAGCGGAAAAAAATTGAGCGGCCCGATATTTTGGAGCAGATAATCGATTTGCTTTGTTCCTCCGTGGGCTCTTTGACAAATCCCGCTAAGATTGCGGATACTCTGCGCTCCAGGCAAAAAGCTTCCGTCTCTGCAAATACAATCCGCTCCTATATTGGGCATCTGGAGGACGCTTTCCTGTTTTCTGAGAGCAAGCGCTATGATGTGAAGGGAAAATCCTACTTTGATTCTCCCAGCAAATATTACTGCGAAGACCTTGGACTTCGCAATGCCCGCATCGGCTTCCGCCAGCAGGAGATGACACATATTATGGAAAATATTATTTATAATGAATTAATCATTCGCCGATTCTCCGTAGATGTGGGCGTAGTCTATGCAAGAACCCTTAACAAAAACGGAAATTCCGTCCGCTCTCCCAGAGAAATTGATTTTGTAGTCACCTGCGGCAGTAAAAAAACCTACATTCAATCCGCTTATTCTATGCCGACGGAGGAAAAAATGGAGGCGGAGCTCCGCCCATTTTCTCTCACCGGCGACTCATTTCCCAAAATCATTGTGCGCAGAGATACAGGAAAGCGCTGGTATGATGAGAAGGGAATTTTAAATATTAATCTGATTGACTTTTTGTTGGATAAGGAGCTGATATAAGTTCTGTATATTTACCAATATGCGCATTTTCGCACTGGCAGAATCACACTTCTGCCAGTCGAGCGTTTGATTGCTGCACAGGGTTTCCATATGAAGCTTCATCCCCAATCGTCCCCAATTTCATCAGCCTTTTTGCGGAGTAATTTTTCAAGTGCGATAAAAGCAGGCGTGAAGCTGTCGCGTATAAGCAGAAGCATTTCATCAATTTCATCCTCGTTATAAATATGCACCGATGTATTGCGATTTTTTAACATAGTAAGCCATACGGCGGAATCATCAACAAACCCCAGCTTATAACCGAGCTGTAAAATTTCTCTGGGTGAACCTGTCTCTGCCCCCTGCGCGCCGTGTTCTCTTAAAACTGCCTGCAAGGCCTTCCATGCAAGCTCAAATGTCAAATTAAACTGCCCGATAATGCCGGTTCTGTAAATTTCGTCTTCATTTGCAAACGCAAAATCAGCTTTTTTTAATATGTCAAGGCAGTTTGAAAAATTATCAAGCTTTTTCATATACGATTATTCCGTCCCTTTCAATTTCTTTTTTCAATTCATCGGAAATACCCTTGTCAAGCTCTACTGTATCAATCGACAGAAGCGAGTGGACATTTTCTTTTGTATCCCAATAAAACCCGTCAAAATCCCCGCCTGATACTGCCAAATCAATATCGCTTCTTTCCGTATGGTCGCCCCTCGCACGAGAACCAAACAGTATTATTTTTTCGACATTGTTTTTCCTTGCAATTCTTGTAATATCACGAATTACTCTCTCCGGAACATTATATTTCATACCCGATTGCTCCTAACCTCCTTTGTTCCGTGTCCTTTCCTAATTGTACCATTAGCCTTCGCAAAAGTCCATTCTTCCAGACCGGCACAGACGCTCACCCCTCCATCCCCGCCAGCTCTGTCATCCGCCTGTAAGCAAAATGATTGAACAGCGCAATCACCCGGCCCACACCGAACATGGCGATAATTGTCCCCAGGCCTACGCCCACCAGACGGCCTGCGAATACCATTCCGAGGGTGATGGCAATCGTCACGTTCAGCAAGTCAAAACAGTTTTTCGTGAAGCCCACGCCTTTTCCCGCCATATCCGCAATCGCCTGCACAATGCCGTCCCCTGGGTTGGGGACAACGCGCATATTGAGCGACATAGCGGCTCCTATTCCCGTAAAGATTATCGCCAGAATCAGGGCGGCCATGCGGACCGGAAAATTCTCCGCCGCCGCTCCCCCCTCTGTGTACAGCGCCGGTATCAGGGCAGAAAACACATTCAGGAAGCGGGTAAATACAATGCTCAAGGGAATCTGAAGCACATCCATCAAAAGCACCAGCTTTATGTCCCTTCGCCCCGCGTGGGCCAGGGCTCCTTCCTCTGCCTTTGCGTACCTCGCCGCCCGCATCCGATGCAGCGCCATCTGCGCCGCCACAAAAACAACATAAAGCGCCAGCGTCACATTTCCAAAATTCCTCTCAAATATCTCGGAAAAGCTGTAGGCCACCGAGATAATCGCCGAGGCTCCCAGCCCGGTTTTTGTGTTCAGCGTAAGTCCCAGAGCAAGGCTCAAAAGCCCCAGGGCATAAAAGAGCATCCGATACAATATAGATTTTCGCATAAACAATTCCTCCCAGCAATTCTCAAAAAAGGAATGCCGGAAGCGCCGCCTGTCAGCGCTCTGGCATCCCTTTTATTGTAATCGCATAGCCGGGGGAATGTCAATTCCTCATACTGCTTCCGTGTGTTCAGACGGCGGTTCCTCAATAATTTATGCCGGTCACAGCCAGCTGCCCGTCCCGCACGCCAAAGACAATATTGGCCGTACCTCCATCGGAAAGCACAAAGCCGGCCATACTGGGAGCAAGGTTCGCTGTATCTGCCGCAGAAACCGCATCCACCAGCTCCTGCGCAAATACCGCATCGGCTCCCAGCGCGAGAAAGTCCTCCCGCGTCTCCACGCCGCCCACATCGGGCAGGCCTACATACACAGGGAATGCAGTCAAATCCGCCAGACCCTCCAAGTCCTTCTCTGCCACCGCCTTCTGAATCTGCCCGGCAAAATCCGCAGCAGCGGCGCTGTCCACTTCGAAATTATCTTTATAGGTGCCTGCTGATTTCCCATCCGCCTGCTCCCCGGCTGCTGCTTTTTCATCCGCGTTTTTCCCTGCTGCTGTCGTTTCCTCCGCTGCCGTTTCTTTCGCTTCCGTTTCTTTTGCTGCCGTTTCCTCCGCTGCCGTTTCTTTCGCTTCCGTTTCCTCAATCCCAGCTTCCTCCACCGGGTCGGACGTCCCCTCTATCACAATGGTTTCACTGCTCTCCTGTACCGCCTCAGTCCCCACTGTCTCCTGAACCGCCTCCTGTCCGCATCCTGCCATCAGCACGGCCGCAGCAGCTACCGCAGCAGCAAACATTTTCATTTTTCTCATAATCCATTCTCTCCTTTTTGTAAATATATCGCAGCGGCAAACGCCGCAATGCTTCATCACTAAGCGCCGTTTTTACCGGCGGAACGCCTATTTCAGCTCTCCCACAGCAGGCTGCAGGCTGACCGTCAGGATATCTTTCATCTGATGCAGAGTGATTGCTGTCCCATCCTTTGTCCATCGGAGATTTTTGCTTCCTCCCTCCGATATTTCCTCATCTCCAGCCGGCCCAGCGCCCACAAAATCTGTAATGCGCGCCTCCCATTCATCCGCCTCTGTCTCTGTAACCTCCCTTTCGCCGCCTATAATCCACACGGAAACCGATTCCACTGTTTTGTCCTCCCCGCAGGTGGTAAATATCCGGCAGGGCGTGCCGTATACGTCAGCCGCAAACCTTCGTCCGATGTAAAAGGACTTATCTTCTGTCCAGTTCTCCTCTCCTCCGCCGAACAGCCCTGCGGTATCCTCATCCTTCATCCCCAGGAGGCTGACCAGCGCGCCTAAATCCGTTTCCTCCTGCGCGGCGGCAATCACAAATTCCTGCGTTCCCTCGCTGCCCGGTGCAATCGCATAGGCGCCAAACACAACCACAGGCCTGCCCGCCTCGTCCAGGTAGAAGGACGTATTTTCATCAATACCAGAAAAATCTTCAAAATACACAGCCCCTTCCTTCTCCCGCTCTGCCATCTGTGCGCGGATCTCCGCATCGGCTATGCGTTTGTAATCATCGCCCAAAATGTCCTTCAGAGTCAAAAGCTTCCCATTTTTCAGGTCAAAATTATAATACCGCGTTTCCTGGTAAGCACTGGTCCAGTTCTCCGTACCCATAACTGCCAGTGACAGATGGCTCTCTGTCTGGGATTTGACCTCATACCAGACACGGATTTGTATATTGTGGGCCTCCCACTCCTCCTCGGTTCCCCCGGTGGCAAAAAAGGCCTCCCGGTATTCCTTTGCCCGCTTCTCGGCCTGGGCCGCGTACTCCTCGCAGAGACGCAGAATTTCTTCATTTACCGACTGCTCCAGGCCGTCAAAATCCTCGGAAATCATATCCACACTTGGAATTTCCACAGAAATCTTCAAGTCATCCGTCTCCTCCTCATAGGAGCGGAAGGTCAGCACCCGGGCCACCGCCCCGATGACAGGCAGGCTTCCTGCGCTCTCGGCAAATGCCGTATTGGTATTGAGCGCCGCAGTAAATACCAGCACAGCTGCAGCCGCAGCCGCAGTGCCGCCCCGCAGGCTCCGGTACAGCAGCCGCTTCCTTCTCCTCCTTGCCTGCGCCCTTTCAATCTCCCGCTGAACCCGCTGGGACAGCTCGCTGGGAATGGGCACTGCGTCATATCTCTTTTTCGCCTCTTCCATAGAATTCATAAACCCACCTCCTGAATGTCTATCCGAAGCCGTTTGAGTCCCCGATAAAGCCTTGCCTTCACTGTGTTCAGGTTCAGCTCCGTAATCCGTGCAATCTCCGCAAGGGACAGCTCCTCAAAAAAACGCAGCCGTATAATGGTCTGTGTGTCCCCGTCCAGCCGTCCCAGATACGCCTCCAAATTTTCCTCCGGCTCAAAGCCCTTCTCCTCGTAGGGAATCTCCGGCACCTCCTCATTTTCCGGTGAAAACCGATTTCTCTCCTTCAAAATCCGTAGGCTCTCATTGACCAAAATCCGGTAAAACCAGGTCCGCACCGCCTCCTCATTCCGTATGGCCCGGCAGTGCTCCAGTGCCTGGCAGACCGCATTCTGCACGGCATCCAGGGCGTCCTCCCGGTTCTTCACATAGCTGTAGGCCAGGCGGTAAAACCGCTCCTGATTCTCCAGGATATAGGCCACGATTTTGTCATATACTTCCTGCTTCATCTCATTTTCCTCTGGGTGTTTTTTGTCCTTCTGCTCTATAGATAATTCAGGCGGGCGAAAAGTTGCGCTGGCCGAAAAACAATGGCCGAAAAAACCCACGCAGCCGGAAAAAGAAAACCGGAAGCGCGGGCTTTCTATATTGTGAAATCAATCTGTCAGATCATCCGAAGTTTCCGCAACCAGCCTGTCAAAATCACTCTGATAGGTTCTATCCTGTAAAACCCGGAACTTTTCAAACTCTTTTTCAGCAAAGGCTTTGGCAATGACCGCGGTCACTTTGCCCTTATCGTGCAGAATATCTTCCTCGTTGAACTGTAAAAATGCGTCAAGTCGTTTGACCCAATCTGTCATATACATGACATTTCCCCGACGGGCCTGCCGTTCTGCATAGTCCAGATACATGGTGACAATCTCGTTCAAGTTTTGCATCTCTGTTTCGTTCAGATAGTTTTTAGCAACAGTAACATCCGATTTGCGAATGCGGCCTTTAGGGGCGTTTTTCCATGTAGTCAGTCCCATGTTTGGCTTGGTACTGTCGGCTCGGCCATATACGATCTCCGCAGCAGTATGATGGGTAACCGCATAGTGGAGCTTGTTCTGCACCGTGGCGAAAAACTCCTTTGTAATTGGGCTTTCCACATCGTAGTCCGCACTACACTGGGAATAGATATCCGTGATTTTCTGATAGAACCT
>CALWRY010000211.1 GCA_944384065.1 uncultured Enterocloster sp. | reverse complement strand
AAGAACAAGTAATATAACGGCTGTGATTGCTGTAAAAGCTTCACTGGCGGAATGGCAAACCCATACTGCCTCACTCCCAAAAATCAATGGCAAAATAGCAATCGTAATTGGCGGCCAAATTACACTACGTGATAGAGATACCGTCAGTGCCTTGCTTGTCCGTTCATTTGCTTGCCAGTATGAAATCGTCAAAATATTAAATCCAGCAAGGAAGAAACCAGAGAAGTAAGGCAGGCTTTTACTTTCCATAAAATTGATTAGCTCTGTATCGCCTGGATTAAAAATGGAGAAGAACCCACGGGAGAAGAAAATAATCAAGATATAGCATAAAATCCCCAGCGCCAGAAATATTTTGATGGAGAAGTTAAACAAATCCTTACTCCGTTTTTCCTCTCCGGTTCCCATAAAGTAACTGAATACTGGCTGTAACCCCTGAGCCATGCCAAGGAACAGCGTCAAGATAATCAACATCAAATAGCCAATTACAAGGTAAGCCGCGAGTCCGATTTCTCCAAAGCCATAATGCACGATGGCAAAATTATATACGAATGTAATTATGCCAATCGTAAACTCCATGATAAAGGATGGGAAGCCAAACACATAAACCGAACACAGATTGCGCCATTTGATTTTGAATTTTGTCAGGTACAAATCCCCTCGTTTGGAAAGAATATGAGGGAGCATAATCAGCACACTAAAAATAGGGCCGAGCGCTGTTGCCAACGCTGCGCCGGCGATCCCCATGTTCAAAGGGTACAAAAAAACATAATCCAAAATAATATTTGATACTGAGCCAAACATCAGGGCAAACATAGCAAGTTTCGGGCGGTTGTCGTTACGCACCAAACCGCTTAGCAAGAAACTGAAAAGCAGGAATGGCGAAAAGGTAACAATGTACCACATATAGCTGATTGCCTCGTCATGGATTGCTGGCGTTGACCCAAGAAGTTCAGCCAAAGGGTGAAGAAATATATTTCCTAACACACAGATCAACACACCCATCACGGCAGCACAGAGAACAGACAGGCTAAAAATATTACGGGCCTTATCCTTTTCCTCTTGCCCGAGATGAGAAGAAATCATAACGCCTGCACCTGTGGCAACCGCCATAGACAATGCGATTAGTATTTCTACCAAAGGGACAGAAACGGCTGCCGCCGCCATTGCATCACGACCGAGCCGATTGCCAATGAATACGCCGTCAACAATCATATAAACTGAGTTGAATAATAGTCCGATCATTTGTGGTACAGCATATTTGGCAAATAAACAATGTGATTTGCCTTCATACATGATAATCAATCCTCCTTGCAAATAAAAAAGGCCTGCGTCATGTGTAACGCAGGCCTACTACACAATAAAATGAAACCCCGGCGGGTTGATATTATTTTACCATCTTATTCAAATTTTAATGCTCACATTTTCTTTTTTATGAGTTCAATTGCTCCTTTCCCCGTCATGTGGTCAATGCACATTTCCAGCATACAGAGCGGTTTCCACTCCCGTTCTATGGCAGCTTTGCGTCCGGTTTCAGTGTCCATTGGCGCATACTTAATTGCGAGCTTTTCTATGGATGTTCTCTTTTCGTTATCATCCGTTAGCACCCGTATCTGTCCAAAAACAATTACACTTCTAAAATAGGTGGTGTATTCTTCAGGAACAATTTAGTCTTGATCAACAACACAGAAAGATGCTTTTGCATTTTTTGGATTGCATCCAGCTTGTGTCCGGACTTTGCACAATGAAAATAAATTTTGTTGCCGTCATATACATAGCTGATTGGTACAGCGTAGGGATAGCCGTCATCACCAAATAATGCCAATACTCCAGCGGTTCCCCTATTTAATATAGCTGCACATTCTTCTAAGGACAAAGCTTGCCGTTTTCTGTGCATTTCTCGAAACATAGTATCACCTCGCTTATAAAAAACAAAGCGCCTTATCCACCATTCCTCTTTAAGCCTAACGGAATGGGGTAAGACGCGACCCGGCGGTCAACTAAGTTAAGTTTACTGTATATTTTGTAAAAAGTCAAGGGTAAAATTGATGACAAAAAATTATGGTTAAACAAAATTTAAACAGTGAAATTGTAAGTACAAAATAGCTACTATTTGGATACTTTTCAAGGTGTCGCTAAGTGGCAAGCAATGCCTTTGTGGCCACAGACCACAAACGCTGCTTGTTGGGGCTCGCCCCGAACCCGTCAGCTTCGGGCCAACATGGCCCGAAGTGATCGCGTCGCTTTGCTCCTTATTTTTCATATCCTCAACGCTCCATTTCTTTCTTTTTCCCCGGCTCCGAGTAGCCAAGCAGGCAGTCGATATTAGCCTTGACTGTCAAGACCTCCTGCATATCCTGCCGGGCCTTCTGGTATTCCCCATAGAGCCGTTTTTTTCGCCAGCAGCTTGCGGCTTTCTTCCTTCTGCACCTCCATTTTCGGGAGCTTCGCCCCGGCAAGAAGCCGCTTCATGTCCGCCTGCGCCGCCCGGTAAAGCTCGATTTCTGCCTCATGCTCCGCAAGGAATTTCCGGCTGTACTTTGACGCTTTGTATTTGTCAAAGACAGGACGGGTCTTTGCGTATTGTACCGTAGCCGCCTTCAATTCCGTGTTGCCTTTCAGTGCCGCCTCCGTCTGCTTGATCTGGCCGGAAAGAGCATGAAAGCGGTCAGAGGTTTCTTCCGCTTTTTCTCCAACTGGCTGTACTCTGTCAGTCCATTGTCCTGCAAATAGGCACTGTCACCGCCGAAATAAAAATGCAAGAAAAGGCCGAGGGAATTTTGTAGGAAAACGGCGGAGAAAAGATGTAAAGCA
>CALWRY010000210.1 GCA_944384065.1 uncultured Enterocloster sp. | reverse complement strand
GAAGCAGGGCAAATTGGTAAACAGCGGCGCGGCGGCCTGGGCTAAGTCCGTGCTGGGACTGTGAGGCCGCCATGCCCAGGGGATCCGAAGAGCTGACCAACGCCAGGAAAGGAGAAATCATCGATGCCTGCGCGGCTCTCTATGAGACGATGAGCTTCCGCGATATTACCATCCGGGATATAGGGGCGAAGACCTCCTTCACCCGAACCTCCATCTACAATTATTTCCAGACCAAGGAGGAGATCTTCCTGGCCCTGCTTAAACGGGAGCATGAGGCATGGAGCGCGGATTTAGAGGGGATTGTCCGACAGGGCGTCCCCCGGTCCCCGGAAGAATTTGCAGACGCCCTGGCGCACACGCTGGAAAAACGGGGCTGTATGCTGAAGCTGATGTCCATGAACCTCTACGACATGGAGGGAAACAGCCGGCTGGAAAATCTGGTGGATTTCAAGCGGTCTTACGCCCAGGCGCTTCAGACGGTCACCCGATGTCTGGAGATATCCTTTCCCAATATGACGGAGCGCGGGATCCAGGACTTTCTCTATGCATTTTTTCCGTTTCTGTTCGGGGTCTATCCCTATACATCCCATACGGACAAGCAGCTGGAGGCCATGAAGCTGGCCCATGTGGATTTTGTCCGCCGCTCCATTTATGAGCTGACAAAATCTTTTGTGGAGAATATGCTGCGGGCCTTTGGGGATGAGTATAATAATGCAGATAATGGCGGCAGACAAGGAGGATTCCATGGAGTATCGTAAATTGCCCCACGGGGGTGAACCGATCAGTATTATAGGCCTGGGAAATAGCTCTCTTGGCGCTTCGGGCGAGGAGGAAGCTGAAAAGACCGTTGCCATGGCGCTGGAAAACGGCGTCAACTATTTCGACATGGCCGCTGGGGACGCTGCGCCTTTCCCGGCCTATGGCCGGGCGGTTTCCGGATGCAGGGATAAGGTATATTTTCAGGTTCACTTTGGCGCGGATTACCGCAGCGGAAAATACGGCTGGACCCTGGATCTGGACGAGATCAAGCGTTCTGTGGACTGGCAGCTCAAAGCCCTGCGGACGGATTATATTGACTTTGGTTTTATCCATTGTATAGATGAGATTTCCGATTTGGAAAAGGCAATGGCTTACGGAACCATTGCCTATATAGAGAATTTGAAGCGGCAGGGCGTTGTCCGGCATATTGGGCTTTCCTCCCACACGCCTGCTGTGGCGGAGAAGGTGCTGGATATGCACATCCTGGATATGCTGATGTTCAGCATCAATCCCGCCTATGACTACCGCCATGGAGAGTATGCCATCGGCAGCGGGGGCGAGCGGGCCGCGCTGTACCGCCGGTGCAAGGCGGAGGGGGTAGGTATTTCAGTGATGAAGGCGTTCAGCGCCGGGCAGCTGCTGGATGCGAAAACTTCTCCTTTTGGCCAGGCCCTGACGGAGTATCAATGTATACAGTACGCATTGGATCGGCCAGGCGTGGTGACAGTGCTGCCAGGCGTGAGAAACCGGGACGATCTGAAACGGATTCTTGGCTTCCTTACTGCCACGGAGGAGGAGAAGGACTACTCTGTGCTGGGCAGCTTTACACCGAAGGAGTTAAACGGCATCTGCGTGTACTGCAATCACTGCCAGCCCTGCCCGGCCGGTCTGGACGTGGGGCTTATCAACAAATATTACGACCTCGCCCAAGCCGGGGACGAGCTGGCGAACGATCATTACGCTCATTTGGAGCGCAAAGCTTCTGACTGTATTGCCTGCGGCCACTGCGATTCCCGCTGTCCATTTCATGTAAAACAGACGCGGCGGATGAAAGAGATCGCCGCCTATTTGGGAGGGTAACCGGATGTTAAAAATTGTAACTGTTCAGGACATCCGATGGGAAAAATCTGTGTGTATTTATAAGTATTCCGCATCCCGGACCCCAGAGCAGCTATCTCATTGGCTACTATGAGATTTACGGGTACGGCACCCCGGCCTAATGGCAAAAGATCAGGCGACAGAAGCCGTACCTACCCGTCACGGTTATGCGGTCATGCTTTGGGATCATGCGGGACAGGATTGGTCTGAGGTGACGTGCTGCCCGACGCCAGAGGAATTGTTTGATAAACTTCTGGATGCAGCCACTGGCTACCAGGAGTATCTGAAGCGAAGGGAGGCGCTGAAATGAGGCTTTTATGGAAGTTGTTGGCAGCACCAGTTGTGCTGTCGTTGACGGTGTTCGTATGGCTCTGCATGGGGGTTCTGTATCTGTCCAGTTTTGTGCTGGGGCTCATCAGCACCATTGTGGGATTGCTGGGGCTGGCAGTCCTGGTTACATATTCCGTTCAAAATGGTATCATTCTGCTTGTAATTGCCTTCCTGGTCAGCCCGGCAGGCTTACCCATCGCAGCGGTCTGGCTGGTGGGTAAGGTGCAGGACCTGCGGTTTGCGATCCAGGACGCGGTGTATGGCTGAAGCAGAAACACGGAATTGCCGGGAGTGATGCCCCGGCAATTTTTGACTTTACTTTCATGCTAATTTCGCGTATAATATTAGCATGAAAGGAAGGTGAAGAACATGAGCCAATTTCAACAGTTAGACCAGCTGA
>CALWRY010000209.1 GCA_944384065.1 uncultured Enterocloster sp. | reverse complement strand
TGGATTACTGCCAGGAGAAGGGGCTTCTGGTAATCGGCGACGCCAAGCGGGGAGACATTGGCTCTACCTCTGCGGCCTATGCCGCAGCCCACATCGGCCAGGTGCAGGTGGGCGCGAATGCATTCCAGGGCTTTGGGACGGATTTCCTCACGGTGAACCCCTATTTCGGAACGGATGGGGTAAAGCCCTTTGTGGAGGCATGCAATGTCAATGACAAGGGACTGTTCATTCTGGTGAAGACCTCCAATCCCTCCAGCGGTGAGTTCCAGGACCGCCTGATTGACGGACGGCCCCTCTATGAGTGGGTGGCAGAGAAGGTGGTGGAGTGGGGAGAAGCCTCCATGGACGGGGAGTACAGCAATGTAGGCGCTGTGGTGGGCGCTACCTACCCGGAGATGAGCCGGATTCTGCGCAAATTGATGCCCCGCACCTATTTCCTTGTGCCCGGCTACGGAGCCCAGGGCGGCACAGCGGAGGACCTGCGGCACTGCTTTAACGAGGATGGACTGGGAGCTATCGTGAATTCCTCCCGGGGCATTATTGCGGCTTACCGGCAGGAGAAGTACGCTAGGTTCGGTGCGGAGCATTTCGGCGAGGCGTCCCGCCAGGCCGTGGAAGACATGATTGCGGATATCGGCCGGGTGCTGTAGAGACAGAGAAAAAACTGTATGCGTCTGGCGGCGAGATTTTCAAAGTAATGGAGGATATACATGGCAAAGGTAAAGATAAATGCCCTGGTGAGGGAGCAGAAAGAACTGGCGTTGGGGATTTTTGACCTGCGGCTTGAAGCGCCGGAGATTGTGTCCCAGGCGGCGGCCGGGCAGTTTGTGTCTCTGTACAGCGGGGATGGGGCCCGGCTTCTGCCGCGGCCTATCAGCATCTGCGGTCTTGATAAGGAGGCAGGGGTATTGCGCCTGGTCTACCGCATCGCCGGGGCCGGGACAGAGGAATTCTCCCGCCTGCGGGCCGGGGACCGGGTGGAGGTCCTTGGACCCCTGGGAAATGGATTCCCCCTGGAGCCCGGCAGGCGGGCCCTGCTCATGGGCGGCGGAATCGGCATTCCGCCTATGCTGGAGCTGGCGGCGGCCTTAAGCCGGCTGAATAAGGAGGCCCAGGCAGGCTCCCCGGCGGCGGAGGGCGCGGGCCTGGTCCAGGCCGTGCTGGGATACCGGGACAGCCAGATGTTTTTGAAGGATGAATTCGCCCCCTACGGCCCTGTGTACGCGGCCACGGAGGACGGCAGCGCCGGAACCAAGGGAAATGTGCTGGACGCGGTGCGGGAGCAGGGCATTCAGGCGGATATCATCTATGCCTGCGGCCCCACCCCCATGCTTCGGGCGGTGAAGGCCTATGCGAAGGAGCAGGGGACTGCCTGCTTTTTGTCCCTGGAGGAAAGGATGGCCTGCGGCATCGGCGCCTGCCTGGCCTGCGTCTGCCAGTCCAAAGAGAAGGACGAGCACTCCCAGGTGCACAACAAGCGCATCTGCAAGGAAGGCCCTGTATTTGCAGCGGAAGAGATTGAACTGTAGAGTAGGAGGAACCAGACGTATGAATATGGAAGTGACGATTGCCGGCGTAACCTTTAAAAATCCGGTGATGGAGGCATCCGGCACCTTTGGTTCCGGTATGGAGTACAGCGAATTTGTAGATTTGAATCAGCTGGGCGCGGTGGTGACAAAGGGCGTGGCCAATGTGCCCTGGCCGGGCAATCCCACCCCACGGATTGCGGAGACCTGGGGCGGCATGCTCAACGCCATCGGCCTGCAGAATCCGGGCATCGACGTGTTTGTGAAGCGGGACATCCCGTTTTTAAAGCAGTTCGACACGAGGATTATTGTAAATGTGTGCGGGAAGACCACGGAGGATTACCTGGAGGTGGTGGAGCGCCTGGGGGATGAGCCGGTGGATATGCTGGAGATTAACATTTCCTGCCCCAATGTGAAGGAGGGCGGTATTGCCTTTGGCCAGGACCCGAAGGCGGTGGAGGCCATCACCCGGGCGGTGAAGGAGAAAGCGAGGCAGCCGGTCATCATGAAGCTCAGCCCCAATGTGACGGACATCACAGTGATGGCGAAGGCGGCGGAGGCCGGAGGGGCGGACGCCATTTCCCTGATTAACACCCTTACAGGCATGAAGATTGATGTGGAGCGCCGCCGCTTTGCCCTGGCCAACCGCACCGGCGGCCTTTCCGGCCCCGCCATCAAGCCGGTGGCGGTGCGCATGGTCTACCAGGCGGCCCAGGCGGTGAAGCTTCCCATTATCGGCATGGGCGGCATTCAGAACGGCGCGGACGCTCTGGAATTCATCCTGGCCGGGGCCAGCGCGGTGGCGGTGGGAACCGCCAATTTCCACAATCCGAGAGCCACTCTGGATACGGTGGAGGGAATCCGGAATTATATGGAGCGCCACGGGATAGAGGACGTGAAGGAGCTTGTTGGGAGTGTGGAGGGGTGAAGCGGGGCTTTTTAAAATGTCTATAGCCATTGCCCAGTAAGATGCAGAATAATAGGTGCAGATAGGAAAAAGAGCTGTATTCACAGCTCTTTTTCTAGAAAAGCCTTTCGGCCGATGCCTCATGTAAGAAGCTAGATAATTTATATATTTATATTATAGCATTTCTATAAAGAAAGTCAATGCTGCATAAAATTATAGTTCTAAATGGTTTCTGAGGAGCTTTTCA
>CALWRY010000208.1 GCA_944384065.1 uncultured Enterocloster sp. | reverse complement strand
TTTAAGAGGGAGGCCATCGGCTGGACCTGGGAGTTTTTGACTCAGGTAGTAGGACTGGATCCGGATCGCCTCTATCCGTCTGTGTACGTGGATGACGACGAGGCCTTTGATATCTGGAACAAGGAGATCGGCGTGCCGGCGGAGCGCATTTACCGCTTCGGCAAGGAGGACAACTTCTGGGAGCACGGCTCCGGCCCCTGCGGTCCCTGCTCCGAGGTCTACTATGATCGGGGGGAGAAGTACGGATGCGGAAAGCCCACCTGCACGGTGGGCTGCGACTGCGACCGCTATATTGAGGTCTGGAACAACGTATTCACCCAGTTTGACAACGACGGCCACGGCAACTATACGGAGCTGGAGCACAAGAACATCGACACAGGCATGGGCCTGGAGCGTCTGGCTGTGGTGGTTCAGGGCGTGGACTCCCTGTTTACGATTGATACCAACAAGGCCCTTTTGGATCGGGTCTGCCAGCTGGCGGGCAAGGAGTACCAGAAGGATCACGAGACGGATGTCTCCCTGCGGATTGTGACGGATCACATCAAATCCTGCACCTTTATGATATCCGACGGCATCATGCCTTCCAATGAGGGGCGGGGATATGTGCTCCGCCGCCTGCTTCGCCGCGCCGTGCGCCATGGAAGAAAGCTGGGCATTCAGGGTGAATTCATGGCGGAGCTGGCAAACACTGTGATCCAGCTCTCCAAGGACGGATATCCGGAGCTGGAGGAGAAGAAATCCATGATCCGCAAGGTTCTGGCCGAGGAGGAGGACAAGTTCAACAAGACCATTGATCAGGGCCTTACCATTCTCGGCGAGATGGAGGAGGCTATGCGGAGCCAGGGACTTTCGGCCCTGTCCGGTGAAAATGCGTTTAAGCTGTACGACACCTACGGCTTCCCCCTGGATCTTACAAAGGAGATTCTGGAGGAGAAGGGGTACTCCGTGGATGAGGACGGCTTTGCAGCTGCCATGAAGGAGCAGAAGGACAAGGCGAGAAAGGCGAGAAAGACCACCAATTATA
Organism: uncultured Enterocloster sp.; assembly: GCA_944384065.1. Lineage (GTDB taxonomy): Bacteria > Bacillota > Clostridia > Lachnospirales > Lachnospiraceae > Enterocloster. The sequence continues at coordinate 1,773 of CALWRY010000208.1, read as the reverse complement.
TGGGCGCGGACGTGACGGTTTACCAGTCCATCGACGCGGCCATCACCACGGAATTTATCGGATATGACCGCCTGAGCGCAGAGTCAAAGATTTCCGTTCTGACTACAGAGGACGAGCTGGTTGAGGCCCTGACGGACGGCCAGCGGGGAACCATCCTGGTGGACGCAACGCCATTTTACGGGACCATGGGCGGCCAGCAGGGCGATATCGGCTATATCCGCAGCAGCCAGGGCGAATTCAAGGTGGAGGACACCATCCATCTCCAGGGCGGCAAGGTGGGACACGTAGGCGTGATGACAAGCGGCATGTTCAAGGTGGGCGATACGGTGACCCTCTCGGTGGATCCCGTGAACCGGGCATTGACCTGCAAGAACCACAGCGCCACCCATCTGCTGCAGAAGGCCCTCCGCACCGTGCTGGGGGATCATGTGGAGCAGGCCGGATCCTATGTGGACGCGGGAAGGCTGCGCTTTGACTTCACCCATTTCTCAGCCATGACTCCGGAGGAGTTAAAGAGGACGGAGGATCTGGTGAATCAGGAGATTCAGGCCTCCCTGCCTGTAATCACCCAGGTGATGAGCCTGGAGGAGGCCAAGAAAACCGGCGCTATGGCTCTATTCGGCGAGAAGTACGGCGAAAAGGTCCGGGTGGTGAAGATGGGCGATTTCTCCACCGAGCTGTGCGGCGGCACCCATGTGGAGAATACCAGCAGCATCGCTTCCTTTAAGATTATCTCTGAGGCCGGCATCGCGGCTGGCGTGCGCAGGATTGAGGCCCTGACTTCCCAGGGGCTTATAAGGCACTATGAGGAGGTGGAGCGGGAGCTCTCAGAGGCTGCCAAAGCTGCCAAGGCGACGCCTGCCTCCCTTACCGCAAAGATCGAGAGCCTTCTGGCCGAGATCAAAGCCCTGTCTTCGGAAAATGAAAAGCTGAAGAGCCGTCTGGCCAATGAGGCTGTGGGCGACGTGGCGGATCAGGTAAAGGAGGTCAACGGCGTGAAGGTCCTGGCTGTCCAGGTGGAGGGCGTTGATATGAACGGCCTTCGCAATCTGGGCGATCAGATGAAGGAGAAGCTGGGCGACGGCGTGGTAGTGATTGCCTCCGTTGTGGACGGCAAGGTGAACCTGATGGCTTCCGCCACAGAGAGCGCGCAGAAGAAGGGCGCACACGCCGGGAACCTGATCAAAGCCATTGCCGGCCTGGTGGGCGGCGGCGGCGGCGGACGTCCCGGTATGGCTCAGGCCGGCGGAAAGAATCCGGCGGGTATCCCCGAGGCCCTGAAGAAAGCCCTTGAGACGGTGGAGGAGCAGACGCGGTAAGAGTTCAGACGGGGCTTCTTGCCCGGCCGCTGAAATTTTTTTAATTTATTCTTGACGTATGCTATTTTTATGCTATAATCATTACAGTGCGAATATACCCAAACAGTTGTATTATGCACAATTACACAACTGGAGGGAGGTTAGGTGTGAGCGATGTCAAACGTAATTGTTAAAGATAACGAGAGTCTTGACAGTGCTTTGCGCAGATTCAAAAGAAACTGTGCGAAGGCTGGTATTCAGCAGGAGATTCGCAAGAGAGAGCATTACGAGAAGCCCAGCGTAAGACGTAAGAAAAAGTCTGAAGCTGCTCGTAAGCGTAAATACAACTAATCCGATAATCGGATTGCGTTGTTTGTACAGATGTAAGGCCGGCCGGCGGGACGTATGTCCCTGCCGGCTGTTTGTGTTTTCCGATGGACAATGGAGATGGGGGATGTTATCTCAAGTTTGGAAC
>CALWRY010000207.1 GCA_944384065.1 uncultured Enterocloster sp. | reverse complement strand
AGATTTACAGAAAGGAAAAAATGCTGTATGATGAAAGGAGAAAATGCTTATGGGCAAAATGGCAGCGAGACGAAACTATAAGGACAGTCTGTTTCGGATGGTATTCCGGGAAAAGGGGGAGCTTTTAAGCCTTTACAATGCCATCAATGGCACGGACTACGATGACCCGGAGGAGCTGATTGTGACCACCATCGAGGATGTCCTGTATATGGGCCGCAAGAATGATGTGTCCTTTCTGATTGACGATGTGATGAACCTCTATGAGCACCAGAGCAGCTGGAAGCCCAATATGCCTCTGCGGGGCCTGCTCTACATTTCCATGCTTTATCAGGGCTTCATCGAACAGAACCACCTGGATATTTATTCCAGCACGCTTCTTAAGCTTCCGGTTCCCAAATATGTTGTCTTCTACAATGGAGCGGGCGGGGAGCCGGACCAGCAGGAGCTGCGGCTTTCGGAATCCTTTATAAAGCGGGATGAGGGGAGCTGCCTGGAGTGCAAGGCCTTGATTTTGAACATCAATTATAGGCAGAACCAGGAACTAATGAAGGCCTGTCAGAAGCTTTATGAGTATTCCTATTTTGTGGAGAAAGTCAGAGAATACCTGAACGAAGGTTTGACGCTGAATGCGGCCATCGACAGCGGCATTCAGGAGTGCATCCGTTCGGATATACTAAAACCATTCCTTTTAAAGCACCGAGGGGAGGTGAAGCAGGTGATATTGACAGAATATAACGAAGAATTGCACGCCAAGACGCTGATCGAGGAGGGCAGAAGAGAAGAGCGTGAGAAGAACGCCCAGATTCTCCAACAGGAGCGCGAGAAGAACGCCCAGATTCTCCAACGGGAGCGTGAGAAGAATGCCCGGATTCTCCAGCAAGAACAGGAGAAGAACGCCCAGATTCACCAAAATAATATCAAATTCCTGCGTCAGTTGCTTCTTCAAATGCTCGAATCAAAAGGACGGGTGTCCGGGGAGATAACAGAACGCATTCATTCAGAAGATAATCCGGCCATCCTGCAGGAATGGGCGTCATTTGCTGTGAGCTGCAACTCCTTAGAAGCCCTGGAAAGAGAGATTTTGCGAGAAGAACCGCGCAGCAGCGAGGGGGCAGACGGTAAACAGGATAGTTAATAGTAAGGGCGGGCTGCATTTGCTGCGGCCTGCCTTTTCCCATCCCTCTGCAATGCGCCGTATCATTTGGAAGCTTTACGGCGTCAAGTTGTGGCTGCGGTACTTTTGTGGTAAGATAAGCGGCAGGAGGCGGCAGGTTTTGAAGGCAAAGAAGGTCTATTTTATCGGCGGTACAATGGGCGTAGGAAAGACGTCCGTCTGCCAGATTTTAAAAAGAAAGCTGGATAAGTCGGTGTTTCTTGACGGGGACTGGTGCTGGGATGCCCATCCCTTTGTGGTGAACCCGGAGACGAAAGAGATGGTGATGGACAATATCTGCCATCTCCTGAACAATTTTATCCATTGTCCGGCTTATGAGCATATTATCTTTTGCTGGGTGATGCATGAGCAGGCAATCATTGACCGGCTGCTCGCCAGCCTGGACACAAGGGACTGCGAGGTGAAATGCATTTCCCTGGTGTGCAGTGGAGACGCGCTTTCTGAGCGCCTTTTGGGGGATATTCGCAGGGGAATCCGCCAGGCGGACGTGCTGGAACGCAGCTTGCATAGACTTCCCCTGTATGAGCACCTAAAGACAATAAAACTGGATGTCTCCGGGATAGACCCGGAGACGGCGGCAGAGCGGATTTTGAGAATGCAGGACAGCGCTTGGAGAGAAAGGCAGGCACAATCCAATGATTGAAAAGATAAAGGTGCGGGGCGCCCGCGTACACAATCTGAAAAATATTGATGTGGACGTCCCCTTGAATAAAGTTACGGCTGTGGCCGGGGTATCCGGCTCCGGGAAATCATCGCTGGCGCTGGGAGTTCTCTACGCGGAGGGCTCCCGGCGCTATCTGGACGCGCTCTCCACCTATACAAGGCGGCGGATGACCCAGGCGGCCAAGGCCCAGGTGGACGAGGTGCTCTATGTGCCTGCGGCCCTGGCCCTGCACCAGCGGCCGGGGGTTCCTGGCATCCGCAGCACCTTCGGCACGGGGACAGAGCTTCTAAACAGCCTGCGTCTCATGTATTCGAGGCTGGCAAGCCACCGCTGTCCCAATGGCCATTACCTAAAGCCCACGCTGGCAGTGGCGGCTGGGCAGGAGCTTGTCTGCCCAGTATGCGGCGAGCACTTTTACGCGCCCTCCGCCGAGGAGCTGGCCTTCAACAGCCAGGGGGCCTGCCGCACCTGCGGGGGCACGGGAATGGTGCGGACGGTTGACAGGAGCACCCTCGTGCCGGATGAATCCCTCACCATCGACCAGGGAGCGGTGGCGCCCTGGAATTCCCTCATGTGGTCGCTGATGACGGATGTGTGCAGGGAAATGGGCGTCCGCACGGATGTGCCTTTTCGGGAGCTGACGGAGCGGGAGCGGGACATTGTCTTTAACGGCCCGGCGGAGAAAAAACATATTTTCTATAAGGCGAAGAATACCAATCAGGCGGGAGAGCTTGATTTTACGTATTTTAATGCGGTGTATACAGTGGAAAATGCCCTTGCCAAGGTGAAGGACGAGAAGGGTATGAAGCGGGTGGAGAAATTTTTAAAGGAGGATGTGTGCCCGGACTGCGGCGGCACCCGGCTGTCCGAGGCTGCGAGGGCCCCGAGGCTTAAGGGCATTTCCCTGGATGAGGCCTGCCAGATGAGTCTTTCCGACCTGGCGCAGTGGGTGGACGGCGTGCCGGCCTCCCTGCCGGAGGAGATGCGCCCCATGGCGGAGAGCATCTGCGAGTCCTTCCGGACTGTGGCCAGGCGGCTTTTGGAGC
>CALWRY010000206.1 GCA_944384065.1 uncultured Enterocloster sp. | reverse complement strand
CGGATACATCCCAGGTGTCGGAAAGCCTGGCAGGGCTTTTGTACCGGGAATTGGCAGAGAGGGATGCCCAGTGGATATCCGGCATCTATGATCTGTATAATTATACCCCGGAGCAGGCCGCAGCATTCCTGGAAGCGGAGATTTCCGGGATCCCAAGCGAAACGGCTGTGCCCCAGGAGTTTAAGGAGGCATCCATCCAGTTTTACGACGGCAGCGGACCAGCCTCCCAGGGCAGCTCCAATGCCAGGGCCATCACGGCTGTGTGCAGTGTGCTCTATGATTATGGAATCCTCAGGGAGCAGGAGGAGCTGGAGGCGTACAGCCGGCTGCTCTGGGATGCCTCCCACAGCTATGAGGCAGAGATGAGCGATGTGTATTACTGCGATGGCAGCTGTCTGACGGCTGAGGGCGAGCCAGCGGAGGCCGGGGAGATTCTTTATGGGGAGATTCTTTACATGGAGGAAGACGCGCCGCAGGAGAAAGATTCGGAGGGCCGCACAGCGGAGGAAGCCGCTGCGGGAGCTATTCTGGAGACAGCGGATGAAAGCGCCCGGGAGACGGCGCCTGAAGAAACAGAGGAGGAGCCGCCGGGGATTCTGCGGGCGGCTAAGCCGAATATGGATGGGGTTACGGGGCCCGGTGCGGAGAATGGGGGAGAAGCGGTTTTTCCGGCTTCTCCTAGCAGCGCAGAGTATTCTCCGGCTGCGGCCAGCGCCTCCCAGGCTGTCCAGGTCAGAGACAGCGGCTGCCCGGGCCACGTGGATTTGGCCATATCGGTGACGATATTGGGAATACACAGGGAATCAAATCTCTTCCAGGCAGTGCTTTTGGAATCCCTGGAGGAGGGCCAGGAATGGGAGTGGGATAAGGAAAAAATTGGATGGGTGGAAGCCATTTTGGAGCAGGACTGGTATGAGACTTACGGGCTGAACGCAGCGGACCTTATGGCGTACAATCCTTTGTCCGCAGCGGATATCGACGTCTATATGCAGCTGGTGCCCCGCAAGGCCAGTCAGCAGCGGCGGGATATTGTTCGCTATGCCCTTGCGTCGGTGGGAAAGATTCCCTACTATTGGGGAGGCAAGCCCAGCCGGCCGGGTTACACGGGAAATGATTTCGGCGCAGTGGTTCAGCCGGATATTGACGGGCGCATTTTAAAGGGCCTGGATTGTTCTGGCTGGATCAACTGGGTATATTGGTCGGTGACCGGCCAGAGCCCTGGGGCTGCCAGCACCAGCACGCTGCTGGCCGCGGGACAGGCTGTGTCCAAGGAGGATCTTTTGCCCGGGGATATCTGCATACGGACCGGGCCGGAGGCCCATGTGGTGATGTTTTTGGGCTGGTCAGAGGATGGGAGAATGGTCTGCATCCAGGAGACCAGCGGAACGGTTAACAATGTGGAGGTCGCTCTGGTAACGCCTGACTGGGCGGCTTACCGAAGATTACTGGATGAAGAGGTGTGAATGGATGAATGGATACAACGACGACGAGCTCCAGCGCCTGAGAAGGAGACGCCAGGCCCGACGTGCCGCTGACAGCGGCAGGGGATATTCGGAGGATCGGGAGCTGGACGATGCGTATTACTATGAGGAGGAATATGGTGAGGCGGGACGCAGCGCCTCCAGGGCGGAGGAGAGGGGAACCGGGGCTTACAGACGGACCGCTGGGGCCCGGACAGGTTCTGCAAGGGCCCATAGAGCGCAGGAGACAGCATCCGCCCACCGTTCTCAGGGAACAGCGGGCAGCCGGGCAGGGGCAGGGAGACAGAGGCGCAGTAAAAAAAGCGGCCATTTAAAATACATACTGATTGTCTTTCTCGTCTGTGTTTTCGGCCTGGGTGCATGGATGTTTTTCAACCGTCCTACCGGATACTGGACAGTGGCTGTATTCGGCCTGGACAGCCGGGATGGAAATACGAAGAATGCCCTGGCGGATGTGCAGATGATCTGCAGCATTGACCGCGAAACCGGGGAGATTAAGCTGGTCAGCGTCTTCCGGGATACGTATTTGAAGATTGATTCCGAGGGGACCTACCACAAAATCAATGAGGCCTATTTTAAGGGAGGACACGAGCAGGCAGTCGCGGCCCTGGAGGAGAACCTGGATCTGGAGATTGACGATTATGCCGCCTTTAACTGGAAAACAGTGGCGGAGGCCATCAATGTGCTGGGCGGCATTGACCTGGAAATTACCGACGCGGAGTTTGCCTATATCAACAGCTTTATCACGGAGACCGTTGAATCCACGGGTATTGCGTCTGTGCACCTGAGCCAGGCGGGCATGAATCACCTGGACGGCGTGCAGGCAGTGGCCTACAGCCGCCTGCGCCTGATGGATACGGATTTTCAGAGGACGGAGCGGCAGCGCAAGGTGGTGAGCCTGGCCCTTGAAAAGGCAAAACAGGCGGATGTTTCCACCCTTACTTCCCTGGCAGGGCTGGTGATTTCTGAGATATCTACCAGCGTGGGCGTGGATGATCTGCTTCCCATGGTTCGGGATATGAATAAATATTATATTGGGGAGACAGGCGGGTTCCCATTTTCACGTCAGACAGCCCGCGTGGGCAGGATGGACTGTGTGATTGCCACCACCCTGGAGAGCAATGATATCCTGCTGCACCAGTTCCTCTACGGGGAGGATGTGTCCTACAGCCCCTCGTCTGCTGTGCGGGAGATAAGCAGCCGCATTTCGGAGGAAACCGGACTTTATGAGGCGGGGGAGGCTGCCCCGTCCGGCGGAGGAAGCTCCTCGGGCTCTGGAGGATCCGCCGGCACAGGCGCGGCGCAGCCCCCTGAGACGGATCCGGCCCCTGCAGAGACAGAGACGGCTGCCACTGAGAGCGTGGAGGAGAGCACGGAAGAGTCTCTGGAGGAGTCCGCAGAGGAATCGGAGGAGGAAATTTTGGAAGAGTCTGAGGAGGAATCCGAGGGGAGCGAAGAAAGAGAGGAAGAAAACGGGCCTGGCGTGTCCGGCCCCGGCGGGCAGA
>CALWRY010000205.1 GCA_944384065.1 uncultured Enterocloster sp. | reverse complement strand
GCCGAATGAAGGAGGCGCAGTGGGCTGCGCTGACTGAATTCGGCCCCAAGATACCGCGAAGTGGGACGTGCAGATGGCGGGAATGAATTTTCAAACACGCTCTAGCCCAAAACCGGTTTTTTGAATGTTCTTTTAGGCGCCTCCAAGGCGGCGTTTTTGCCGAGGCGGCTGCCCCTATCTGGCCTTAAAGGTGCTGCACCGGGTCTCGCCGCACTGAACGGCTCCGTCCCCGTTGATGGAAATTTTGTCCGCCACGCAGCGGCGATCCTCATTGTACATGCACTTTTCGGCGTCGCAGCTCACCTCCAGCCGGGTCTCCGGCGTCTTGAACAGGTTGGTGAACACGCCGCCCTTGCTCTCGTCAAAGCTCGCGCAGCAGGTGTCCTCCGCTGTGGAGGCCTTGTGGCCGTCCACCAGGATAGAGCTCTTGCAGCAGCACCGATCCGCGTTGTGCACGCAGTTTGTCACATTACATTCTAGCTTTGTCATTTCTTCTGCCTCCTATCTCTTGCCCGTTTTCGGATCACATCACACATAATCCGCGGCAGAGATAGTATAGGCAGATTTTCCCCTTTCCATTCAGCGCTTTCCGGGATGCTTCTTCCATTCACTCCTTCTTTTTCCCGCTAAGCTCCGGCCAAACCGTGAGAAGCATGGTCACAAAGCAGGCGGTGCCACCGATAAAATTGGAAATAGGCTCCGCCATGAGCACTCCGTCCGTTCCCAGGCCAAATATCATAGGAAGAAGGAGCATCAAAGGTATCACAATGACAACCTTCCGGAAAATGGAAAAAAATACGGCCCGCTTGGCCTTTCCCAGCCCTACAAACACGGCCTGCCCCGCAAACTGCAGGGACATCATAAAAAATCCGAAGAAATACACCCGCATGGCCGGCACCCCTGCCTCCACCAGATCTCCCTCCCGGTTGAATATGCGGATAAAAAATTCCGGGAACCCGTGAACCGCTCCCCAGACGAGAACGGTGTAGACAATGCTGACCACGGAGGTAAAGATTATGCCCTTTTTTACCCGGCCGTATTCTTTGGCCCCGTAGTTATATCCCAGAATAGGCTGGGCGCTCTGGGTCACTCCCTGCACCGGCATGGAGATCACCTCCCGCACCGAGTTGATGACTGTCATAACCCCCACGTAGAGATCGCCGCCGTAGCTCTGGAGCAGGGCATTGTACATGACCTGCACCGAGCTGTTGGTGATGGACATGGTAAACCCGGACATTCCCAGCCCGGTGATGGCAAGGATCCTCTTTTTTGAGAGGCGCATGGCCGAGGGCTTTAACCGCAGCAGGGCCTTCTTCCCCGTTAGGAAGGACAGGATCCACACAGCGGACAGAAACTGGGACAGAATGGTGGCCAGAGCCGCTCCCTGGACGCCCATGTGGAACACGAAGATAAACAGGGGATCCAGAAGGATATTGGATATGGCTCCCAGGAGCACCGTCATCATGCCAATCGTCCCGAAGCCCTGGGAGTTGATAAAGCTGTTCATCCCCAGGCCGGTCATCACAAAGATATTTCCCAGGAGGTAAATGGTTATGTAGGCGTCCGCATAGCCGATGGTGGCGTCGCTGGCCCCGAACAGATAGAGCATGGGCCGCTTCACCGCCAGCCCCAGCACGGTCAGCGCAATGCCCACAAGCACCATGAGCACAAAGGAATTTCCCATGATGGCCTCCGCCTCTTTCACATTTCCCCGCCCGCGCTCGATGGAGCAGAGAGGGGCCCCGCCCATGCCGAAGAGATTGGCAAAGGCCGCCACCATGGAAATGATGGGAAGGCACAGGCCCAGGCCCGTAAGGGACAGAGTCGCGTTTTCCGGGATCATCCCGATATAGATCCGGTCCACAATATTGTAGAGCACATTGATCAGCTGCGCCAGGGTCATAGGCAGCGCCAGCCGCAGAATATTCCCCACCACGCTTCCCTTGGAAAAATCGTTTTTTTGTCCTTCCATGCAATCGCCTCTTTCTTTCCTCTCACCCGCCGGGCGGCCCCTTCTCCGGGGGCGGCTTTTCCCCGGCCGTCCCTTTCTCTGCCGCCGCTTTGTCTGCCGCCGCTTTGTCTGCCGCCGCTTTGTCTGCGGGCGGTCCTCCCCTTTCGGCCGCCTCCATGTCCTCCCGCCGGTCTATGTCCAGGAGTTCCTCCCCCTTTACCTGCATCGCCCAGATGTCCCGGGGAAAACGCTCCATAATCTGCCTGCCCCCCTTATCCCCCGAAAGGCCCAGGAGGCTCTCCCTGTACTTTGAGGAAAATATCACAGGGCTTCCCCGGCCGCTCCCCCGGGCCGCGCAGCCGATCCCCTTTTTGCTTTTGAGAAAGCCCGAGACAAAGGCGCGGATGGTTTCTCCTCCCATAAAGGGCTGATCCGCCACAAAGTACAGGTAGGCCTCCGCTTCGCCCGCCCCCAGGGTTCCCAGGCGCAGGGAGGCGGTGATGCCCTCCCTGCTCCGGGAATTCGGCACGGGAATATAGCCCATCTCCCGCCCTTTTGCAAGGATCTCCCCGTACTGGCTCACCGCCAGAAGGCTTATCTCTGCCGCGCCCTCCTGCTCCAGAAGCCTTGCCGCCTCCGCCAAATGCTCCATGCCGTGAAGATACAGGGGCTTTCCCCGAAATGGAACCAGGAGCTTATTTTCACCGAATCGGGAGGCAAAGCCCGACGCCATATAGATCATCGCCAAATGCATGGAATTCATCCTCTCTGCAAAGATGCGGTCCCTTGGGGCGGGCATACCCCAAAGGGCCCTTGGTGCGCGTGTCTTCTGGTCCGCTCTCAAAATTGCCGCGCCGGAACCTGTCTCTCAGAAAAGGGTCCGGGACGGATCGCCAAGGAGTCCTCCCGAGACAATTCCCTCCTGCTCGCCCATGTGATCCAGCATGCGCATTCCGGCTTCCCACATGGCGTCCGCATGCAGCGCCTCTATGCCGGCCGGCCGGTTTCCGCCTGGCTCCATCCCGTCCGCCTGGTGAAAGACCGGCACAACCGCAGCCCTGGGATAG
>CALWRY010000204.1 GCA_944384065.1 uncultured Enterocloster sp. | reverse complement strand
ATCCTCCGGACCGTAAAAGGTGGTGCATATATCCTTCACGCTCTCCACAAAGCCATAGTTGGAGATAAAGAAGGCCTGGGGCATGGATTCCCCGGAGAGCTGCACGATGTGCTGGTACCTGCGGAACAGATCCGTCTGGATGTGGGTGATCCGGCAGGCAGTGCCGGCGAGCACCTGGGTAAATCCACGGTAAAAATCGCGTTCATTGGAAAACTGCAGGCTTCCGGTCATGAGACAGACGCTCCCGTATCCCTTTTCAAGGGCCTTCTGCGCCATGGACCGGCCGGCTGCCTCATAGTCAAATCCGATAAAATCCGCATCAAAAGAGGGAAGGTGTTCCACAAAGAGAACCTGGGAACGATCTTCCTGATCCTTATAGATCTTGTCCTCAAACAGTGTGCCCGCAGCGGCGGAGATGCAGGCAATACCCTTTACCTGCAGGGGCTTGATATCCATGAAGGCTTCCTCCTCGCTGGAGGGCGTATTTTCATTAATAAGATGCTGGGTCACCAGAAAGCCGTGGGACTGGGCATAGTGCTTGAAGCCGGAATAAAACTCTGTGTACTGCCGGGCACGGGGGCTTGGCATAATCACGGCAAGGGAATCATTCAAGCCTTTGCGCAGAAGGGCGGCCCTCTCATTGGGCACATACCCCAGCTGATGGGCCGCGTCCATGACGCGGCGGATCTTCTCGCTGCTTACATTGCCCTTTCCGTTGAGTACATTGGAAACCGTTCCCTGGGCCACTCCGGCCAGCTTCGCGATGTCTTTGATCGTTACCATACAATCCTCCTATATCTTAATGTTACTATAGCATATTTGTACAAAAATCTCAATGCACAAAACAAAAATTGAAGTATGTTCAAAATGAAAATGGTAAAATTTTGTGCATAGAGGTGATAAGGCACAAAAATAAAGTAAAATTTATGTAAAAAATATGGATTATTTCTATATAATATATTGACACGTTTCAACTGCCGTGATACAATGCAATTACAGAGATACAAGCGGCAGGTGTGAACTGCTGCGGATGCATAAAGAATTCATTCATGTATCAAAAAGGAGGAGACAAATGAAAAAGAAACTAGCATTGGCTGCTGCTGGACTGGTTATCTCGGCCATGGCGCTCAGCGCTTGTTCCGGAGGAAGCGGAAGCGCCGGGGAGGCATCCCAGGCGGGCGGCGAGGCTGCCGCAGAAGGAACCCAGGCGGCAGGCGGAGAGGAAGCGGCTGCTTCTGACAACGCCCTTCACCTGACCTTCTATTATCCGGTAAACGTAGGCGGTTCCGCGGCTGCCCTGATCGAGCAGATCTGCGCGGACTTCAACGCGGAGAACCCCGACATCGTGGTGGAGCCCGTGTACACCGGCAACTACGACGACACAGTGACCAAGATTCAGACCGCTATGCAGGGAGGAACCCCGCCGGATGTATTCGTAAGTCTGGCGACCCAGCGCTTTACCATGGCTTCCACGGGCATGGCTATGCCTCTGGACGACCTGATTGCGGCGGACGGCGAGGAAGGCCAGGCCTACATCGACGATTTCCTGGATGGATTTATGCTGGATTCCTATGTGGACGGACAGATCTACTCCATCCCCTTCCAGAGAAGTACCATGGTTCTCTTCTATAATAAGGATGCCTTCGAGGAAGTAGGGCTGGATCCCGAGGATCCGCCGGAAACCTGGGAGGAGGTTGTGGAGTACGGCCAGAAGCTGACCAATGAGAACCGCTACGGCGTGGGCCTGGCGCTGAACTCCGGCTCCGCTCAGTGGGCGTTCACCGGCTTCTGCCTGCAGAACAGCGCAAACGGCGAGAACCTGATGACCGAGGACGGCAAGGCAGTTCTCTTTGACACCCCGGAGAACGTGGAGGCCCTTCAGTTCTGGCTTGACCTGCAGAACAAGTACCAGATCATGGCCCCCGGCATTGTGCAGTGGACCGATCTTCCCACCCAGTTTTTGGCCGGCGAGGTTGCCATGATTTACCACACCACCGGCAACATGGCCAACATCAACGACAACGCAGAGTTTGAATTCGGCACCGCATTCCTGCCCGGACACAAGAGAGTGGCGGCCCCCACCGGCGGCGGCAACTTCTACATCTCCAGCGGACTTTCCGAGGAGCGGGTACAGGCAGCGTGGAAGTTCATCAAGTTTGCCACCGAGACCGAGAGAGCGGCTCAGTGGTCCCTGGATACCGGCTATGTGGCCACCAGGGAGTCCTGCTTTGAGACCGACCTGATCAAGAACTACTATGAGGAGCTTCCCCAGGCTAAGGTAGCCTACGACCAGATTCCTTACTCCGGTCCCGAGCTCACCACCTACAACGCGGCGGAGATCTGGAGAGTACTCAACGACAACATCCAGGCAGCGGTGGTAGGAGACGCTACTCCTCAGGAGGCCCTGACGGCAGCTCAGGAGCAGGCTACCGAGATCCTTGCTGAGTATCAGTAACAGACGGGCAGGCAATGCCTGCACCGGATATTAACCATAGTGATTCACAAAAAGAGGGCGCTTCCGAAAGCGGCTCCCGCACAAGCTTATGTGGGCCCGGGTCCTTCGGGAGACGCCCTCTTTCTATCCTGAGCAGCCACTGCTTTGATTAGAGGGTTAAAGATATGAAAATAAAGACGTATTCGAAAAAACAGAGAGCGGTGCGCAACAATGTGGTTGCCTGGCTCCTCGTAGCCCCTTCCCTGATATTCATGCTGATCTTTACCGTGTACCCGATTTTCCGCAGCGTGTACTTGAGCCTTACCAAGTACCGCTTGGGGATGCAGGCTCCGGAGTTCATCGGCATTGAGAACTATATCAATCTGGCGGGATCCTCCCTGTTCTGGAAGGTTATGGGAAATACTCTGTATTTCGCCCTGATCACCATTGTGCCCAGCATGGTGGTGGGCCTGTTTTTGGCCACCATTGTGAACCGCAAGAGCCGGATGACCGGCTTTGTGCGCACCGCCTATTTCTATCCGGTGGTCATGCCCATGATCGCCATTGCCAGTATCTGGATGTTCATCTACATGGCGAAAAACGGACTTTTTG
>CALWRY010000203.1 GCA_944384065.1 uncultured Enterocloster sp. | reverse complement strand
GCCGGTTCACAGACTCCACAGCCGCCCGGTAGATGATGGGCGAAAGTCCCATATCCCGGAAATTTTTTACGGCACGCCGCATCATGCGCTCAAGGCCCAGGGGATACTCCAGGACCACGGTCCTTTTCTTCCCCAGGTCCCGGCCCATCACCTCAAAGCCCCTGCGAAACCCTTCCGTATAGGTGTCCGCCATCCGGTCAACCTCCTCCTGGGGCAGCCGCCCCATAAAGGCCGCAAGCTCCAAGTCAGAATCCGACACAAACTCCCCGTACTGGAAGAGATACCGGGGGTCCTCCAAATCTGAGTTCATCACAATATCCACGGCAAAGGACAAAGCCGGGTCAAGGCCCTCCCGCACCCTCCAGGGGATGGCCACATCCGCGTAGTCGCTGACAAACCAGTAGAGCACATCCTTCACCTCCTGGGCAGCCGGCGCCTCCCTTCCCTCCTCCCATGCCTGGGAAAACAGACTGTACACCTCCAGGAATACCTCATTTAAAGCCGCAAACAGCTCCAGACGCATCTCAAACACATAGACAATCTGCGCCCGAAGCTCCGTATATAAAAAGGCGAGAAGGGGCCCTAGCTCCTCCCCCAGCATTTCTGCCGCATAGTCCGGGTTGGCAAAGCTCTCCCCATAGGCCTCCGGGAGAATATCCCCGTAAAGCCTGCGGTTTTCCTCCTTAAGCTCCTCAATGCTCCTTCCTCCCAGAAAATCCGCGCTTTCCCTGCGGCGCCCAAGGAGCTCCCCCATCATGCGGATAAATGAGGCGGTCCGCTTAAAATAAAAGCCGTAAGGCTCCCGCATCTCCTCCCCCTCCATGGCGCAAATCCGCTCCATGGAAAGGGAAATCCGCTCCCCTACGGCTTCATTTTCCTCCTGCAGCAATACTCTGTAATCCATCTAACTGCTCCTCTCTATCGGAAAATCCCGGTTATAATAATCACCAGCCAGACGATTGTGAGCACAACCCCCAGCCCAATGCCGATTCTGGCCAGTATGTAATTGCGGTCCTTCTCCCGAAAGGAGAGGAACCCATACCAGAGGGAGAAAAGGGCCGCCAGCAGGCTGGAGAAGCCCAGCGCCCCTGTATTTAACCCGCCCTGGCCGGCCGCAGCCACAGAAATGCACATGGCCGCGGCCCCCAGGCCCAGGCTTATAATCCCCAGGCCCAGGCATAGAAAGCTGTTTCTGGCCAGCGGATTTTTCACATAGGAAATTCTGTTTTTTGAAAATTTCACAGTTGTCTCCTCCTCATGCGCACCCGTGTCCGCTGGACCAGCTTGTACACCCAAAAGCCCAGGGCTGCCCCGATGGTATTGAGCAGCATATCGTCCACATCAAAGCTCCCCACCCGAAGCACCAGCTGAAGCGTCTCCAGCGTCAGGCTGAACACCAGGCCGAAGCTCACGGTATTGTACCATTTTCTGCTCCTGCGGCTGATAATGGGCAGGAAGAAGCCAAAGGGCATAAAGGCCGCGATATTTCCCACAATATTAATCAAAAACAAGGCCATTCCCAGGGTGCGGTAGTACCGGAAATACCGGGTGATTTCTTTTAAGGGCACAAGATTGTAGGCGTACTCCCTATCCGTATCCGTGCGCCCGAATGATTCTGAAAAAAACATGAAATAAGCCAGAAGGCACAGGTACAGTATAAACAGCACCCATCCCAGCTTCTGGCGTTTTGTGGTGTTTCGTATCATGGATATCCCCGTTTGCTAAAACTCAATGCCTGACCGGCGCTTTAAGAGCAGGGACCCATTGATGATAGAAATAATACCCGCTGTCACCCCTGTTGCAGCAATAATGATTCCCAGCGCAATGCACCCGGCGCCCGTGACGCCCATCGTCTTATAAATCTTTTCCATATGGCCTGACCTCCTATGCGGCAATTCTTACTGTGCCCCGTACTGCTCATAGTATGCATCCAGCGCCGCCTTAATCTTGTCGTCAATCACCACACGGCCGCCGCACTCCCGGTTGCAGAGGTGCTCTGTCACATCTGCCATGGACACAATTGCCGCTGTCGGGAAGCCGTAGAGCTCCTTAATCTCCTCCAGGGCGCTCTTCGTCCCCTTGCCCCGCTCCATGCGGTTTAAGGACACGATAAGTCCCTTAATCTCCACATTCCCCTGGGCCTTGATGATGGGAAATGTCTCCTCGATGGACTTGCCCGAGGTGGTCACATCCTCAATAATCATCACCCGGTCCCCATCCTTAATGGGGCTTCCCAGCAGAATGCCCGCGTCCCCGTGGTCCTTGACCTCCTTGCGGTTGGAGCAGTAGCGGACGTCCTTCCCATAGAGCTCGCTGATAGCCATGGATGTGGCCACCGAGAGGGGAATCCCCTTGTAGGCCGGCCCAAAGAGCACGTCAAAATCCAGTCCGAAGTTGTCGTGAATGGCCTTCGCGTAATACTCGCCCAGCTTCCGAAGCTGTGTTCCCGTCACATAGCTGCCCGCGTTCATAAAAAAGGGAGATTTTCTCCCGCTCTTTAAGGTAAACTCTCCAAATTTGAGCACATTGCTCTCCACCATAAATTCGATAAATTCCTGCTTATACTGTTCCATACTGTTTCAACCTCCTGTATGCACAATTATACCAAGGCGCAGGCAGAATGGCTAGTCCTAAATATTAAAAGTTGTTTTTCTTCTCTGTCATTGCTTTTTCCGACAAAATATGATATCTTCATTTCATAAAATGTATAGAAAGGGGTATACATGGATTATAATTCATTAAGTAATCTAAATGACAGTGATAGGTCTTCTATAACCGCTGTCTTTCAAGGAATTCTTGTCAATCTAAAACACCTATCCGTAAGTAAAGCCGTTTCTTATCTCCGCTATATTCCCGAGCAATGCCGAATGCATTACAATTCCATTGAAAATCGTAAATTACGCGCCTCCCATGAAAAAAAATATCATCCAGTAAAACCACGCCGCGGAGAAATATATAACTCGTTCATCACAGAAGGGGTCGGAAGTGAGCTTTGCGGCAGTCATCTCGTTGTTATCATTCAAAATAAAAAGGCCAATATATACAGTGAAAAAGTCAATGTTCTCCCCATTGAGGGAGATGGGAATAAAATCAATCCCAATTATCAAATTCGTCTAACTTCCGCTGACATAAAAGAAGGCAGACTGGATAAAGACCCTTCTCGAATTATCATAACGGATATCACAACAATTGACAAAGCCCGCCTCGGACGAAAAATTGGACAGTTGACACCAGAATGCCTCATAAATGTTGAAAACATACAACAGTGGCTTCTGCACCCACGTTGAAGCCCTTCTGCCACGTGAGCCAGGAATTACAGTAAATGGAGCCCAGGAGGAGGAAGGAGAGGGAGGACTTCACCTCATCCCTCGAGGTGGAAAGGAAGG
>CALWRY010000202.1 GCA_944384065.1 uncultured Enterocloster sp. | reverse complement strand
CCCCCACCATCACCTTCCCCGAAGGGGCCTTCTTACGCAGCTGGCGGATGGTTTCCTCCATGCTGGGCACCGTGGTGGTCATCAGGGCGCTTAAGCCCACCAGGGGGACATTCTCCCGAAGGGCCGTCTCCACCACGGTCTCCGGCGGCACGTCCCTTCCCAGATCAATCACGTCGTAGCTGTAATTTTCCAGCAGAACCTTTACAATATTTTTGCCGATATCGTGGATATCTCCCTTGACCGTGGCCAGGATGATCTTCCCCTTTTTCTCCACCGGCCCCTGGCCCTCCATCCGGGCCTTCACCACCTCGAAGGCCGCCTTGGCCGCCTCCGCGCTCATAAGGAGCTGGGGCAGGAAAATACTTCCCTTCTCAAACCCTTTTCCCACCCGGTCCAGGGCGGGAATCATCTCCTCATTGATGATGTCCAGGGCCTCCCTGGCATCCAGAAGGCGCCCCGCAGCCTGGGCCGCCTGCTCCTTTAGGCCCCTCTCAATGGCCGTCCCCAGGCCAATAGCCCCTCCTGCCGCTCCCTGGGCGGACGCGGGAACAGATCCGACAGCGCCTGCTCTTCCCAGGGTCTGGCCCAGGCCATTTGTCTGCGCCCTTCCATATATTTCGATATAGGTCCCGCACTGGGGATCCCGGTCCATCAGCGCGTTACATGCATAGTAGGCCCGCATCATGGCCTCCGAATTGGGGTTCACAATGGCTGCGCCAAGGCCCCGCTCCATGGCCATGGTAAAAAACGCGCTGTTGATAATCTCCCGCTGGGGCAGGCCGAAGGAGATATTCGACACGCCCAGGATGGACTTTACACCCAGATCGCGGATCCGATCCAGGGTTTCCAGAGTGGTGAGCGCCCCCCGGCTGTCGGAGCTCACCGTCATGCACAGGCCGTCCAGGATAATATCCTCCGGGCCGATGCCGTACCGGGCGGCCTCCCGGAGGATCTTCTCCCCCACTGCGGCCCGCCCCTGGGCTGTCCCAGGAATCCCCTCCTCGTCCAGGCAGAGGCCCACAATCACGCCCCCGTACTTGGCAGCCAGCGGGAAAATCTGCTCCATCACCTCGGCCTTGCCGTTTACAGAGTTTATCAGGGCTTTGCCGTTGTAAATGCGAAGGGCCCGCTCCATGGCCTGGATATTGGATGTGTCAATCTGCAGGGGGAGGTCGATGATTCCCTGGAGCTCCCGCACGCTCTCCTCCATCAGGGCGGGCTCGTCGATCTCGGGGAGGCCCACATTTACATCCAGCACGTCCGCCCCATTGTCCTGCTGGGCCACCCCCTCCCGGAGAATGTACTCCAGGTCGTGATCCCGCAGGGCCTGCTTAAACTTGGATTTTCCCGTGGGATTGATCCGCTCCCCGATGATCACGGTTTTCTCCCCGAAAACCACTGCCTTCGCGTAGGAGGAAATGACG
Source organism: uncultured Enterocloster sp. (assembly GCA_944384065.1). Taxonomy (GTDB): domain Bacteria; phylum Bacillota; class Clostridia; order Lachnospirales; family Lachnospiraceae; genus Enterocloster. The sequence goes on along the minus strand of CALWRY010000202.1, from coordinate 2,161 downwards.
GTGCGCCCCTTTTTTTCCGGCCAGCTCACCGGAATATCCCTGCACATCTCTACGGTCCGCCGGATGTGCTCCGGCGTGGTCCCGCAGCAGCCGCCCACAATCGCGGCCCCCATGGAGGCGATCTCCTGCATGGCCCGGGCAAACTGGGAGGCGTCGATGTCGTAGACCGTGCGCCCGCCCTCGCTTCTTGGCAGGCCCGCGTTGGGGTTCACAAGAACCGGGGTGGAGGAAATTTTCAGGATCTCCCCCACAAGCTCCTTCATCTGCACCGGGCCCAGGCCGCAGTTGATGCCCAGCACATCCACCCGCAGCCCCTCTAAGAGGGCCACCGTGGACTCCGGTGTTCCCCCGGTGAGGAGCTTTCCCTTCCCGTCAAAGGTGGCGGTGGCGAAAATCGGGATCCGCTCTCCGGTCACCGGTGAAAGGCCGGCCTCCTTTGCCGCCAGCACCGCCGCCTTCAGCTCATAGCTGTCGCTCATGGTCTCTATGAGAATCAGATCTGCCCCGGCCCGGACACCGGCCTGCACCACCTCCTTATAGAGATCCACCGCCGCCTCAAAGTCCAGATCCCCCAAAGGCTTAAGAAGCTTGCCCGTAGGCCCCATGTCCAAGGCCACATAGCCATGGCCGGCCTCCCGGACAGCCTGGCGGGCGCACTTTACCCCGGCGGCCACGATGGCCTCTGTCTCATCCCCATACTTTAAGCGGTTGGCGCCAAAGGTATTTGTAGTCATAATATCCGCTCCGGCCCCAAGATATTCCCTGTGTATCTGGGTCAGGATCTCCGGATGGCTGAGATTCCATCGCTCCGGAAGCTCCCCGGCCTGGAGTCCCCTGGCCTGGAGCAGGCTTCCCATTCCTCCGTCGCAGAACAGACGGCGTTTTCTCATCTCGTCTAAAATTCCCATTTGCATTCTCCTCCGTTCTGCGGCTTCAGCCGCTCTCTCACGTCTCCCGCTGGCAGCGCCCATCACGTCTCCCGCCGGTACGCGCAGTCTGTCTTCCCGCATATCTCGCAGCCCTCCATCTGGCACCCGCCGGGCTTACGGCTCATTCCCATCACAGCCGTCACGGATTTGGAGGGCATCATCAGGAAACTGTCGGTGAGCTTGACGCCAATCCGCTTTCCCGCCTCCAGCCCGTGAAGGAGAGCCGGCTGGCATTCCAGGGAAAAATCCCCGTAGCCCGGGCTGAACCGGGGACGGAGAAACCATCCCTGGCTCTCATACTCCTCCCTAAGCTTTCGGCACACCTGGTCGCAGTATTCCTCAACCGCCGCTGCCGCCGCCGCCTGGAGAACCACTGCCCGGCTCATCTCCAGTATGCTGTAGCGCCGAAGCAGCTGGTCCACCCCGGTTCCCAAAGTGGCGGCGAACGCCAGCACCCGGCTGCAGTCCCTCAGGTTCTTATAGAGGTTTCTGCTCCTGGTGCAAAAGCATCCCCCGTCGATCTCCCCGTTTCCCTTCAGAATCAGGGGAAATTCCCTCACAATGTGCCGCGGCTCTGCCTTGGAAAAAAGCTCTCCTATGCAGTCCTCCACCAATAACTCCAAGGGCTCGTCCCAGGATCCCGGCCTCCGGGCGCCCAGGTAGCGCAGGATCTCCTGCCTGCTGATATCGCCTGCCTCCATCTGCTGCCTCCTCTTTTCGGATCTGCTCTCCCTCTGCCGGCAGGTTTATCCTATAATCTCCGACAGATTTTCCTTGATCTTGGCCGCCACATCCGGCTTATTCATGGAATACACATGGATCCCCTTGATCCCGTTGGCGATCAGGTCGATGATCTGATCCGTGGCATAGGCGATCCCGGCCTGCTTCATGGCTGCGGGCTTGTCGCCGAATTTGTCCACCAGGGACATAAAGCGGGAGGGCAGATAGGTTCCCGACATCTGGGTGATCCGCTTTATCTGGCTGGCGTTCGTCACCGGCATGATCCCGGCGATCACCGGCACTGTGATGCCCTTCTCCCGGATGCGGTACAGATAGCTGTAGAGCACGCTGTTGTCAAAAAACATCTGGGTGGTGACGAAATCGCAGCCCGCTTCCACCTTCTGCTTCAGATAGTCCATATCAACGGACTTATTTGCCGACTCCACATGGCCCTCCGGATAGCAGGCCGCGCCGATACAGAAATCTCCCATCCTGCGGATCTCCCCGATCAG
>CALWRY010000201.1 GCA_944384065.1 uncultured Enterocloster sp. | reverse complement strand
CCTTATTAATTATTTATACTCCCCTTGAGTAAAGGCCAGGATAGCTCCCCTATCCTGGCCTTTCTCTTTCTCTTATTCTCTTGTGCAGGAGCGGCCCGGGACTCTCCATCCCGGGCCGCTCTCTCTATCCTTATAACGAAAATCCGTTCCTGCCTCTGTCATCCCAGTACATTGGTAATCTTTACCGGGGTTCTGTAGTTCCACGGGGAGGTCTTAATTCCTGTGCGCTCCGTGGAGGCGTGCACTACCTGTCCGTTCCCTATGTACATCGCCACGTGGTCAATGCTGTTTACGCTTCCTCCATAGAACAGCAGATCGCCGGGCTGCATCTGATCCGCGCTCACCGGGGTTCCCTGGGTGGCTTGTCCTCTTGAGGAACGGTTCAGCGAGACGCCCGCGCCGTGCTGGAGCACATAGCGGGTAAAGCCTGAGCAGTCCACGCCCACATGAGGATCCGTCCCGCCGTACATGTACCGGCCGCCCACAAACTGAAGCGCATAGTCCACCAGTTGCTGCCGCCTGTAGCTCTCAGAGGACTCTATGGCCTCCTTCTGAATCTGGGCCATCTCCTCCTCGTCTACCTCCTCCACCTGCACATTCTCAGAAACAGGAAGGTAGCCCTCCGTGTCGTTGACCCGGATCTTCAGCCAGCCATCCTCCAGCTCCTCAAGAATCTCATAGACATTGCCAACCTGGGCCGTCAGCAGCGGCTCCTTGGTCTCCATATTCTTGCTGATATCCACGCTCTCTGACAGAATGGTAGCGGCGTAGGCGCCCTCAGCAAATCCCGGCCCCACAGATGCCAGCGCTGTGAGCGGGCTGCCCGCCATGAATGCCCCGCATAAAACGCCGGTTGTCAGCAGTACCTTTATTCTGTCTCTCATATATGTCCTCCCTGTCTGGGTCTTTTTCAAACCAATTATTACATAATTGTTACAAACATTACGAATGTATTATAACACAATTCGTACTCAAGTCAACCCATTCAGGAATTCTTAATAATTTCGTCACATTTACTATCTCCGTGACCCGTTAAAAATCCACACTATCAGAAGGATCAAAAGAATCGGCCAGGTCCATGACAAAATAAGCCCTGCCAGTCCGACAATGCCGAAGAAAAAGGTCAGAAGCAGCAGGATAATGAGAAATCCTGCCAGCCCCGCCGCCAGCCTGGCCTTCCAGCCGCTTAAATTTACATAATGAATGCGGTTCTGCCCCCCTGGCTGCCCCTGATTTCCCGTGCCGCCGGACGCGCCTGTGTCCCCCTCGTACACAGTCCCGGATCCGTATATGTCATATCCGTCAGGCCGGTCCTCCGTGTCGAAGGCCGCATCCACAATGGTTCTCGCTATGATCCTGGGGCCTCCCAGAGCCTCTGTGACTTCGTCCTCCGAAACGCCCTTCGCCGTCTCCTGGGAGATATACGAATCATAGTAGCTCAAATTCTCCTGTATCACAGAGTAGGGGACACGCCCCTCCAGCTCTGTCCGCAGCCCCTGCAAAAATTCTTCCTTGCTCATCATTCAATCCTTTCTTTTATGGTGCCCTTTCTGTAGGCCGCCACCAGCTCCTTTAAATCCTCAATCTGCTCCTTCAGCTCCTGCCCCTTGTCCGTATCCGCCACCATCACCCGGCTGGCCATCTTCTCCACCACGGAGACCTTGGGCGTATTTTCCTTTCTCGGATCATAGGGCATGTGCTCCGCCAGGGCCAGATGGTGAGAGTTGTAAATCAGGGTGTATCCCTCGATCCCTGTGGTGCTCTGATAGGCCTTGGAGAGCCCGCCGTCAATGATAAAGAGCTTTCCTCCCGCCTTTACCGGCTTCTCTCCGTCCTTCATCTTCACCGGCACATGGCCATTGATGATGTGGGATCCCGCCTCAGGAAGGCCGAATTCCCGGAGAATGCGGGTGCAGAATTCCTCCTTCTGGCTCAGCTGATAGTAGGGATTCATGGTCTCCTTGTGGGTGCTCTTATCCTCCACAAAATAATGCTCAAAGGTGGTAATCTTATCTTTTCCGAATACCGGCGATTTGGAGCCGCACCACAGGTACCACATCAGATCCACGGCTTCTTCCTTCCCCGGCGCCCCCTCCGGCATAAAATACGCGTTCTGCACCTGCTTGTCAAAATAATCCATCAGCCGCTTCCCGCTGTAAGTCTCCCCGTCCACTGTGATGGAGGCAAAGGTTCCGTCTTTCTCCATGGGAATGCAGCCGTGGTACAGCAGATTGGAATTATAGCACTTGTAAATTCCCCCGTGGGAATAGAGGAACCGGACGTGCCGGTGCAGAAGCCCGCTGTGCTTAAAGGAGGCGGAGAGCGTCTTCAAAAGAGCCTTCTCCCCCTTGGTCAGCTCCAGAGGATTTCTCGGGTCAATGGTGGGGAAATTCATGTCCAGCATGGGATACGTCTTTCCCTCCACGGTCACCGTTCCCTTCTCATAGTCCACTGCGGTCAACAGCTGACGCTTATCCATCTCATACTCCGGATGGCGGCGGATCATATCCCCCTCCAGCTTAAACTGAATCACCGCAATCGCCTTATGCATTTTAGCAGCAAGCCCCGGATCCACGGCGTCATATATATTTTCATCCAAAATCTTCGGCATAAACCGCTGGCAGGGATCGTCCTGGTACACCTTCGCCGCGAACATGGACAGAGGCCGCAGGTTGATGCCGTAGCCGTCCTCCAGCACGTCAAAGCTGTTGTAGCTGATGGCGATGCGCAGCACATTGCAGATGCAGGCCAGATTTCCCGTAGCCGCCCCCATCCATGAGATATCATGGTTCCCCCACTGGATGTCCACATCGTGGAAATTCATCAGCTCCTGCATAATAATATCTGCCCTGGGCCCCCGGTCAAAGATATCTCCAATGATATGCAGGTTGTCAATGGTCAGATTCTGGATCAGATGGCACAGGGCGGCGATAAAATTATCCCCAATTCCCGTGCTGATCACAGAATGAATGATTTCGTCGTAGTACAGCTTTTTATTCTCATCATTGTAGTCCACGTGGAGAAGCTCGTCGATGGCGTAGGCATACTCCTTCGGCATCTTCTTGCGGACCTTGGATCGGGTGTACTTGGAGGACACCTCCCTGCAGAGCTGCACCAGGCGGTAGATGGTGATCTTCTGCCAGTCCTCCGAATACTCCCCCTGTTTTTTCAGCCTGGCCAGATTCCGCTCCGGGTAATAGATCAGATTGGCGATGCGGATCTGATCATCCTCCGGGATCAGATGCCCGAAGGTCAGCTTAATCTTCTCCCGGATAATACCCGAGGAGGAGCGCAGCAGATGGATGAACGCCTCGTACTCCCCGTGAAGATCGCTGAAAAAATATTCCGTTCCCTTGGGCAGGCTGCAGATAGCCATCAAATTTACAATCTCCCCCGCCGCCTCCTTCACGGACGGGTATTCCTTAGAAAGCAGTTTCAAATACGCTAACTCCCTCATAAATACGCATTCTCCTCCCAATCGCTATATGAACAGTTCAGACGGCGGCCATACCCCAAAGGGCACCTGGTCTTCTTGCCCGGCAAAAGCCGGGCAAAAGCTGGGATGTCCATACCCCGGAGGGCACCTAGTCCGATGTGCAGGAAGGGGCAAAACCTTGCTTACAAGCAAGCTTGACGC
>CALWRY010000200.1 GCA_944384065.1 uncultured Enterocloster sp. | reverse complement strand
CAGCGCATGGCTCCCCACCATCATCGCCGCCTGATGGGAGGAAAGAAGGGCGTAGGCGTCCCTCTTCTTCTTGGCCGTCATGGATCCGGTGACAAGAACCAGACGCTTATCAATATGGTTCTCTTCAAAAAGGCGGGTCATGGCCTCGCAGTACTGCCGGGCCAGAACCTCCGTGGGGGCCATCAGTGCCCCCTGGAAACCATTTTCCGCTGCGGCTAAGAGGGCCAGCACAGCCACAATGGTCTTGCCCGACCCCACATCCCCCTGGATCAGCCGGTTCATCACATAGCCGCTGCCCATATCCCGCAGCACATCCCCCAGGGCGTTCTCCTGGGCTTTCGTCAGGGCGTAGGGCAGCCCCTCCTTCAGCCGGAAAACCTGGGACGTGTCGCGGACGATATAGGCGGAGGCCTTATTTTCCCTAAACTCCTTTAAGCGCCTGACGCCCACCAGGAACATAAAAAATTCGTCGAACACCAGCCGTTTCCTGGCAAACAAAAGCTCTGTCCTGTCCGCAGGGAAATGGATGCGCTCGATGGCATAGTTGATCTCCGCCAGCTCCTGCCTTCTTCGGATATCGTCGGGCATGTACTCCCGCTCCAGCTGCCGCGTCTCCATGGCCTGCCGCACAAGCTTCACAATGGCCTTGTTCCCCAGTCCCCGGGTCTGGCCATACACGGGCTGGAGGCTATCCGCCAGGGCCTCGTAGGCCTCCGGCGTAAAAACCTCCGGCTGCTCCATGACCAGGCGTCCCCGCTTTCGCGCCACCCGTCCCCGGAACACGTAGATCTCCCCGGTCCTTAAATGGCTGCGCATATAGGGCATATTGTACCAGGCCAGCTGCAGGCTTCCCGTCAGATCCCGGATCTGGGCGGATACCATCTGCATCTTGTTAAAACGAAGGAGGTCGGCGCCTTTTGTCAGCGCCGACTCCACGGTCATAATCCTCTGCTCCTTTAGCTGGCCGATGGGCACCGGCCTCTCGTAGGCCTGGTAATCCCTGGGGTAATAGGCCAGAAGCTCTCCCACGGTCCGGATTCCCAGACGGGCAAAAAGCTTTTCGGTTTTCTCCCCCACTCCCTTTAAGGAAGACAGCGGCTCCTTATTGTTCATGACTGGTTCAGGGCGTCAAGGCCCAGCTTGATGCATCCCATAATGCCCTGATCATCGTGAAGGCTTGCCGGGACAATGTAGGAATCCATGTCCGCAAGCTCCTTGGTGTTCAGATAGCCGCCTATCATTTCCTTTACCTTTTCACGGATCAGCGGGAAAAGCTGTTCCTGGTGCATCACGCCTCCGCCAAGGATAATCTTCCGGGGCGACAGAATCATGATATAATCCACCAGAGCCTGGGCAATATAAAAGCTCTCCATCTCCCAGACTTCCTTCCGATCCTTTAACTCCACGGCCTTCTTTCCCCAGCGGGCCTCAATGGAAGGACCGCAGGCAAAGCCCTCGAAGCAGTTTTTGTGATAGGGACAGATGCCTCCCTCCGGGTCGTCCTCATGCCGGGTGAGCAGGATATGTCCTCCCTCCGGGTGGAGCATTCCGTGAACCGGGCGTCCATTGATTCCAACGCCAACGCCGATTCCGGTTCCTATGGTGAGATAAATCACGCTGTCAAGTCCCTTGGCGCAGCCATAGGTCATCTCTCCCAGACAGGATCCGTTTACATCTGTGTCCAGTCCCATGGGAACGGGAAGGGCTTTTTTCAGCTCGCCCAAAAGATTGGCCTGGCGCCAGGGAATCTTGGGCGTATCCAGGATGTAGCCGTAGGTCTCGGACTGCGGGTTCACGTCCACCGGCCCGAAAGCAGCCACTCCCAGAGCTTCTATCTCCTTGTCCTTAAAATATTCAATGATCTTCGGTATGGTTTCAGCCGGCGTTGTGGTGGGGATGGAGATCTGCTCCAAAATGCTCCCATCCTCCCGCCCCACGGCGCATACCATCTTTGTTCCTCCCGCTTCCAGCGCTCCTATCCGCATGGGTCCGCTCCTCCTTTATTTGAACGATTTTATTTGTAACAGTTCGGGCGGCGGGTAAACAGGGGCAAAAGCAGGTGTCAAGCTTGCTTGTAAACATGGTTTTGCCCCTGTTTATACATCGGATGGACATCCGATGCTTCTTGTCCGGCCATAGGCCGGACAAGAAGACTAGGTGCCCTTTGGGGTATGCCCGCCGTCTGAACTGTTACTTTTATTTCTTCCTGCCAAGAATCTGTACCAGATATACGAACAGATTGATGAAGTCCAGATACAGCTGCAGCGCGGCGAATATGGATGCCTTTGCAGCCATCTCCGGCATATTTCCATAGTAGGCATGGTAAGCCTGGATCTTCTTCGTGTCATAGGCGGTAAACAGAAGGAAAATGAAGATTCCCACACCGCATACAAGGGTGTTGAAGGATCCCAGATCGATGAACATGGCCAGAAGCCAGTAAATTACCAAAAACAGCAGACCGCCCATCATCAGCGGCCGAAGGCCTGCAAAGTTGATGTTTCCAAACCAGCCGATCAGCGCCATGATGCCGAAGAACAGGGAGGTGATTCCGAAAACCATCCACAGCACGGACAGGTTAAAGAGGATCAGGTAGGCGCAGAATACAACTCCGTTTAACGCGGCGTACAGGAAGAACAGGCCTCTGGCTGCGCCCACAGACATCTTCTCCACCCGGGATGACAGCACGATCACCGTGGCCACCTCTGCGATGAGGAGCAGATAGTACCAATAGGGAATGGAATATACATATAAGATAGCCCTTGTCATAAACAGGGACACGGCAACGATAAAGGTTACCATGAGTCCGGCAAACATCCAGCCAAAGGTCTTGGCCGTATAGCGCCCCAGGGATTCGCCGGAGGCCTGGGCTTCGTAATAAACCTGCGTATTGTTCTCAAAATTCATACAAACATCTCCTTTTTTTATTTTACAGTCCACAGCGGGACCGCTGTGTTTTTATTCAGCCGATATAATATAGTAGTAAACGGGCTGTCCCCCGTACTGGAGCTCAAACTCCTTGTCCGGGAACATGGACTCGCCCTCCTCCTTCAGGCGGGCGGCCTCCTCCTCCGTCACATCCTGGCCGTAGTACAGGGTGATGAGCTCTGCGTCCGGATCCGCCATGGCCTCGATGGCCTTAAGGCTGGCCTCCGAGGGCGTGCGGCCCAGGGCCAGAATCCCCTTGTCGCCGATGGCCATGATGTCCCCCTCCTTGATGGAGACGCCGTCCACCGTGGCGGGGCGCACCGCGTAGGTTATCTGGGCGGTCTTTACCTGGCTGATCTCCCGCTCCATGTTGGCCAGGTTTTCCTCCGGCCCAAGATCCGGAAGGAAATTTACCAAGGCGGTGATCCCCTGGGGGATGGTAGCCGTGGGCACCACAATCACCTTCCTGTCCTGGGTGAGCTCAGCGGCCTGGCGGGCCGCCAGGATAATATTTTTATTGTTGGGAAGAATGTATATGGTTTCTCCCCTGACGCCGTTGATGGCTGTAAGCATATCCTCGGTGCTGGGATTCATGGTCTGGCCGCCCTCAATCACCCAATCTGCCCCGATTCCCTCAAACACCTCCCGGAGGCCTTCGCCCGGAGCTACGCTGATAAAGCTGTAGGGCTTCGTCTCCTCACCGGCGGGTTCGCTCTCCCGGGCCTCCTGTCCGGCTGCCCGGGCGGACTGAGTGTCCCCGGACTGCTCTCTGGCCAGCC
>CALWRY010000199.1 GCA_944384065.1 uncultured Enterocloster sp. | reverse complement strand
GAAATAAGCCCGCCAAAAGGCGAGCTTATTTAGAATGCTTGTTTATAGGTTATCGCTGAATTACGTTTTCAGGACAGTCCCCTTTTTTAATGTTAAAAAGTCTTGAAAACGTGCAAAAATTAAATAATAAAAATCTTGAAAATATGTTATAATATATATATCAAAAATCTTGATTCCGTGTTTTAAGAAACCACCGGCACTGGTTTTGCATCGCAGCAGTTTTCTTTAAGGAGGGCTTATGAAACGTAAAATTTATGCGGAGTTAGTCAATTGGAAAAAGAATTGGGCGGAAAGGACGGCTCTGCTCCTGGATGGAGCCCGGCGGGTTGGCAAGAGCTATATTGCGGAAGAATTTGCCAGGGCGGAGTATAAAAGCTATCTTCTTATCGATTTTAACCGGGCAGGCACAGAGGTAAGAGATTTATTTTTGCACTATTTGGATGATTTGGATACACTTTTTATGTATCTTTCCAACTACTACAATACTAAGCTGTATCCAGGGGAATCGCTGATCATTTTCGATGAGGTACAGCTTTTTCCTCAGGCACGCGCCGCCATCAAATATTTGGTAGGAGATGGCCGGTACCATTACATGGAAACAGGCTCCCTAATGTCCATAAAATGGAATGTAAAAGACATAGTGATTCCGTCAGAAGAGCGCCACATGAAATTATATCCCATGGATTTCGAGGAGTTCTTATGGGCCCAGGGAAATGAAATGCTGATGGATATGATTCGCAGATGCTATGATACGGGAAAGCCTATGGGACAAGTGATGCACCGGAAGGCGATGGACTATTTCCGGCAGTATATGATTGTAGGCGGCATGCCCCAGGCCGTGGCGGAATATGTACAGAGCCGGGATTTTGATAAGGTTGACCAGGTCAAAAGAGATATTCTGACGCTTTACCGGTCTGACATCGCCAAGCATGCCCAGGGATATAAGATGAAGGTACAGAGTATTTTCGATGAGATTCCGGCGCAGCTTCAAAAACATGAGAAAAAGTTTAAGCTTTCCTCGCTGAAAAAGAATGCGCGTCTGCGGGATTATGAGGACGCTCTGTTCTGGCTGGACGATGCAATGATTGTGAATATCTGCTACAATTCAACTGCTCCGGATATTGGCCTGAAGCTGAATATGGAGCGCATGACATTAAAATGCTATATGGCAGATACCGGACTGCTTATCAGCCATGCCTTTGACGAAAATGGAATTATCAGCCAGGAGCTTTATAAAAAATTGCTGTTTGACAAGCTGGAGGTAAATCAGGGCATGATAGTGGAAAATCTGGTGGCGCAGATGCTCACGGCAGCGGGACATAAGCTGTATTTTTACTCGAATTCCTCCCGCGAGGATAAGGATGCCCGGATGGAAATTGATTTTTTGGCGGCAAAGAGCAAAATCAGCAGCCGGCACAATATTTCTCCCATTGAAGTTAAGTCAACAAAGAACTATACTTTGACATCTCTCCGCAAATTTGTGAAAAAATATAAGGAACAGACGTATATCCCCTATGTGCTTCACCCGGGCGATGTAAAGGAGGAGGAGGAGATTCATTTTCTTCCGCTTTATATGACACCTCTCCTCTGACATCTGCATTCGCCTGTATGCCGCCTGCTGCCTTCCTTCCGGATTGCTGCCCCAAAGCAGCGAAAACAGTTTTCCCAAGACCCGCTTTCCTTGCAGGCAAATCTGTGGTAGACTGTAAGGGAAGAGAAAGCCGCCCAAAGGGAGCGGCATATCATAGATACCCAGGAGGAAATACATATGAGCCGTTTGCTTGTTGTGGTAGACATGCAGAAGGATTTTGTGGACGGGGCTCTGGGCACTAAGGAGGCCCAGGCCATTGTGCCGGCTGTGGAGGAGAAAATCAAGGCGTACCAGGCCGCAGGGGAGACCGTGGTCTTCACCCTTGACACCCACGGGCCGGACTATCTCGCCACCCAGGAGGGGAGAAGGCTTCCCGTGCCCCATTGCATCAAGGGGACGCCTGGCTGGGAGCTTGCGGACGCGTTTAAGGAGCTTGCGGGAACACGGTTTGAGAAGGGGACCTTCGGAAGCCGGGAGCTGGCAGAGTATGTGCGGGACGGCGGATTCTCCCAGGCGGAGGTCGTGGGGCTTTGCACGGATATCTGCGTGATTTCCAACGCCCTTCTCATCAAGGCCTTCTGCCCGGAGCTTCCCGTCTCGGTGGATGCGTCCTGCTGTGCGGGTGTCAGCCCTGAGAGCCATGAGAATGCGCTGAAGGCTATGGAGATGTGTCAGATTGATGTTGTCAGGAAGGAGTGAAGATAAATGAGCGATAGGCATTATGTGATTACCATTGAGAGGCAGTACGGGAGCGGCGGACGCCTCACGGGAGAGCGCCTGGCCAAGGAGCTGGGCATTCATTTTTACGACGAGGAGATTCTAAAGATGACCTCGGAGACCAGCGCCATCGGGGAGCAGTATTTCCGCCTTGCAGACGAGAAGGCGGGCAATAAGCTGCTCTACCGGATTGTGACCAGCCTAAAGCCGGATTTGTCGGAGCCCGCGAAGACGGGGCACAGGATTACCTCACCGGAGAATCTGTTCCGCTTCCAGTCCTCGGTCATCCGGCAGCTGGCGTCCTCGGAGAGCTGCATCATCGTGGGACGGTGCGGCAACTATGTGCTCCAGGACCAGCTGGAGGACGTGATACGGATATTTGTCTACGCGGAGATGCCCACCCGGATTGAGCGTGTGATGGAGGTGGACAAGGTGGATGAGGCGGAGGCCATCCGCCGTATAAGGCGCATTGACAAGGAGCGGACGGAATACCACCGGTATTTTACCGGGCGGGAGTGGATGGATATGGAGAATTATGACCTTCCCATCAACGCCAGCCGCATCAGCTACGACCAGATGATTGAATTGATTAAGGGCTATCTGAGGCTTCGGGGGTATTTGGATTAATGCAGATTTTTGTTGGAATTATGATCCCCTTCCTGGGGACAGCGGCGGGGGCCTTCTGCGTGTTTTTCCTGCGCCAGGCTATGGCCCCCCGGATGCAGAAGGCGCTTCTGGGCTTTGCCTCCGGGGTTATGGTGGCGGCCTCCGTGTGGTCCCTTCTGATACCTGCTATGGATATGAGCGCAGCCATGGGAAGGCTGGCCTTCCTGCCGGCGGCGGTGGGCCTGCTTCTGGGAATTGGATTTCTCCTGCTCCTGGACAATGCGGTTCCCCACCTGCACATAGACGCAGAGGAGCCGGAGGGACCTAAGGGACAGTGGAAGAAGAGCACTATGCTGGTTCTGGCTGTGACCCTCCACAATATCCCGGAGGGCATGGCGGTGGGCGTGGCCTTTGCCGGGCTTATGGCTGAGGAGGGAGCCGCCATCACCCTGGCGGGAGCCCTGGCCCTGTCTCTGGGAATCGCCATCCAGAATTTCCCCGAGGGCGCTATCATTTCCCTCCCGTTAAAGGAGGCTGCGGGAAAGAAAAAAGCATTCCTCTACGGAATGCTCTCTGGGATTGTGGAGCCCATCGGCGCGGCCTGCATGATTCTCCTGTCAGACTATCTGGGGCCCTTTCTTCCCTATCTTCTGGCGCTGGCCGCCGGAGCCATGCTCTATGTGGTGGTGGAGGAGCTTATCCCGGAGTCCGCAGAGGGCGCGCACTCCAATGTGGGCACCATTGGCTTTGCCTTGGGCTTTGTGGTTATGATGATTCTCGATGTGGCACTGGGGTAG
>CALWRY010000198.1 GCA_944384065.1 uncultured Enterocloster sp. | reverse complement strand
AAGAAGATATCCGGGTTCTGTGCGGAACCTCTCTGGCAGGGATGGTTGGGATTTAACGCATGCTTGCGGAACGCGTCGATTGCGTCCATATCCGCCATCTCTTTCAGTTCCTCGTAGTCCCATGTCTCAATCTTCTGAATCTCATGGGAGGTGCGGAAACCGTCAAAGAAATTGATAAAGGGAACCTTGCCCTTGATTGCTGCCAGATGCGCAACGGGAGTTAAGTCCATAACCTCCTGTACGCTGGACTCGCACAGCATAGCGCATCCGGTCTGACGACAGGCATACACGTCGGAGTGGTCTCCGAAAATGGACAGCGCGTGGCTTGCAAGCGCTCTGGCGGATACGTTGAACACGCCGGGAAGCTGCTCGCCCGCGATCTTGTAAAGGTTCGGGATCATCAGAAGCAGACCCTGGGATGCGGTGTAGGTGGTGGTCAGCGCACCTGCTGCCAGAGAGCCGTGAACTGCGCCTGCTGCGCCGGCCTCGGACTGCATCTCCGTAATCTGTACCTCATGACCGAAGATATTGGTTCTTCCGTCTGTGGCCCACTCATCTGTAGCTTCCGCCATAGGTGACGAGGGAGTGATGGGATAGATCGCCGCTACATCGGTAAATGCGTAAGACGCATGGGCCGCTGCATGGTTGCCATCCATGGTTTTCATTTTTCTTGCCATCTTGATCTCCTCCTAGCAATTTTGGTGATATGTAGAGTCTGCACAGACAAAAAAGGCCCGTGCAAACTGACCTGTTATTATTATAACCAAGTATCCTGCAAATTGCAAATGGTTCATACAAATTACGCCAAAAAAAACAATCCCCGCGTAACAGTTCAGACGGCGGGTAAACAGAGACAAAAGCAGGTGTCAAGCTTGCTTGTAAACATGGTTTTGCCCCTGTTTACACATCGGACTAGGTGCCCTTTGGGGTATACCCGCCGTCTAAACGATTGAATCCCCGCTGTCTGTCAGACAGCAGGGATTCAGCTACATTTTATAATGGTCCGATCCGCGGTCCGTCCGCCGGCCGGCTAGGGATTTAAGGGTGCAATCACCATGCCCGTGGTCTCCGCCTCGGTCTGGGCCGCTCCCCCGGTCTGCCCGCTCTCCCCGGGCCCCACAGGCTCAGTCGCCGCCTGGGTGGTGGGAGCCGGCGTCTCCGTCTGTGTAACCTCGCCGGGGCCGCCGCTTCCGGATCCCTGGGTAGCCTCACCGGGGCCGCCGCTTCCCTCGCTGCTGGGAACATAGCCCTCGGGCATTCCGTCCACGGTCTGAACCGGCGTCTCCGCAGAAGTGGTCGTCTCCTCCGGCGGAAGGACGATTCCTGTGGTATTGCGCTGGATTACCGGCGCGTGTCCCTTGTAGGTAGCCCGGTGATCCAGCTCCCTGGATACCTCAACGCCGTCTTTATAGACAACCTTATAGGTCTCCCAGCGGCTTCCCGCGCTTCCCGCGCTCTTTAAAACCTCCACGCCGGGCTGAAGAGTCTGATCCTCCTCATAGGTGGGCGCAGGCGGCGCCACATCCTCGGTCTTCTTGGACTCCAGATCCCAGGTCACTCCCTCCTCCAGAATCGGGATACCGTAAATGGATACCGTCATCTTCTGATTGGAATAGCTGGCCCGGATGCCGATGGCCGCGCTGGAGTTGTTGCGGAACTTAAAGTCCGGCTGCTCCCAGCTCACCGTGGCGTCCTGCCCCGGCGTGATGTAGTTCGGCTCAAAGGTGTGGGACCGCCGGTAGGTGATCTCAAGGCCCGCCCTGAACACTGCCCCGTAAAGGGTGGTGGAAACCTGGCAGACACCTCCGCCTATCTCCTGCACCACCTCGCCGTTGTTGTAGGCCGCAGCTCCCTTGTAGCCCTTGGCCTCGGTGCGCTGCCCAACCGTGCCGTTAAAGGAGAATTCCTCCCCCGGCTGCACAATGGTTCCGTTGATGGCCTGGGCCGCCAGGCGGATGTTGGTGTTCCGGTTGCTGTTGGCCGTGGTGTTCGTGGTCAGGGTGCTCAGGGTCTTGTACTGCTCCTTGGCCTGAGCCGCAGTGATCTCCGGGGCCACAGGACTTCCCGAGGCCTCTATCTCGGCGTCAAAATCCTTTGCCTCAAGAGCAGCCAGGATATCCCGGGCGAGCTTCTCCTGATCGATGGCGAAGCCCTCCTCCTCTCCGGCAAAGGTAAACTCGCCGTTCTCCGCGTCAAAGCTGTCAATGGATCCGTTCTTTGCCGCCTTATCCCAGCGGGAGGCACAGGCTGCCGCCGCCTGGGCCGCTTCTTCCTCCATGCCGTCCGTATCCAGCGTATAGCTGGTCTGGTCCGTACCGCTGTAAATTTCATCCAGCAGGGCGTCCACCTTCCAGGCCATCAGATCCTCCACCTCATAGACATCGTCCTCAAAGGTTACGGTCATGGCCCAGGGAAATTCCCCAAGGATCGCCTCCCTGGCTTCGCTCTTGGACAACCCTGTAATGGTGACGCCGTCCACCGTCACTTCCTGTATTATCTCAGTCTCCGAAGCCTCCGGCGATGACTCCTGGATGCTGGCCTCCTGCCCCCTGCGGCTGAGCGCAAGGGCCGCGCATAGGATAACCACCAGCAGTATCACTCCGACAAGTGCGATTCCCTTGTAATTCGGTTCTTTTTTTCTTCGGTGGCTGCTGTTCTTTCTGGCAGTCTGGGCTGCATTCAGCCGTCCGGCCTGTCCGGAACGGTAGGATCCGCCTGCCCGGGAACGGCTTCCCCCGGCATTCTTCCCCGCGCCTTTCGCCCGGCTCCTTCCGGGACCGGAATCCCGCCTGCCGCTGTTTTCCAATCGATTCATTCTATTCACCTATCATTTCGCTTAATTATCACAAGATGTAGTATAGCATACTTTAGGTAAAATGGAACTGCCTTTTTTTAATTTTTCCTGACGATTTTACTTATTGTGAATTTCGTGTTACTATATATCAAAAAAGTATTGTTAATCTATGAAAAAAGTATTGCGGGGAGGATTTTTCCATGAATTTCATTGATCTCCATGTACATTCCACCGCCTCTGACGGGACGTATTCGCCGGAAGCTGTTGTGCGTCTGGCGGGGGAAGCCGGGCTGTGCGCCATCGCCCTGACGGACCACGATACCACTGCAGGGGTTCCGGAGGCCGCCGCCGCGTCCGGACAGCGGGGCGTCCGGGTCATCCCCGGCATTGAGGTTTCCAGCTCTTATAAAGGAAAGGAGATCCACATCCTGGGGCTCTTTGTCCGGCCCGGGGAGCCAGGGCTTGAAAATTTGCTGGGCGAAATGCGCTCCCGGCGTGACAGGCGCAACCAGGAGATGCTCGCCCGGCTGGCCGCGGCGGGATACCCTCTTGCCGCCGGGGAGCTCACCGGCGAGAACCCCCGCACCGTGATCACCCGGGCCCATGTGGCGCGGGCCCTCCTGGCCAGGGGAGCCGGAAGCTCCATGGATCAGGTATTTAAAAAATATCTGCGGTACGGCGGCCCCTACTGTCCTCCCAAAGAATACTTCCCGCCGGAAGAGGTTCTCCGGATCCTTCTGGAAAACGGCGCCTTTGTCTCCCTGGCCCATCCCTTTCAGTATGATCTGGGCAATCTGGAGACGGAACGCCTCATTGCCCGGCTGGCGGCTCTGGGGATGCAGGGCGTGGAGGTCTTCCATTCCTCCCACAATCCAGGGCAGGTGCAGAAGCTGGCCGCCATTTCCCGCCGCTTAAAGCTTTTGCCCACAGGCGGCT
>CALWRY010000197.1 GCA_944384065.1 uncultured Enterocloster sp. | reverse complement strand
CAGCCGGATATCCTGGTCTGCCGCAGCGAGCACCCCTTAGACCGGCAGATTAAAGAAAAGATCGCCCTCTTCTGCAACGTGCCCCCCAATCACGTGCTGCAGAATCCCGACGTGGAGGTTCTCTACGAGGTTCCCCTGGTGATGGAGGAGGAGCACCTGGCCCAGGCAGTCTGCGAGTGCCTGAACCTGCCCTGCCCCGATCCGGATCTGGCGGACTGGCGCGCCATGATCGACGCCTGGAAGCATCCGGAAAGAGAGGTCACCGTCGCCCTGGTGGGCAAGTACATCCAGCTCCACGACGCCTACATCTCCGTGGTGGAGGCCTTAAAGCACGCGGGCGTGGCAAACCGCGCCCAGGTCCGCATCAAATGGGTGGATTCCGAGACGGTCACCCCTGAAAATGCCGGCGAAATCCTGGGGGATGTGTCAGGCATCCTGGTTCCCGGCGGTTTCGGAAGCCGGGGAATTGACGGCAAGATTTGCGCCATCCGGTATGCCCGGGAAAATGGGATTCCATTTCTCGGCCTGTGCCTTGGCATGCAGCTTGCCATCGTGGAATTTGCCCGGGATGTGATCGGCTGGTCCGACGCCCACAGCGCGGAGCTAGATCCCGCCACCACCCATCCGGTGATCCATCTGATGCCGGAGCAGGACGGAGTGGAGGACATCGGCGGCACCCTGCGGCTGGGCTCCTACCCCTGTGTGCTGGACAAGGCCTCCAAGGCCTGCGCCCTCTACGAACAGGAGACCATCCACGAGCGCCACAGGCACCGCTATGAGGTAAACAACGACTACCGGAAGGCCCTGACGGATCACGGCATGGCCCTTTCCGGCCTCTCTCCGGACAACCGGATTGTGGAGATGATCGAGCTTCCCAGCCATCCCTGGTTCGTGGCCACCCAGGCCCATCCAGAATTCAAGTCCCGGCCCAACAGGCCCCATCCCCTCTTTAAGGGGTTTGTGACGGCCGCGCTGATGTGCCAGAAGCAGAATGCGGTAAAATAATATCCGCCCAAAAGGATACGCGCCTGCCAGGCACAGCATTTAAAAAAGACCAGCCAGAGGTTCTTCCCCTCCGGTTGGTCTTTTTATGCAGAGCCAAGCCTCCCTTAAGCACCAGATCTGGAATATTTCCGCAGGCAGCCTAACCCTCCGCCCTGGGTATCGGAATCAGATTCGCCGCCTCAATCTGTGCCTCCCCCTCCTCGGAATACACAAAATCGAAGAAATTCTGAATCAGCTCGCTCTGCTCTCCGATTGGGCCCATGGTTGCCATTACCATGGTCTTATTCAGGCCGTAGGATCCGTTCTGCACATTCTCCTGGGTGGGCTCCACGCCGTCCACGGCAACTCCCACCACGCTGTCGTCCACCAGGGCCAGGGAACAGTAGCCGATAGCCCCCTCTGTCTCTGCCACACGGACAATCACGGCGCCGGATCCGCTGAGTTCATTGGCGTAATGGCACTGATCCACAATCCCAAGTATCTCTTCAAAGGGATCCCGTGTGCCGGACCCCGCCTCGTGGCCGATGGTAATGATAGGCATATCTGGGCCTCCCACCTCGCTCCAGTTGGTGATCTTTCCTGTATAGATCGCAGCAATCTGCTCCGATGTCAGAGCCGTCACCCCTGTGACCGCCGGATTGGCAATCACTGAGATACCGTCCTTCGCCACGATATTCTCCACAGCCCCCGCGTCCTTTTCCTCCTGGGTCAGATTCCGGGATGAGGTGCCGATGTCCGCGCTGCCGCCAAGGAGCGCCTCCATTCCCGCCGTAGATCCCACATACTCAGCGGAAACCGTCACCTCCGGCTCCTTTTCCATATAGGCCTCCGACAGGCCGATGCACATCTGCTCCATGGACGTACTTCCCACCAGCTGGATATTTCCCTCAAGGCCAGCCTCCTTCGCGCAGCCTGCGGCAGACACCGCCAGACCTGCGCACACTATCACAGCCGCCAGCTTCTTCCCTGCAAATTTTCTAATCATTTTTCTTTCCTCCTCATCGCAATTGCCACAATATCCTTGCTATATTCATACTTCTCTTCTGATTCCTCCGGGTAGATCGCCCACAGGGGAATCTCCTGCTCGTAAAGAGAGCCGTGGGTCCGCACTGCGTCCGTCACCAGCCGCTCTCCCTCTACCTCCCCGAAGGCGCAGTCCGCCGCCGCAAGCATCACATAGTCCCCGATGCGGTCCGCTGGGAGATGAAACTCTTCCGCTGCCTGAGAGCAGGCAAGCACCCGCTCAACCTCCGGCGTGCTCTGGGCAAGGGCCAAAAATCCCTCCCTCTGCGACTCATTTTCCAGAAACACATAGAGGATGCCTCCCTCCTGATAAATGTGGTTCTCAATGTACCGATCCTTTAAGGGCGGCAGGCAGTAGAGGCGAAGCCCCCGTCTGTCCGCCATGGCCTGAAAGTTAATCAGGCGGTGCTTCTGGTTCATCCCGTGATCCGCCGTGATATAGATGCGCCGCTCCGGGTCCGCCTCGTGGATCCGGCGGACGTATTCATTCATCCAGCGGATCTGATCCGCGGCCTCCGGAGTCCCCGGCCCATGGTGGTGGAACACAAAATCATTGGTGGTGCAGTAGAGGAGATCCGGATCCTCCTCCTTCACACAGGCCAGGGCCGCCTCGTAAATCCAGCGGGTGCTCTCCGGGGACTGTACCTCCGGGGGCGCCGAGAGCCCCAGGCGCTCCAGAAGTCCAGCGTCCGGCGTCTGCACGCTGATGCCGATGTCCGCGCCCTCGCCGTACACACCCAGGACCTTTCCCTTCACTGTCAGGAGGGCAGTCTTCTTTCCCGCCTTCTTGTAGGCCTGGAGAATGGTCTCCGCCTTCATGAAGCCCCGCTCCTCGATAAAGCCCTCCTCCTTCGTCACCGGGTCATAGTAATAATTTCCCACCACCTTGGTGTCCTTCGGAAAGCGGCCGGACAGGATGCAGGCGTGATTTACATTGGTCACCGAGGGGATCGCGCTCTTAACCGTCTTCACGAATCCCAGATCCCGGGCCAGTGCGTACACATCCGGGGCGGTCTCCTCTGTCAGATATTCCGGCGCACAGCCGTCTATCACGAGAATCATCATTTTATCCATGTGCATATCTCCTTTTCTCTGCTGCTGTATGCATTGTAGCACGGAATTTAACTATTGAAAAATATGAATATAATGTTAATATAATAAGTAAATACTTATAGCTAGTCACCGAAAGGAGAGTCTATGACCATCCGAAATCTGGAAATTTTCTGTGAGGTGTGCCGCTCCATGAATATGAGCAAGGCCGCCCAAGCTCTGCTCATCTCCCAGTCCTCGGTGAGCCAGGCCGTGGCCGCCCTGGAAAAGGAGTATCAGGTCACCCTCTTTGAGCGCCTCAACCATTCTCTCTATCTCACGGACGCCGGGAGAGACCTTCTCTTTCTCTCCCACCAGGTATTGAAAACCATCGAGCAGCTGGACCGGCGCATGAGCGACAGCGCCTACGAGACCAAGCTGCGCCTGGGCGTCAGCACAACCCTGGGAAACTGCCTCATCCATCCGCTGCTGGCCGCCTACCGCCAGAGCTTCCCGGAGGGCCGCATTTCTGTGGAGATGGCCAACACGAAAACCCTGGAGAAAAAGCTCCTCACCGCCAAGATGGACATCGCCCTGATCCAGCAGGCCGCCCACTCCTCCCACTTGGAATACATTCCGCTGCTGGAGGATGAACTCATCGTCATCTGCTGGAGCGGTCATCCCCTTGTAGGAAAAACCGTGGACCTGGCAGCACTCTCCC
>CALWRY010000196.1 GCA_944384065.1 uncultured Enterocloster sp. | reverse complement strand
TTTCCTTCCTGGGTGCGGTGATCATGGGATCCTGCGCCGTGATGCTGAACTTTGACCTGGCTGGGGAACGGCTGGAGGAGGAGCTGAACCGCCTGGATCCAGAGCTTATTATGTGCCGGGAGGAAGAGGCGGAGCTCATCGAAGCATGGGTCAGCAGAAAAGCGTGCCCGGTTCTTTTTACGGACGGATCCGGAGAAGGATGTGTGCGGGCAGTCCTGGCAGAGCGGGCAGGACTCTATGCGCAGAGGGAGAAGCCGGACCTGGAGGCCCCGGCCCTTATGCTTATGACCTCAGGGAGCACCGGGCGGGCCAAGTGGGCGGTGATCCCCCAACGGGCATTCTGGCCCCATGACACTTCTCCCTATGGAGATCAGGTCCTGATCCTCCCCCTTTACCATGTGGCGGTTATCAGCGCGATTGTGGACAATATCTGCCAGGGCGTCCGCCTGGGGCTCTCCGATATGGGAAATGGCATTCGGGATATCGGCTGGTTTCGGCCCAAACTCCTCTTGGCGGTTCCCCTCTTTTTGTCCCTGCTGGTAAAAAGGGCGAAGCAGGGGGAGCTGAATATGGAGAGCTTTGAGATGATTGGCAGCGGCGGAGCGCCGGAAAATCCTGCCATTTCCCAGTTCTTCCATGAAATGGGAATCGTATCCCCCTCGCTGTACGGGGCTACGGAAACCTTCGGGGCGGTGGCCTATTCGGGAAAAGGAATTTTCAAGGAGGGATCTGTGGGCCGTGTCGGTGAGTGGAACGAGGTCCGAATTTCCGAACAGGGGGAAATCCTGATAAAGGGAAGCTGCATCATGTCCGGCTATATGGACGAGCCGGAGGAGACGGAAAAAGCCCTAATGGACGGCTGGTTTCACACCGGGGATATTGGCTATGTGGATGGGGACGGATTTCTCTTTATCACCGGACGGCTGAAAAATATTATCATTCTCTCCAATGGGGAGAATGTGAGCCCGGAGGAGATCGAGCGGTCGCTGTCCGCCTGCAGTGCGGTTGAGGAGGTTGTTGTCCGTGGGGAGAATGATATACTTGCAGCCTATGTGCATGTAAAGACCCCGGGAGATAAGGGAGAGGAAGAAACGGCGCGGGAATTTATCCGGGAGTACAACCGGAATGCGCCCACCTACTATCGAATCGGGAAGATCATCTTTTCGGACGAGCCCTTTGAAAAAACAGCGTCAGGAAAGGTAAAGCGATGAAGCCCTTTGTATCAATTTTAATGGGAGTCTACAACGGGGAGAAATTTCTGCGGGAAACCTTAAAGAGCATCTGCGGGCAGACCTATACGAACTGGGAGTGCATCATTGTGGACGACTGCTCCTCTGACAGGACACCGGAGATTTTAGCGGAATTTGCGGCAAGAGACCCGCGGTTTATCATTCTGCGAAATGAGGAAAACAGCCGGATTCCCCGCTCTATCAACCGGGTGCTGGAGCGGGCGAAGGGCGAATACATTGTCCGGACGGATGCGGATGATATCAGCCGAAGGGACAGACTGGAAAAGCAGGTGGCCTTCATGGAAGCCCACCCGGAGCTTTCTATGTCCTGCAGCCGCTGGTACAACCTAAAAGGGGATCAGGCGTATCCTGTTTTTCCCCTGCGCAGAGGCGAAAGCGATCAGGTGGAGGCGCTGTTTTTATTTTACAATCCCATAGGGCAGAGCGCGTCCATCATCCGGACCGAGGCTATGCGGCGCTTTCGCTACGATCCGCATTTTACATACGCGGAGGATCTGGATCTGTGTGTCCGCATACTGGAAGCCGGGGAACATCTGGCCATCCAGGAGGATTACCTGCTCCTTTACCGGGTGCATGGCGGCCAGGTCAGCCAAAAATACAGGGATATCCAGAGAAGCCAGTACCAGGAGATTATCAGCCGGATGTTTGAACGGATGCTCTTTCCCTTAAGCCAGGAGGAGCTGGCGTTTCTGACGGATCAGATTTACTACCGGGCCCCCTTTTCGCCCTGCCGGTTCGGCCGGCTTGTGCGAAAGATCCGGGCTGCGGCCAGGCAGAGGGGAACGTTTTCCGACAGGGGAATCCGGTACGCGGCCTGCGAGGTTCTGCTGATGCGCAGAGATCTGGCGGAGGGCAAGCTTGGCTGGCTGCGGGAGCTTCTCCGTCTAGGACCCATTTTTGCGGCGGGGGAGATCGCCCGGCGGGCCGCAGCAAAGCGAAAAACGGGGCGGCCGGCTTTCATCTATCATGAGGAAAAGACATGAGACCTTATTTTTCAGTGATTGTACCCATCTATCAGGTGGCTGCCTATGTGCGTCAGTGCGTGGACAGTATCTTGTCCCAGACCTGCCCGGATTTTGAATGTATCCTGGTGGACGACGGATCGCCGGACAACTGTCCGGATATCTGCGACAGC
Organism: uncultured Enterocloster sp.; assembly: GCA_944384065.1. Taxonomy (GTDB): domain Bacteria; phylum Bacillota; class Clostridia; order Lachnospirales; family Lachnospiraceae; genus Enterocloster. The sequence goes on along the minus strand of CALWRY010000196.1, from coordinate 1,413 downwards.
TACGGGAAAGCGGACAGCCGGGTGAAGGTCATCCACAAGGAAAACGGCGGCCTGGTGAGCGCCAGACAGGCAGGCCTTTTGGCGAGCCGGGGAGACTATATTGTGTATGTGGACGGCGACGACTGGCTGGATCCCCATATGCTGGAATGGGCGCGGGGAATTTTAGAGGAGACCGGGGCGGATCTGGCGGTTTTTGCCGCCTGCCGGGTGTATGCGGACAGGAAGACCCTTGACGGAGAGCCTGTACCCGCCGGATTTTATGATAAGAAAAAGATGAGGGACTGCCTCTACGCCAGGCTCCTGATGGGGAAGGACATGCGCCATGTCCACAGTAATCTCTGGGGCAAGGCCATCCGCAGGGAGACACTTTTAAAGCCGCAGATGGCGGTGGATCCGCGTATTTCCTACGGGGAGGATTTGCTGTGCACCATTCCCCTCTATCTGGCGGCAAAATCCGTGTATTTTAGCCAAAATCCCGCCTATTTTTACCGCCAGCGGGAGGGGGCTATGACGAAGAGGGCGGATCATTTTGCCCTGGGGCGGGAGGCTCTTCTGCTTGAAAATCTGGAAAAAATGGAGAAGGATTTTTGCGGCGTCCTTCCGGATTTTGATTCCCAGCTGCACCGGTATGGCCTGGCGCTTGCCTTCTGGATGATGGAGGAGCTTGTGCGCCAGGGAGAGTTTTCTTCCTGCGGATCCCTGGGAGCTTACATCGGCCAGCCTGTTTTTAAAAGGCATATGGAACAGGCGGCCTTTGCGGGGCTTACCCCCAAGACACAGGCTGCGGTGAGTCTCATAAAAAGGAACCGGCTGCGGGCAGCCTATGCCTTTCTGGCCCTGTGCCGCATGGCAAAGGGGCGGCGGGCCGGCTCCTGTGAGAAGGAGCACCTTCGCATCGCAATGCTGGGACATAAGCGGGTTCCCTCCAGGGAAGGGGGGATCGAGGTTGTGGTGGGAGAGCTTGCCAGCCGGATGGCGCGGGACGGCCACTTGGTTACCTGCTATAACCGGCGGGGACATCACACCTGCGGCGAGGAATTTGGAGAAAAAGAGCGGAGAGAATGGAAGGGCGTGCGCCTTCGGTCCGTATGCACCATTGACCGGAAGGGACTGGCGGCTATGACAGCCTCTGTGTCCGCTGCATTTTTGGCCGCCCTGGGTCCCTACGATGCGGTCCATTTTCATGCGGAGGGCCCCTGCGCGATGATATGGCTGCCCCGGCTTTTCGGCAAGCGCTGCATTGCCACCATTCACGGCCTGGATCACAGGAGGGCAAAATGGGGACGTTTTGCCCGGATGTATATTATGGCGGGGGAGCGGATGGCGGTGCGCTTTGCCGACGCCATCATCGTCCTCAGCCAGGAAACGGGCCGGTATTTTAAGGAGACATATGGGAGGGAGACGTATCTCATC
>CALWRY010000195.1 GCA_944384065.1 uncultured Enterocloster sp. | reverse complement strand
TTAGGCGGCGGTACCTTCGATGTGTCCATCATCGAGATCGGCGACGGAGTCATCGAGGTTCTGTCCACCAACGGCGACACCCATCTGGGCGGCGACGATTTTGACAACGCGATTACCAACTGGATGATTTCTGAGTTTAAGAAGGCAGAGGGCGTGGATCTGTCCAATGATAAGATGGCCCTCCAGAGACTGAAGGAAGCGGCTGAGAAGGCGAAGAAGGAGCTGTCCACAGCCACCACCACCAACATCAACCTGCCCTTCATCACAGCGACCTCCGAGGGACCCAAGCATCTGGATATGAACCTGACCAGGGCGAAGTTCGACGAGCTGACCTACGACCTGATTGAGCGCACCGCTGTTCCCGTGCAGAACGCTCTGCGCGACGCGGGCATCACAGCCTCCGAGCTGGGCAAGGTGCTCCTGGTAGGCGGCTCCACCCGTATGATCTCCGCTCAGGAGAAGGTAAAGCAGCTCACCGGCAAGGAGCCCAGCAAGTCCTTAAACCCGGATGAGTGCGTGGCTATCGGCGCTGCCATCCAGGGCGGCAAGCTGGCCGGCGACGCAGGCGCAGGAGACATCCTCCTTCTGGATGTTACCCCCCTGTCTCTGTCCATTGAGACCATGGGCGGCGTAGCTACACGGCTGATTGAGAGAAATACCACCATCCCCACCAAGAAGAGCCAGATCTTCTCCACCGCTGCTGACAACCAGACCGCTGTGGATATCCACGTGGTACAGGGCGAGCGGCAGTTTGCAAGGGACAACAAGACATTAGGCCAGTTCCGTCTGGATGGAATTCCGCCCGCAAGGAGAGGCGTTCCCCAGATTGAGGTTACCTTTGATATTGATGCAAACGGCATTGTAAATGTATCCGCAAAGGATCTGGGTACCGGCAAGGAGCAGCACATCACCATTACCTCCGGATCCAATATGTCTGACGCGGATATTGAGAAGGCGGTAAAGGAGGCTGCGGAGTACGAGGCCCAGGATAAGAAGCGCAAGGAGGCCATCGACGCCAGAAATGAGGCTGACTCCATGGTACTGCAGACCCAGAAGGCCCTGGAGGAGGTAGGCGACAAGATTTCCGCCACCGACAAGTCCGAGGTGGAGGCCGATCTGAACGCTCTTAAGGAGGCCATCAACCGGGCTCCGGTGGATCAGATGACGGACGCCCAGGTGGAGGACATCAAGGCTGGCAGGGAGAAGCTGATGAACAGCGCCCAGAAGCTGTTTGCCAAGGTCTATGAGCAGGCCCAGGCAGCCGGCGCCGGCCAGGCAGGCCCTGACATGGGCGGTCAGTCCGCAGGCAATGCGGGCAGCGCAGGCGGCGACGATGTTGTGGACGCGGACTTTAAGGAAGTATAAAGAGGCCCGCTGCCTGAATTGTTAATAAATGTAGCTGTTTAGGACAGTGGATTTGCATGATAGGGATTAGGAACCGGGCTTCCGGTGCCTAACCCCTATACGAGTGTTAAGACAGAGATAAACGAAAGCGGCTTTTCGGCGTTCGGAAGGCGTTCAGAAGAATAGAGGTAGTGAGATGGCAGAGAGCAAGAGAGATTATTACGAGGTCCTGGGCGTCCCCAGGGACGCGGACGAGGACGCGCTGAAAAAAGCATACCGAAAGCTTGCCAAGAAGTACCACCCGGACGCCAATCCGGGTGACAAGGAGGCGGAGGCCAAGTTCAAGGAGGCTTCCGAGGCTTACAGCGTCCTCAGTGATCCCCAGAAGCGCCAGCAGTACGACCAGTTCGGACACGCGGCCTTTGAGCAGGGCGGCGGCCCCGGAGCCGGGGGCTTCGGCGGGTTTGGCGGTTTTGACTTCGGCGGGGATATGGGCGACATTTTCGGCGATATTTTCGGCGATATCTTTGGCGGCGGACGCTCCTCCAGGGCAAGAAGCGGCCCGGCCCGCGGCGCGAATTTGCGTACCTCTGTGCGCATCAGCTTTGAGGAGGCGGTATTCGGCTGCGAGAAGGAGATAGAGATCAACTTTAAGGAGACCTGCGCCAGCTGCCACGGCACGGGCGCAAAGGCGGGCACGACGCCGCAGACCTGCCCCAAGTGCAATGGCAAGGGGAAGATCATGTATACGCAGCAGTCCTTGTTTGGACAGATACAGAATGTTCAGACCTGCCCGGACTGTAACGGCACAGGCAAGATCATCAAGGAGCGGTGCCCGGACTGCTACGGAACGGGCTATAAGACGGTTCGCAAGAAGTTTAAGGTGCGGATTCCCGCCGGAATTGACAATGGCCAGAGCGTGCGCATGGCCGGCGGCGGAGAGCCCGGAGTGAATGGCGGCGAGCGGGGCGACCTGCTGGTGGAGGCTATTGTATCCCAGCATCCCATTTTCAAGCGCCAGGATACCAATATTTACTCCACAGTACCCATTTCCTTCGCCAGGGCGGCCCTGGGCGGTCCTATCCGCATCAAGACGGTGGACGGCGAGGTGGAGTACGAGGTGCGGCCCGGCACCCAGACGGACACAAAGGTTCGGCTGAAGGGCAAGGGCGTGCCTTCTCTGCGGGCCAAGGGCCTGCGGGGCGACCACTATGTAACCCTGGTGGTTCAGGTGCCGGAGCGCATGACCCAGGCCCAGAAGGAGGCCCTGCGCCGGTTCGACGAGGCCATGACCGGGGTTTCCTCAGAGCCTGAGGAGAAACCGAAGAAAAAGGGATTTTTTAAGTAATTAAATCGGTTCAGACGGGCTGTGCTGCCGTCTGAACCACCGCTTAAATGATGCGGATTTTGTTTTGCAGCAGGCGTTCATAGTAGAAAATATATTGCTGCATAATACCGGCATTGCCGCCGTATGGCCCAAAGCTGTCTTCCACGATTCGGGCGGGAAGATGGGTTTTGGGGATACGGCGGTATTTCTTTTTGTCATAGTAGTGTTCCAAAAGGATTTTTTCGATCCAGGTGTCTATGGGAAAGGCGCCAATCTGGTGAAGCCCAAAGAGGCAGATGCAGTTTGCCACCTTTTTTCCGATTCCATAAAAACCGGTCAGGTATTCCATGGCCTCCCCGTATGCCATCTGCTTAAGGGCCTCCAGATCCAGGGATCCGGAGAGGGCGTCCCGGCAGATGCGGTAAATGTATTTCGCCCGGTAGCCCAGCTTCATGGCCTGCAGGTCCTCCAGGGAGGCCTGGGAGAGCTCCTCGGGCGTGGGGAAGGAGTAGAATGTTTGGCCCGGGAAGGCGATGGGCTTTCCGTAGGTCCGGGACAGAGCCTCCACCAGGGACTGGATGGCGGGAATGGTTTTCTGCTGGGAAATGAGAAAGGTGATGATCATTTCCCAGGGATCCTGCGCCAGAATGCGGATGCCGCTTCCGGCCCGGGCCGCTGCGGCAAGATAGGCGTCCTTTGGGTTTATGGATCGGATGACCGCCGGGTAGTCCCTCTCCAAATCCAGGTAGGAGAGCCAGAGGGGATGGTCGGACTGTTCACAGAGCAGAGTGATCTCCTGCCCCTCCTGAAAGATAAAAAGGAGGCGGCCCCGGCTTACGATGGAGAAGCCCCGGTCGGGGAGCGGGGCTTCCGGGGTCCTGTCCCCGGCGGACGGCAGTATACCGGAAAAAAATTCCGGCGGCAGGGGATGCATGCGGAAGCATTGGCCGGACTGGGCAATCTGGGACAGGTCAAAGCAGGGGATAGTGTGGGTGAAGCGCATAGGCAGGTTCCTTTCTCTCGATTTATCAAAGCATCCGCGCAAGCTCTGCCTCCATCTCCCGATACTGCCGCTCCGCCCCGTCCAGGGCTTCGTCACTGTCGTAGTCCGGAAGCAGAAGCTCATTAGCCAGGACG
>CALWRY010000194.1 GCA_944384065.1 uncultured Enterocloster sp. | reverse complement strand
AAACAAGGCATCCCCCTTTATTAGCGGCAATATAGGAGCCAATGGCCTGCGATAGCTGATAGGAGATATGCTGGTGCAGCCGTCCAGGCGTCGCAAGGTCATAAAACTGCCCGTCAATCAGTTCGGCCCGGTATCCGTCCGGGAGATTCCTGTAATCATCCGAGGTATAAATCTTTTTTTGCGGTAGCGGCATAATAAGACCCCCTTTCAATATTGGTGATGCCGGTGCTGGGCATCTCCAGCTTTGGTAAAGCCCTATTTACGGCCCCGGCCTCCTTCAAACATTCTTCTTGCGTGAGAAGCCGCTTGTCAGGAGACAGGTACAGGCTTTTGGTAAGTATATTATATTGCGTTGCCTGGGAGGTTTGTCAAGTAAACGGTGTAAGTTTTTTATTTTTAGGTGGCTGGATCTCCCCAGCCACCTACCTTTCCCATTCACATATTATAGAAGCTATGATCCTTTTGTTAGCGGCAAAATAACTGCCGCATTGCATTTCCAGGAATTTTTTTGTATACTAGGTAGAGTGCATACTAGTGCGTTGGCACGACCATGATTTGACAGGAGGCTGCAGCAGTGGCAGATTCAACGAAAAAGAAAAAGACACAGACAGGAAAGCCGGGAAGGCCAAAGGGCAGCGGGGCCGCCAAGTCCGGCGCGTCCTCCCGCTCCAAGAGAAGCGCGGAGCGGGAAGAGTATGAGGAGGAAGGCGGCTTTATGCGGGCGGAGGTGATGATTATCGGATCCTTTGCCATAGCAGTGCTTTTCTTCCTCAGCAACTTTCATCTGTGCGGCGCCCTGGGCGAGGTGCTCAGAAGCTTCCAGCTGGGGGTGTTCGGCGTCCTGGGCTATATTATGCCTCCGGTATTTTTTGTGGGCACTTGCTTTCATCTGTCCAACCGGGGCAACCGGCACGCGGCGGTCAAGCTGGCGGCTGTGATTGCGGGACTGATCGCGCTGTGCGGCCTTCTCGACCTGTTCTTTGGAGGCGGCAGGGAGATAACCTCCTGGATTGACTACTATACGCGCTCGTCGGCGAATGGGGCGGGAGGCGGCCTGATAGGCGGCGTCCTGACAGCCCTTCTGACCATGGGAATCGGACGGGTGGGGACCGGACTGGTGCTCATCGTCCTTTTCATTCTCTGCCTGGTCTGCATCACGGAGCGATCCTTTGTCTCCCTGTTAAAGCGGGGCGGGGATAAAGCGTACCAATATGCCAGGGAGGATATGGACCGGCGCAGGGAGATCCACGCCCAGAAGGCGGAGGAGAGGCGGCAGAGACAGGAGGAGGAGCGCCAGCAGCGAGTGCGGGGCGTGAATTTGAATGCCACCAAGCTGGAGGGAGAGGAGCCTTTTGACGAGGAGAAGGCCTTCCGCCAGGACTTTGGAGAGGAAAGCACGCAGGACAGCGCTCAGGGGGCCGGAGACGAGAGCGGCGGGGATGACATTTCCGCCATCGCCGCCTCCCTGGAGGGGAGCGCAAAGCCTTACGTTGAGCCAGTGATTACGGGGCTGAGGGTGGAGAGCGACGAGGATGATTCCTATGAGGACGAGCCCTGGGATGCCATCCGCCTGCCAAGGGATTCCCGAACCCTGGAGGAGATGGATATGGGGCCTGTTCATAAGGAACAGACCACGGAATCCCGAGAAGAGGAAGCGCCCTGGTTTGGGGAAGAGAAGGAGACGGCTCCCAGCCATGAGCCCCAGCCTCATATGGAGACGTCCCAAAGCTATGAGCCCCAGCCTGCCGCAGAGACAGAAGACGGCGGGGAGGCCGGGGCAAAAGTCACCCTTGAGGCTGAATCGGAAGCCAGCTATAAAGCCGTCGGCCCGGCAGAGGTTTCTTCCAGAGCGGAGTACCCCACCGAGCCCGCAGGGGACGGGGTGAATTACGACAGCATCTTTGTTCCCGAGGAGCCAAAGACCGTGGTCACGGCCTCCGGCAAGATCATCGAGACGGAGACAGAGCTTCTCCAGAAGAAGATAGAGAGAAAGAGGGAGGAGCACCGGGAGGAGGCGGGGATTCCCCAGGTGGAGGAGCCTCCCAGAAAAGAGTACGTGTTCCCGCCCTTAAGCCTTCTAAAACGCGGCAGCAGGGGAGCGGGAGGCGCTTGTGAGAGCGAGTACCGGGCCACAGCCATGAAGCTGGCCCAGACCCTGAAAAACTTCGGTGTGGGCGTGACTGTGACCAATATCAGCTGCGGCCCCACGGTGACCCGCTATGAGCTCCTTCCCGAGCAGGGCGTGAAGGTGAGCCGTATTGTGGGCCTCTCCGACGATATCAAGCTGAGCCTGGCGGCCACGGACATCCGCATCGAGGCTCCCATACCGGGCAAGTCCGCTGTGGGCATCGAGGTGCCCAACAAGGAGAAGAATACCATCTATCTGCGGGATATCCTGGAGTCCGAGTCATTTAGAAACCACAAATCCAGCCTGGCCTTCGCTGTGGGAAAGGACATCTCCGGCCAGGTGGTGGTGGCGGACATCGCAAAGATGCCCCATCTGCTCATTGCGGGTGCCACGGGATCCGGAAAATCCGTGTGCATCAACACCATCATCATGAGCCTGATCTACAAGTCAAAGCCGGAGGATGTGCGGCTGATCATGGTGGATCCCAAGGTGGTGGAGTTAAGCGTATACAACGGCATCCCCCATCTTCTGATCCCTGTAGTGTCCGATCCCAAGAAGGCCTCCGGGGCCCTCAACTGGGCAGTGGCGGAGATGGAGGACCGGTACAAAAAATTCGCGCGGTGCAATGTCCGGGACTTAAAGGGGTACAACGCCCGGATCGAGAGCCTCCCCGACACCCTGGAGGACAAGCCCGCCAAGCTTCCCCAGATCGTGATCATCATCGACGAGCTGGCGGATCTGATGATGGTGGCCCCTGGCGAGGTGGAGGACGCCATCTGCCGTCTGGCCCAGCTGGCACGGGCCGCAGGCATTCATCTGGTGATCGCCACCCAGCGGCCCTCGGTGAACGTCATCACCGGACTTATCAAGGCCAATGTGCCATCCCGGATCGCCTTTGCCGTGGCTTCGGGCACAGACTCACGGACTATCATCGATATGAATGGGGCGGAAAAGCTTCTGGGGCAGGGCGACATGCTGTTCTACCCGGCGGGGATGCCCAAGCCCCAGCGGGTTCAGGGCGCCTTTGTCTCCGACGAGGAGGTGAGCCGGGTGGTGGAATTCCTCACGGATCAGGGCCTGACTGCGGACTACAGCAAGGAGGTGGCAAGCCAGATGGCCGCTCCGGCCGCAGGGGGAGCCAGCTCCGCAGGGCGGGATGAGTATTTCGTCCAGGCGGGCCGTTTTATCATAGAAAAGGAGAAGGCTTCCATCGGCATGCTCCAGAGAATGTTCAAGATCGGCTTCAACCGGGCGGCCCGGATCATGGACCAGCTGGCGGAGGCCGGTGTGGTGGGCGAGGAGGAGGGCACCAAGCCCAGAAAGATTCTCATGACTGCCCAGGAGTTTGAAGAGATGATAAACAGCAGCGGTTCAGACGGTTACGAATAAAAAACGAGGAGGTATAAAGAGATGAAGGCAGATATTCAGATTGCGCAGGAAACCGAGATGCAGCCCATAAGCCAGGTAGCTGCATCCTACGGCATCAACGAGGAGGAGCTGGAGCTCTACGGAAAGTACAAGGCCAAGCTCTCCGACGAGCTCTGGGAGCGGGTGAAGGACCGCCCTGACGGGAAACTGGTTTTGGTGACCGCTATCAACCCCACCCCGGCGGGCGAGGGAAAGACGACGACCACCATCGGCCTGGGAGAAGCCTTTGGCCGCATGGGAGTGAAGGCCATGCTGGCTCTCAGGGAGCCGTCCCTGGGGCCCTGCTTTGGAATCAAGGGAG
>CALWRY010000193.1 GCA_944384065.1 uncultured Enterocloster sp. | reverse complement strand
GGTCATCGCCAAGGATGGAAAGGAAATTGAAAATATGACCGAGGCCTACACCGAGGCAAGCGGCACCATGATCAACTCCGGCGAGTGGAACGGCATGGAGTCTGCGGTGCTCAAGAAGGAAGCTCCCCACATCATTGAGGAGAAGGGCTTTGGACGCAAGACCGTAAACTACAAGCTGAGAGACTGGGTGTTCTCCCGCCAGCGCTACTGGGGCGAGCCCATCCCCATCATTCACTGCCCCCACTGCGGCTGCGTGCCGGTTCCCGAGGAGGAACTGCCCCTGCGGCTGCCGGATGTGGAGAGCTATCAGCCCACAGGAACCGGGGAGTCTCCCCTGGCGGCCATCGACGAGTGGGTGAACTGCACCTGCCCGGTCTGCGGCGCGCCGGCCAAGCGGGAGACCAACACCATGCCCCAGTGGGCCGGTTCCTCCTGGTACTTCCTGCGCTATGTGGACAGCCACAACGACAAGGAGCTGGTGTCCCGGGAGAAGGCGGACAAATACCTGCCTGTGGACATGTACATCGGCGGCGTGGAGCATGCGGTGCTGCACCTTCTCTACTCCCGGTTCTACACCAAGTTCCTCTGCGACATCGGCGTGATTGACTTTGACGAGCCCTTTACCAAGCTCTTCAACCAGGGCATGATCACCGGCAAGAACGGCATCAAGATGAGCAAGTCCAAGGGAAATGTAGTCTCCCCCGACGATCTGGTGCGGGACTACGGCTGCGACTCCCTGCGGCTCTACGAGCTCTTCGTGGGACCGCCGGAGCTTGACGCGGAGTGGGACGATAGGGGCATCGAGGGCGTGTCCCGTTTCCTCAACCGGTTCTGGAACCTGGTGATGGAAAATAAGGACAAGGACATCGAGCCCAGCAAGGAGATGTTAAAGATCCGCCACAAGCTGGTCTATGACATCGAGCAGCGCTTCAACCAGTTCAGCTTAAACACCGTTGTCTCCGGCTTCATGGAGTACAACAACAAGCTCATCGATCTGGCGAAGAAGGAGGGCGGCGTTGACAAGGAGACCTTAAAGACCTTTGTGATCCTTCTGGCTCCCTTTGCCCCCCATCTGGGCGAGGAGCTGTGGCAGCAGCTTGGCGGCACGGACAGCGTATTCCATTCCCAGTGGCCGGAGTGCGACGAGGAGGCCATGAAGGACGACGAGATCGAGATCGCCGTTCAGGTCAACGGAAAGACAAGAGCCGTCATCACTGTGCCTGCGGATATTTCCAAGGAGGAGGCCATCGCAAAGGGCAAGGAGGCCGCCGCCGGAAAGATCACGGGAAATGTGGTGAAGGAGATCTACGTTCCCGGCCGCATTGTAAACCTGGTGGTAAAATAAACCGCCGGCGCCGGATAGACGCTGCATAGAGAAAAAATGACAGGACTGGCCGGTTCCCTCCTAAGGGGGACCGGCCAGTTTTTTTGCCAGCATTTTCAGAAGATTCAGCTTTTTCTGCTCTGAGGGAGGCATGTGGGCGCTCAAAATGCTCACCATAAGGGCGGTTTCCTGGTCGTTAAAGGAGAGCCCCTTCTGCCTTGCCTCCCGGTTGATGGAGGCCAGGGCCTCCGCCAGGCTGTTTTTGTCCGCGCTTTTCAGCCGTTCGGAAAAGCGGGTGAGAAGCTCCACCTTTTCACGGCTCATGGATTTGAGCCGCGGATCCTGCTTCCAGCTGTCGTCCATAGATTTATGTATCCTTTCTATAACAAAGTTCAGAATTAAGAAGATCTAGGCCATGGCCTGCAGAGCGGATATAACCATCTGCATAGTCTCAAACCGCGACTGCTGCTTTGGGGTGAGGAAGCGCCGCAGCTGGTCTATGGGGGTCTGGCCGTCCATAAAGGACTGGGCCATGTCGATGAGATCCTGTTCCTCCGGATTGCCGTAGGGGCGGATGGCTTTTAGGAGATCCCGGATGGAAGCCGGCTTTTTTTCCTGCTCCAGGGAGCAGATGCCCATAGCCGCCACCTCCTCATTTTCAAATAGTTCAACGGTTCTGCGCAGCTCCTGAAATTTCACAAAGAGGGACACGGCCCTCTGCTCCGGCACATTTAAGTAGGGGAGGGCCGCCTTGATCATCTGCAGGTGGTGATCCCCCACCAGATAGTCCAGATCCGTGAGTTTATATTCGTCCGATGGATTCATGTGCTGTTTCACCAGCTTTTTCCTGATTTGTTTTAACATATGCAGGAGGGAGCGGATACATGCCAGATACTTTGGGGGCAGTTTGGCTGCGCCATGCCGGGAAACCATTTCCTGCATATACTAATTATGTATCCGCAGTGCAATAGCAGGGCTGCGGGCGAAGTGTAAAATGCAGCGGAAAGGAGGAGATGGCATATGTACAGCCGTCTGGTAATTGAGGGCAATGCCGTTTATGAAATAGATGAGGAATGTGAGAAGGAGAAGCAGGGTTTTAAGGGGCTTGGCTCCCGGGGCATAGGCCCGGGGAAGCGGGAAAATCCGGCCCTGAAGGGACAGGAGCAGCGCAGGTAAGCCTGTCTGCGCCTGCCGGGCGAGCGCCGGCAGAGCAAACCTGTGCGCCCGGAAAAAAGCCGGGGCAGAGACAGCCGGAGAAAGGCGCTCTGCCCCCCGCAGCAAAAAAGGCAGAGCGGGACGCGCCCGATCTGCCCTGGATTTACCGCCGTCTGTCACGGCGGCCCGTTCTCTTTTGCAGCCATCAGCCGGTTAGCAGCAGGAGCCGTTTGTGCCGCCGCAGCAGCACAGAATCAAGAGGATCCAGATAATCTCGCTGCATCCGCATCCACAGCCGCAGTTGTTATGTTCAAAGCCGCCGCCAATGCCGCCGCCGCAGCAGCACAGAATCAGGATGAGCCAAATGATATTTATGCCGCCTCCTGTCCCGCATCCGCACCCGCATCCACAGTCACAACCGCAGTTTGTTGCCGCTACATCACTCATGTTCGTTCCTCCGCAAAAGATTGATTACACTGTATCATATGACCCCCGGCTTGCACATGTTTCATGGGAATGAGAAAAATTAGGGAAAAATTTTTGCAGCCGTTCAGACGGCGGGCCGCGCGGCAATAAATTCTGCTGGTACAGGCCGGGAAAATATGCTAAAATCATAGCAGACATTGACAGAAGAGAGGCAAAAGAACATGGATCAGCATCGATTGTATTATCAGTATCCGTATATAAAGAATTTTTCGTGCACGGTGACAGACTGCCGGGAGAGCGGGAAGGGAACCTGGCTTCTCCGGCTCAGCCAGACCGGCTTCTATCCGGAGGGAGGCGGACAGCCCTCGGACCGGGGAACTCTGGGGGAGGCCGCCGTGCTCTCTGTCCACGAGAGGGGAGAAGAGATAGAGCATGAGACGGACCGTCCCATTGCGCCGGGATGCAGGGTGCAGGGCGTGGTGGACTGGCAGTACCGCATGGACAATATGCAGCAGCACACCGGGGAGCACATTCTTTCCGGGCTGATACACCGGAAGTTCGGCTATGACAATGTGGGCTTTCATATGGGAGCCCAGGAGGTGACCATTGATTTTAACGGCCTTTTGACAAAGGAGGATCTGGAGGCGCTGGAAAATGAAGCCAATGCCCTTGTCTATGAGAATGTGCCCCTTCATATCTGGTACCCCTCAGAGGAGGAGCGCAGGGAGCTTCACTATCGCAGCAAAAAGGAGCTTTCCGGCCTGGTGCGCATAGTGGAAATCCCGGGCGGAGATATCTGCGCCTGCTGCGGCACCCATGTAGAGAGAACCGGGGAAGTGGGCATTATAAAAATACGGGGGATGATCCATTACAAGGGCGGCGTCCGCATCTCTATGCTCTGCGGCCGGAGAGCCTTGGAGGACTACCGCATGCGCCTGGAAGATGAGACAGGCCTTTCCGTTCTCCTGTCAGCAAAGCTGGAGACCGTGCCGGAGGCCGTGCGCAGGCTGAAGGAGGAAAACCAGAGCCAGGAGGCCCGGATCGGGAGCCTTTACAGGGAACTGCTTGGGCTGAAGG
>CALWRY010000192.1 GCA_944384065.1 uncultured Enterocloster sp. | reverse complement strand
ATTTTTCCATGGGTGCCCATACCTCTATAAGCCAGGAAAGCTATGACAGCCCCTCTATATATCTGGGATGCCGGGGGAAGGGTACCTTCTGGCTTGGAGAAAAACGGAGAAGGGCGGAGCTGTCAGCCGGTGAGATGCTTATCGTTCCCGGAGGGATGCTTTGCGGATCCGAAACCCAAAACGGGTTAATATATACGGAAATAATAAAAAAAAAGGAGTCGAATATGAACGAAAATGTAAAGGCAGGAGAGGTGCTTAATCTCAAAGAACTTATTTCTTATGAAAAGGACAGTATTGTAAATCTGGATATTGTAAGCAATGAAAAAATGAAATTCTTTCTGATGGCCTTCGATGAGGGTACCGGCCTGGAGCCCCACAGGGCGCCCGGTACTGCGCTTATCACAGCCCTGGAGGGCCGCGCTGTTGTGGAATATGAAGGAAAGGAGTACAGGCTTTCCGCCGGAGAGAGCTTCCGTTTCGAGAAAAATGGTCTTCACAGCGTAAAAGCGGACGGACCGTATAAAATGGCGCTGCTGCTGGTGCTGTAGCGCTGTACTTGCTTGAATTTCCATCTTTGAACGTTCATCTGCGGCACTGGCGTTAGTCAGCGCCGCAATAATTTTTTCAGCAATATAATGGAATTCCTGCTGCTGGCTGGCAGATTTAGGAAATCCGGCGAATACTATTGACATCGAACATATGTTCTGATTATAATAAAGGCAGAAGGAACAATAGAGTTTTGAAGCGCCTGCAGACAGGAGGCGGTGCGGTTGAAGCGGGTGATTTATCATGTAGATGTGAATTCTGCCTTTTTGTCCTGGGAAGCGGTGTACCGGCTCCATCACCTGGGCGGACGGCTGGATCTGCGGGAGATTCCCTCCGCAGTGGGCGGGGACCAGGAGAAGCGCCACGGGATTATCCTGGCCAAGTCCATCCCCGCCAAGCGGTATAAGGTGCGGACCGGAGAGCCAGTGGCGGACGCCAAACGGAAGTGTCCGGGCTTGGTGCTGGTGCCGCCTAACTATGAGCTGTACAACCGCTCCTCCCGGGCGCTGCTTCGCATTTTGTCGGAGTACACGGACCAGATCGAGCAGTTTTCCATCGACGAGGCCTTTATGGACATGACCGGCTGCACGGAGGATCCGGCAGGGACGGCAGAGAAGCTGCGGGAGCAGGTAGAGCGGGAGCTGGGCTTTACGGTGAATATCGGCGTTTCCTGCAACCGGCTTTTGGCCAAGATGGCCTCGGATTTTAAAAAGCCGAACCGTGTGCACACCCTATGGCCCGGGGAAATTGGGGAGAAGATGTGGGAGCTCCCGGTGCGGGATCTATTTTACGTGGGGCATGCCTCGGAGCGAAAGCTTAAGAACTTGGGCATCTGTACCATCGGGCAGCTGGCCCGGACACCGGATGCGGTCCTCTACGCACATATGAAGTCTCATGGCCTGCTGATTAAGGATTACGCCAACGGCATAGACGAAAGCCCGGTGGTCACAAGCCCGCCCCCCAACAAGGGCTACGGCAACTCCCTGACCACCCCCAGGGATGTGACGGACAGGGGGCTGGCAAAGCTCTATCTTCTTTCCCTGGCGGAGACAGTCTCCGCCAGGCTGCGGGCGGACGGGGCCATGATCCGGGTGGTGGAGGTGAGCATCCGGGACTATGACCTGCGCTTCTTTCACCATCAGCGGACGATGGCCACACCCACGGATCTGACGATGGAGATTTACGGGGAGGCCTGCCGCTGCCTGGAGGAATTGTGGACCGGGGTTCCGCTGCGCCACCTGGGCATCCACACCACCGGCGTCACCCGGACCCTGGAGCGGCAGCTGGGGTTCTTCGACGCGGTGGACTATGATAAGTACAGGCGGGCGGAGGAAGCGGTGGACAGCCTGCGAAAGCGCTACGGCCAGGACATCATAAAGCGGGGCAGCTTTCTTGCGCCGCAGGGGAAGGCGCATCCCTTTGTGGACCACATGGGCGGCGGGATCAGCCGGGAGAAGCGCAGGCCGGATTACAGCAGGGAGATGATTCTGTAAATCTGTGGGTGCCCTTTGGGGGATGCCTATTGTCTGAATTGTTACGAAGTATTGCGCGGAAGGAGATGAGGAAGATGGCAGGCTTTGCACAGGCGTCAAAGGTGCCGCCGGAGGCGGACAGCGGATCCCCACAGGGGAAGCTCTACCATATTGCCTGTAAGACCTGGTTTACTGCGGGCGGGGCCGCCATGCCTTTATCTTTTAAGTTTGAGGATGACAGCGGAGAGCTCCGGACCGTGCGGGATCTGACGGTAAAGTATACGGAAGAGAAGAACTACTCCGGGATTCCCTGCAGGGAGTTTGTGTGTGAATCCATTATCGGCGGCTTTCTCAGGGAATTCCGGCTGATTTTCTACTGCGAGAGCTGTCTGTGGGTGATGCTGATATGAGGCAGCCGTTCAGACGGCGGGCAAACGGAGGCGGGATAGACAGCGGAGGTGCATAATCCGCGCAGGGAGCGCTCTCTGCAGGAGACAGCGGCAAACGCGCTGGCCCAGATAGAGAAGAAGGACTACGAGAGAGAGCTGACAGAGAGCGGCATCCCAAAGCACCGGATACGGAAATATGGCTTTGCCTTTCGCGGAAAGGAAGTGCTGATAGCAGAAATGGACGTTCAAACGCCCGCTATTCCCTGAACTCCGCCTGTGACACATCCACCGGCTGGCCGCATAGATTGTCGATGTCCGTGCCATTTCCCTCGAATACGCACTGTCCGAAATCCATCTTCACATCCGTGGGCACATTTTCCAGCAGGACGGCGGTGCCGCAGCCGGTAAATGTATTTCCCGTGAAGTGGGAGTCGCTGGCGGGCACATCCTGGGAGTTGTAGTGCAGGCCGATTTCATTGTCCGCAAACACGCAGTCCGTGGTGTTAATCCACGTATTTCCAAAGCTCAGCAGGGCGGTCTTCCAGTTGGTGAACCGGCAGTCCCTGGTCCAGAGCCGCCCTGCGGCGGATATGCCCACGCCGCTTCCGTTCCCCGCAAAGTCAATGCCTGTGAGGTAGCTGATCCAGTAGCATTCATCCCGCATCTGGATGCCGGCGGCAAAGGTGGTGCGCTTCCCATTTTCCTCTGTACCGGTCAGGCTGAAGGAGCGGGTGTGGAGGACCACGGGTTCCGTGTAGGTGACAGGGGGAAGCGTGATGGTGACGGAATCGATGTCCTTGGTCTCTGCAGCCGCCCGGTCAATCAGAGCCTGCAGGCCCTGGGCGGTGGAGAGGTCCGCGTCCTGGGAATCGTATTCATAGATGGCTGAGGTGGTGATGGAGAGGTCCATGCCCAGCCGGATGGTATCTCCATTTTTCATGGAGATGGTCCACACAATCCGCGATTGGCCCGCGCTTCCCCTAGTGAAGTCAATCAGGCTGATGAGGGCCGCGTCGGGGTTGAAGTCCATTGGCTCCGGGTCAGAGCATTGGATAGGGCTGGAGATATCCGCGTCCTGCTCGATGTGAACCTGGACGGAGGCAGTGTCTGCCAGGAAGGCGCTGCCGGCATCCGCTCCCGTATCCATCTGATTGACGTACAGATAGCAGGGGAAGCGGTAGGAATCTTCATTTCCGGCCACAGTCTCCAGCTTGGGAAGGGGCGTGTAGCGCTCCGGCATATAATTGAGAAGGAGCTGGTAGGAGCCGTTTTTGCCTGTATAGGACACTTCGCCCGTCCCCTCATAGGTTTTGGGCCGGGTATAGAAAAATACGCAGGCAGCCAGGATGACGGCCAGGGCCAGAAGGCCTGCGGCGCGAAAAAGCCTGAAGGCGGGGAGGCGGGGCGGATTTTTTGCGGCACGCTGGTTTAAGCTTCCCGCGCAGTTGGGGCAGAAGGCCGCTTCCTCCGGAAGAGAAGCGCCGCAGTGAGGACATACTTTTGACATGATAGAATTCTCCTTTGCGTTCATTGAAAGATTGCGTGGGAAATGTCCACGGGCTGTTGGCAGCGGTTGTCAATGTCGGTCCCATTTCCCTCAAACCGGCAGTCTGTAAAATC
>CALWRY010000191.1 GCA_944384065.1 uncultured Enterocloster sp. | reverse complement strand
CAGCATCCCGTCCTTGCTCTCCTCCTGGCTGATTTCCTCTGTTCTCAGAACCACCTGCAGCGTATTCGGCTCCGGATTCTTTTCCGATGTAAAGGAGCTCTTTTCAGCAGATGGGTCCATAAAGAGGAACCGGTTTTCCGTGTCAAATTTGTCCAGCTGGCCGTCCATGGTGTCCTTCATCACCCGGCCAGCCCGCCGCATGGCCTCCGTGCTGTCCAGGATCCCCAGACTCTTATCCAAAACCTGCATTCCCGCCGCCAGACTGTCCCGCGCTGCCTGGTCCATATCCTCGCTGGAGGCCTTGAGGGTGTTCTGCACAATGGTCATCAGGCTTACGCCGCTGCTTAAGGCCTCCGTAGTCCGCTCCACCAGCCGGGCAGAGTCGTCCAAGGCCTCCTGCAGGTCCGGATAATAGGTGTCCAGCGAATCGTTGAGAGCCGTCAAATCCTCTATCAGGTAATCCAGGTTATCCACGATGTCCTGGCTGTACTCCGCTGCGTCCGCCGTGTCGTCCATCAGGTTTGACATAGAACGGGCCAGGGAACGGCTGCGGCCAGCTATCTCCTCCAGGGCCGCTGTCTTTTCTCCCAAAAGCCCTGCCACCTCCGCCAGGGTGTAGGGGCTTCCCTCCGCAGGAGCCGCCACCCGAGGGGCTGACTTTTTTTCTACGCTGGCCAGGGGAGCCGTCTGGGGCTCCGGCGAAGCGCTGTCCCCTGTGGGGCTGCTTTCCTCTGCGGATGCGCTGTCTCCTCCGGAGCCGCCGCTCTCTGCAGCAGCGCTGTCTCCCGTGGAGCCGCCTCCCTCTGCGGATGCGCTGCCTCCCGTGGTCTCACCGCCCTCTGCGGATGCGCTGTCTCCCGTGGTTCCACTGCCCTCTGCAGCCCCGCTGCCTCCCGCCGGACCGCTTTCTTCCTCGGATGTGCTACCCCCCGCAGTCTCACTGTCTTCTTCCGCTGTGCCGCCTCCCGCAGCTCCGCCGCTCTCTGCGGCTGCACCGCCTTCCGGGCTCCCGCTTTCTCCTGCGGCCGCACCGCCTTCCGGGCTCCCGCTTCCTTCCGCGGCTGCACTATCCCCCGCAGCCGAAGAGCCTGCACCGCTTTCCGGGCCTTCCTGGCCGTCCGTCTGTTCCCCGCTGCTGCTTCCTCCGCTGGTTTCCGCATCCTTCGAGGGCCCTCCGCTGCTTCCCGTGCTTCCCGCCGATCCGCTGCCGCTTCCCCCGCCTCCGCCGGTGCCGGCGCTGTCTTTTCCGCTGTCTGCCTTTTTGCTGTCTTCTTTTTCGCTGCTTTCCTTCTCCTCCTCTTCCCTCTCGTCCTCCCGCTCCTCCTCATAATCCATCTCCAAATCCGCCAGCGTCCCCTGAAGGCCCGACAGCCCCGTGAGAATCACCTGCTCATTGGCCTGCAGCTTGGCGTCCAGGGCCAGAAGCGTCTCCATATCCGCCTCCAGCTCCGGCAGCGCCTCGGCCACACCGGAAGCGCCGCTCTTTATACCCCGTAATCGGGTATGAAGCTTGCGGAGGGGCTCCTGCATTTCTCCCAGCGTGGTCACAATATCATTCATGCTGCTGTGGATGACCTCCGCCGCGTCCTTAGCCGTCTCCAGATGCGGAACCATCTTTTCCATCTGGGACGACAATGCCGACAGGGAAGCCAGGGCCTGGTCATTTCCCGCCAGAATGCTGTCCTTGGCCCCGCTCCACTTCTGACGTGCCCGCTCCGCCGCAGCCGCCCCTGACTGGGCCAGCTCCACGCCCTCCCGCATATCCTCCACGGACAGGGCCATCTGCTCCAGGCTGTCATAGAGTTCATCCCCCGCATCCTGCCAGGTATCCTTGGCCTCCTTTAAATCCTTGATGTGCTCCAAATCCTCCAGCGTACCGGGAAACATAGAGAGAATAACGCCCACGGTCTCAAAGCTGTCCGTGCCTATCCGCACCGTGTAATCCCCCTTCTCGCCGGGCAGAGCGGTAAATACCACCGCCGTGGTATCCCCCAGGCTCTGGGTCTGAGCCCCCTCTGCCTCCACGCTGCGGCATTTTGACATATCCACAGGCACCGCTGCGGCCAGGAGCATGTTATTCCGGTCATAGAGGCGCGCCCTGGCATTTGGCTCTGCCTCTATATGAATTTCCACCAGGCCGGACGCGCCGGCCAGCTCATCCGCATTGGCCGGAACACCATTTAATTTATAGGAAATATCAAAGTTCCAGGCAAGCTCCACCTGCTCCGGGTCCATGGCGCATTTATAGTAAAACCGCTCCCCGGCATCCTGGCTCAGATTCCACTTCACCTGGTCACCGGAAATCTCCGGTGCGTCCATGGTTGACATATTTTCCACGTTCAGATACGTCCCGTAATCGGTAAAGGAGCGCAGGCCATTCAGGCTGCAGCCCTTCACCACATTCACTGCCTCCGGCTGGCCATACCAGTCCAGATTTACATACATCGTCTCATCCGCCGACACGGCTTTGGGCGCAGCCCAGGCTTCAGCAGAGGTCCCGCCTCCTCCCGGAATCATGGCAAGAGCCAAAAGGAGCGCGCCGGCCCTCCTGCACCCATACCGCCGCTGTCTTAAATGGCGCATTCCGCAGGAGCGCCCAAGCTTCCCGCCGCGCCGAGCTGCCGTCCTATTTTTTTCCTTCATTCTGCATCTGCCTCCATTTTCTGCGGCTTCTTTAAACGTCTCCGTCTATTTCTCCAGCTCTCAAACCGCTCAAACTCATTGTCCGTCACAATCCTGTCAAAAAGCACCAGCAGGGCCGGCAGCACGGTGAGCACCAGCACCATGCTGTAGAGCCCGCCCCGGCCAATCAGGTGTCCCAAGTCTCCAATGGCCGCTGTGCTGGAAATAAAATGTATGATATACCCGGCCAGCACGATAATCGTGCCCGAAGTAAAAATCGAGGTGCAGGACAGCGACAGCGCCTGTATGCAGGCCTCCCTCTTATCCGGAATTTTTTTACGGCAGGTCGCATAATTGTTGGCCAGGAGGATGGCGTAGTCTACCGTCGCCCCCAGCTGGATGCTGCTCACAATAATATAGCCCATATACACCATGGTATCCCCCGCAAGGTAGGGGACCGCCATGTTCAGGAAAATAGCCGCCTCAATGGGAATAATCACCAGCGCGGGCACCACCAGGGAGCGGAAGCTGGCCATCACCACCAGGAATACGCCTAAAAGGGAGAGCATATTTACCCGGGTGTTGTCCTCCGTAATCGTGTCCCGGATGTCCCGGGTGGATGGGGTCTCCCCCACCAGATAAGAATTTTCCGGATAATAGCCTGTCAAAATCTCCTCCAGCTCCTGTGTGCAGGCAAAAGCCTGGCTGCTCTCGGACTTTGTCCGTATGTAAATCAGCATTCTGCACCAATCCTGGGTATGAAGCTCCCCTGTCAGGGACTGGGGCAGAAACTCCTCCGGTATTCCTTCCGGCAGGGTCCTTGCCAGGGAGGTCACGCTCTTTACATAAGGGAGCGCCTCGATGGCCTCCGTCATCTCCCGCTCCCTCACAGAGGATGTGTTGGGATAGAGGGCCAGGAGCATATTGCTGCGGCCAAAGGTATTTACAATCACCTGGTCATCCGCATAGACCTTGGTTCCCTCGCTGGCCCCCACCGCGCTGTTGCCGTAGAGGTACGTATTCATCCCCTGGGCCACATAGGCCGGCGGCACCAGAAGAAGCATCAGCGCCAGGGAAGCATACCGCGCCTTATAAATCCGGCGGCTGAGGCCCTGAAAATCCGGCAGAAAGCGCCGGTGCCTCGTCCGCTCATTCATCGAGGCAAATTTCAAAATCATGGCCGGCATGAAAAATACCACGGTCAGCAGGCTGAATACAATCCCCTTTGCAAGCACCAGTCCCATGTCAAAGCCGATGGTAAACTTCATGGAAACCAACGCCAGAAATCCCACCACGGTAGTCAGGCTGCTGGCAAATATGGAGTTGATGGCGTCGTCCACCGCCCGGACCATGGCCTCCTCCTCACTGAGCCCGCCCTCCCGCTCCCGGGAGAACGCGTCCAAGAGGAAGATGGAGTAGTCCATGGAGGTGGCCAGCTGCAGCACCATAGCCACATTGTCAGTGA
>CALWRY010000190.1 GCA_944384065.1 uncultured Enterocloster sp. | reverse complement strand
ACCATGATCCTTCTCTCCGGCCTCCTAAACATTTCGCCGGAATACTATGAGGCAGCCAAGGTGGATGGTGCCAACGCCTTTCAGCGTTTCTTCAGTATCACCCTGCCATCCCTCTCCAATGTTATGTTTTTCTGCTTCATAACCCTAACCGCTGACAGCTGGAAATTATTTAACGAGCCATATATGCTCCAGGGTCCCGGCACCTCCAATGTCTCCCTGTTCCAGTACATGTATGAATCCGGCTTTAATATATTTAAGCTTGGATACGCCAGCGCCATCGGCTGCGTGCTCACATTGATTCTCCTGATTGTTTCTGTCATCCAGTTCATCATCCGCGTGAAGCAGGGCGAAGTATAGAAAGGAGGCGGCATATGAGTTATTCGTTAAAACGGAACCTTACGGATATCCTGGTGCATGGGCTGCTGCTCATCGTTGTATTTTTCTCACTCTTCCCCATAATCTGGATGTGCATCATTGCCCTCAAAGGAGCGGGCGAGAGTGTAAGCGGCTTTAATTCCCTGATCCTTCAAAACCCTACCTTTGGGAATATCCAAAGGCTTTTTGAGCTGCTTCCCAATTTCTGGAGCAACTTCTTCAACAGTTTTTTCACCACATTTTGGGGAACCGCAACCTCCCTGTTCTTCTGCTCCCTGGCTGGCTTTACCTTTGCCAAATATAAGTTCCCCGGCAACAAATTTTTATTCTATTTTTGTGTGGCTACCATGCTGATTCCTCCGGAGGTAGGCTCTATTCCCATGTTCCTGGTCATGCGGAAATTTAACTTGATCAACAGCCTCTGGTCCCTGGTTATTCCCCGTATGGCTACCGCCATCGGCATCTTCTACATGCGCCAGTACACCATGGATGTCCCCGATGAGATTATCGAATCCGCCCGCATTGACGGCTGTCCCGATTTTCGGATCTATACGGGCATTGTGCTGCCCATCATAAAGCCGGCCATTGCCTCCTGGGGAATCCTGACAGTTATCGCCAGATGGAATGATTTCTTCTGGCCCCTCATTTTCCTGCGCAAAACAGAAAAATACACGCTCATGGTTGCCATCACCATGCTCCCCTTCAGCGAGGGCATGTCCACTCCCTGGCCTGTCACCATGGCCGGAACTGCGCTGGCTACCCTGCCTGTCATTATCGTATTCGTTATTCTCCAGGCTTTCATGAAGGATGGATTAACCCTGGGAGCCGTGAAAGGATAAGATATGTCCGAAAAGAAAACACTGGCTGTCCTTGGTATGGGATGGATTGGGGAACACATCGTTCCCTGCTGCGCCTCTCTCTTGGGCCCCGACTATGGCAGCCGCATGTTTGCGTCGAAAAAAAGCCCGCAGCGCCTTGTGGAGCTGCGGGATAAATATCCATTTTTAATTATCGCCGGAGACAGCTATGAACAGCTTATCGCTTTTCAGCCCTCCTACATTATCATCTCTGTGAAACCGGATCAGGTGGCTGGTCTGACAGAGAGTACACT
The DNA here is from genome assembly GCA_944384065.1 of uncultured Enterocloster sp. Classification (GTDB taxonomy): domain Bacteria; phylum Bacillota; class Clostridia; order Lachnospirales; family Lachnospiraceae; genus Enterocloster. The sequence continues at coordinate 2,655 of CALWRY010000190.1, read as the reverse complement.
AGCGCCCTACTTTCGGCTCCTCCGGCAGTCTTGCTCTCCCCTCCCACTGCTGCTGTCCTTTGCCCCCAGCCCTACAGCCTCGTATTTTACAAAAACTCTTGGTCCGGATGTACAGGCTGCGACCATTCTTCCTGCCATGGAGACGCATATCCACGGCTGGAATGTATATGCTCTAGCAGAAAACACAGTAGCCCATGACCCCCAATCCCCGTTGTCAGAGGAAAGTCAAGCTGCCGTGGAGCATTTCCTGCGCCCCCTGGGCTTTGTGACCCCATGCACTTCCGAGGAGGCCCTTCTTCTGGTGTCCATGAAGATATGTTATCACATGCTGTATCTGGCCTGCTTTTACTTCGAGGAGCGCTTAAAGGTTCAGCACCCTGCGCTTACCTTCCAGCAATCGGCTGAGATTCTGCGCTTCCTGCACCGGGAGCGGACCTCGCCGCCCTTGTCCTCCGGCTATCCTCTTCCGGCCATGAAGGCTAACAAGCTGCCTGCGCTTCTTTGTTCCTTCGAGGAGGCCTGGTTTGACGGCGCTCTCTCCTATGTGCTGGAGCAGGGTGTTCGCCCTTCTGTCGCTTTGCGATCCGCTCATGGCTCCTTTGAGCTTCACGCTCTGTCCGTTCAGCTGGAAGATCGGGATTTTCTGGAAAAAAAGCTAAGAGAACACGCCACTCCCGGAGGCCTGACAGAGGCGGCTGTCAAAGAATTTTACCGCAATTGTCTTCCTCTGCTGCAGACAGCATCCCCTTCCCGCGAAGATATTTTCCAGTGCGCCTTTTCCCTGACAGAGGTGGTTCACAGACGCGGAAAAACCGTAGCGGATTAGTGCTCCTAGCACACTAGTGTACTGACCTTGGCAACGTGCACCTCCAGGCGCACCATCAAAAAAAGGCTGCGGAATCGGCCTTTCACCGTCCCGCAGTCCCAATCTTTTTCCTGAGCCTGCGAATCTCCTCCTCGCAGGCCGCAAGCCTTCTGTCCTTTTCCTCCAGCCGTTTTTTCTGTTCCTCCATAATTGCGCGGATGGATTTTTTGTCCATCATTCTCTCGATGATGTTCCGCAGCTCATCCACCATATCCCCCGGCGTCTTTCCCGCCTCGTCTATCACGATATCCGCGTAGCGCTCGTAATAGGGGATCCGCTCCTCATAGAGATCCCGGAGAGTCGTTCCCGGCTTTAAGGCCACCCCCCGATCCACCACATTCCCGATGCGCCGCTCCATCTCCTCAAAGCTCATCTTCAGGTAAACCACCTCGCTGATGCGCTTTAAATTCTCCATGGCCTCCCTGCCATAGATCACGCTTCCTCCCGGCGCGATCACGGAGAGCACCGGATCAAGCCCTGCATTGATGCGGTTCTCCACCGCCAGAAAGCCCTCCATGCCCTCCTGGGCAATAATCTCCTTTAAGAGGCGCCCCTCCTTTTCCTGGATAACAATATCCACATCCACAAAAGAAAAACCCAGCCTCTTTGCCAGCAGCACGCCCACCGTGCTCTTTCCCGAGGAGGGCATCCCAATCATTGTAATATTCGGTTTCATCATTATCTCCTACCTTTTTTGCGCACAGACCACCCGAAGCTTCCCAGCTTTTTCCCCAGCTCGAAATACTCGCCATGGGAATAGCTCACCAGCCCCGCGTCGTTCAGATGGAACTTTCCCTTCTCATCCATATACCGGCCGTCAACCGACACGCCCAGCACCTGGGCCAAAAACATATCGTGGCTCCCCAGCTCCAGCCTCTGGGTCACCCGGCACTCCAGGTTCACCGGGCTCTCCCCGATTCCCGGAGCCTTCACGTACCGGGAGGGCTGCGCTGTGAGCCCCATAGCGGCAAATTTGTCCTCGTCCCGTCCGGACTTCACCCCGCAGTAGTCCGCTGCCCGGACCAATTCCCGGTTCACCAGGTTGATCACGAATTCTCCTGTCTCCCGTATAATCCCATAGGAATACCTCTCCTTGCGCACGGAGATGGAGACCATGGGCGGATCGGAGCACACCGTCCCCGCCCATGCCACCGTAATAATATTAGGCTTCTCTCCCTCCCGGCCGCAGCTCACCATCACGGCGGGCACCGGATAGAGCATATTGCCCGGTTTCCAGTATTCTCTGCTCATCCTTTTACCTCCTTGCGGCGGATATTTTCTTGTCTAAACGGCTGCGTCTTCACTCCTGTTCCGCCAGCATCAGCTCGGGAATGAGCTGCTTCTTCCTGGACACCACTCCCGGCAGGGTGAGCACCGGATTCTGGTCGTCCTCCACATCCAGGTGGAAGGCCTTGGCCGCCAGCTGAAGGGCCCCCTGGCCCTGGCACACCAGCTCCGTGGTCTCCGTCAGGATATTCGTCAGCATAAAAAATACCATATCAAGCCCATTGCGCTCCGCAGATCCGTGCATAAACGCCACCATCCGTTCCTTAAGCGTGCGCAGCTCCCCTGCGTTCAGGGAGGTAATCTGACCCACGCCGATCATGGTCTTTCCTGCAGTAAAGCGCTTGAAATCCTGATAGAAGATCTCCTCATCCGTCTTATCCTTCAGATTGCTCCCCGCGCTGAACATCTCCATAGCATAGGACTCAATGTCCAGGCCCGCGATCCTGGCCAGCTCCCTGGCCGCCGCCTCGTCCACCACCGTACAGGTGGGAGATCGGACCAGC
>CALWRY010000189.1 GCA_944384065.1 uncultured Enterocloster sp. | reverse complement strand
GCCGGGCGGCAAGCGCCAAGCTGCGCGTCTTTGAGCGGGCAGCGGGAGGGCTTCCGCCCCAGTAGAAGGGAAGGAGGTGTTTGATATGGCACCGAGAAGACAGGCGTCTCCCCGGACAGGGGGGAGGGCAGTCCATCGGGAAGGCAGAGCAGGACAGCCCTATGTGTACGGGACTGCGGCCCTGCAGCCTAAGGCTTACGAGCAGCCCCAGCGGGAAGAACCGCGAAAGAAGCGGTCAAGCGCCAGAGCCCTTCGACAGGACAACCGGATTCGCCGCAACCAGGAGCGGGCCATGTATATGGATCTTCCCTACGTGATCCTGCTCACCATCGCGTCTATCTGCACCTTATACCTGTGTGTGACTTATCTCCACGTTCAGTCGTCTATCACGGCCAGGATGCACAACATCGAGGGCCTGGAGACAAAGCTGGAGCAGATGAAGGCGGAGAACGACGCCCTGGAAACCAGCATCAACACCAGCATTGATTTAAATGAGATCTACGAGATCGCCACCAAGGAGCTGGGCATGGTGTATGCGAATAAGGACCAGGTGCTGCTTTATGATAAGACAGAAAGTGAGTATGTAAGACAGTATGAAGACATACCGGAATACTAATTCAAGGGGGCCGTCCGCAGAGGGAGGCCCCCCTCGCAGAGGACCGAAAGAAAAACGCATATTTTCAACGTACATGAGGGAAAAGCTGGCAATCACCGTTCTGGTGATTACGCTGGCTTTATTTGGTTTGGTCTGGGTTCTCTACCGGATCATACGGGACAACAACGAACAGTACAACAAGATTGTCCTGACCCAGAGACAGCAGGAGTATGACAGCCGGACCATTCCCTACCGGCGGGGCGATATTGTGGACAGGAACGGCACCTATCTTGCCACCAGCGAGAAAGTATATAACCTGATCATTGACGCCAGGCTGATTATGTCGGATCCGGAAAATTATCTGGATCCAACGGTGCAGGCCCTGGCCCAGTGCTTTGGTTTTGACACGGGAGAGCTCAGGACCCTCATTGAGGAGAGGAAGAACAGCGCCTATGTGCGCTACGGGGCGGGCAGGCAGCTGGGCTACGATCAGAAGACAGCCTTTGAGCAGCTGGAGACCCAGCAAAATGAGGCCTACCGCACCAGCGACAGCCTGGCGGAGTCCAAAAAGAGGGTAAAAGGCGTCTGGTTTGAGGATGAGTACAAGCGGATCTACCCCTACAATTCCCTGGCCTGCAATGTGGTGGGCTTTGCCTCCGGGGACGGGACTGCGGGAACCGGCGGCATTGAGCAGAGCTACAATGAGAGCCTTATCGGGGTCAATGGGCGGGAGTACGGCTACCTGGACGACGAAGCCAACCTGGAAAAGGTGGTGAAGCCGGCGGAAAATGGAAAAACCATTGTATCCACCATCGACGTGAATATCCAGAACATTGTGGAGAAATATATTAATGAATGGCAGACCTCCGTGGGCAGCAAGGTGACGGCAGCCATTGCCATGGATCCCAACAACGGAGAGATCCTGGCCATGGCCACCAGCAATACCTTTGATCTGAACAATCCCAGGGATGTGAGCGGCTACACCGAGGAGGAGCTCATGGCTCTGGGCCGCACGGAGGCAGCGGCGGCTTACGGCCGGGAGCACGAGGGGGAGAAGATCGCGGAGGATCAGGTTTTGGACTACTACAGCCGGGAGGAGGTGCTCTCCTACGGACAGCAGGTGGCCTGGAACCAGACCTGGAGAAATTTCTGCGTCAGCGACACCTATGAGCCGGGATCTCCCCAGAAGATATTTACCGTGGCCGCAGGCCTGGAGGAGGGGATCCTCACGGGAAATGAGTATTTTGACTGCGGAGGTTACCTGGAAGTGGGAGGCTGGCCCATCAAATGTACCGCCTATGCCAAGGGCGGCCACGGCAGCCTCAGCGTAAAGGAATCCCTGATGCAGTCCTGCAATGTGGCCATGATGCGCATGGGCGCCATGGAGGGAACGGACGTATTCGCCAAGTACCAGTCCATCTTCGGGTTCGGCAGCCGGACCGGGATCGATCTCCCCGGGGAGGCGGACACCGGCAGCCTGGTGTATACGGCAGAGGACATGGGTCCCACGGATCTGGCCACCAATGCCTTTGGGCAGAACTACAACTGCACCATGGTGCAGATGGCTGCGGCCTACTGCTCCGTGATCAACGGCGGGTCCTATTATGAGCCCCATGTGGTGCGGCAGATTTTAAATGAGCAGGGCTCTGTGGTGGAGCGAAAGGATCCGGTCCTGGTCCGGGAGACAGTATCCCAGTCCACAGCGGACTTCCTCATTGACGCCATGTTTGAGACGGTGGAGAACGGCACGGGCGCTGCGGCTGCGGTGGAGGGCTACCATGTAGGCGGAAAGACCGGCACGGCGGAGAAGCAGCCCCGGGCGGAAAAGAATTATGTGGTCTCCTTCGCGGGATTTGCCCCGGTGGAGGATCCCCAGCTCTTTGTCTACGTGGTTATCGATACGCCCGGCTACCCGCCGGGGCCGGAGCAGGCCCACAGCTCCTATGCCAGCGCTATTTTCTCAAAGATTATGGCGGAGGCCCTGCCCTATTTGAACGTGTTCCCCACGGAGAACCTGCCTGAGGAGGAGCAGGAGGCTGAGAGCCTTCCCGCCCAGGAGGGGATCCACGGATCCGGGGAGACAGAGGAGGAGCAGGAGGAGGTTCCCCCGGAGACGGAGCGGGTCTATGAGACGGACGAGTACATCCCCGTGGAGGAAGGGGAGTCCTATGACAGCGGCGTGCCGGACGCTGTGCCGGGAAGCACGGTGGAGGCGGGGCGGAACGTGCCCCCTGAGACGGAAAGCGCCGGGGAGACGGCTCCTGAGTCCACACAGGAAACGGCGGAGAGCCAGCCCTCCACGGAGGCCCCGGAAGGTTCCGATTCATAGAAGGCTCCTGCCGGCAATATACTTTTTAGTAAGGACTGCCGGGAAGATGCCAAGTGGAAAGAAACCTGACAAAACACAGAAAAAATACCGCTGTCCTCTGGCTCCTTGTGGCTGCGGTGATGCTTGGCCTTGCAGGGCGGCTGGGGTTCTTGATGATTTTCAGGGCTGGACATTACAGCGAGATGGCCCTGGATCTCCACCAGAGGGAACGCTCCATCAAGGCGGCCAGAGGGCGGATTATCGACGCCAACGGAGTGGTTATTGCGGATAACCGGACGGTCTGTACGGTTTCCGTGATCTACAGCCAGGTCACGGATCGGGAAAATGTGATCCGGGCACTGGCCGGGGAGCTGGGCCTTTCCGAAGAGGAAGTGCGCCCCAAAGTGGAGAAGAGAAGCTCCCGGGAGATCATAAAGACCAATGTGGATAAGGAGACCGGGGACAGGATCCGCTCCATGGGACTGGCCGGGGTGAAGGTGGATGAGGATTATAAGCGCTACTATCCCTATGACAGCCTGGCCTCCCGGGTGCTGGGATTTACCGGCGGGGACAATCAGGGGATTATCGGCCTGGAGGTCAGGTACGAGGAGTATTTGAAGGGGATAAACGGAACCATTCTCACCCTCACCGACGCCAAGGGCGTGGAGCTGCCGGAAAGCCAGGAGGACAGAATTGAGCCGGTTCCGGGCTGGGATCTCTATGTGAGCCTGGATGTAAATATCCAGAAGTATGCGGAGCAGCTTGCCTACCAGACCCTGGAGCGGAAAAATGCGAAGAAGGTTTCCATCATCGTCATGAATCCCCAAAACGGGGAGATTCTGGCTATGGTGAACGCGCCGGAATTCAATTTAAATGACCCCTTCACCCTGGATCAGAATCTGGCCAGCGAAAAGCTGCGCCTCATGGCGGCGGATCGGGGGCAGGTTTCCGGAGAACAGAGGCAGGAGCTCCTAAATCAGATGTGGCGCAACCCCTGCATCAACGATACCTATGAGCCTGGCTCCACCTTCAAGATAATCACGGCCGCCGCAGGACTGGAGGCCGGGGTGGTAAAGCTCTCTGATACATTCAACTGCCCGGGCTTCCGCATTGTGGAGGATCGGAAAATACGCTGCCACAAAACCGGGGGCCATGGAAGGGAAAATTTCCTCCAGGGCGCCATGAATTCCTGCAATCCCGTGTTCATCGACGTGGGGCAGCGCCTGGGAGTGGACGCCTATTATCAATATTTCACCCAGTTCGGGCTCAAGGAGAAGACGGGAATTGACCTCCCCGGCGAGGCAG
>CALWRY010000188.1 GCA_944384065.1 uncultured Enterocloster sp. | reverse complement strand
TATGTGCTGGAGAACGATGTGGAGCTCCATGACGGGGAGACCATCGGCTTTGCGGCGGATGACAAGCACGCCATCACCCGCAGCCCCGGCGTCGGCCTGCCGGAGGAGCAGATAACGCTGAAGATCTCCTGGGAATCCGGTGGGGGTGGTCCGGAAAATATCAATCCAGGACGGGAAGACTGTTCTGGGTGAGCTGATCAGCCAGCGTAACGCGGAGGCCGAGGAAATCGTGAATCAGGAGCTGGCATTCGGATGCAGGCTGTTCACAGGCAAGAAGGAGGAGAAATTATGAGCGACGAAACAGATCTGACGCAGGCCGGCTTTGACGCCATTGCGGAGGCGATGCACCGGCTCTACCCTGACCAGGAAGGCCTTTTCTACCGCACCATCATCCCCTACGCTTTGGGCGGGGACGATCCCCTGGACGGCGTGGAGATATGGAAAAGCGGACACGGCGTTCCCCACTGGCACTATGTGACCTACGGCTTTACCGAGCTCTATGAGAAAGAGAGTGATGACCCGGGGGTGAGCGGCTATGGATTTGAGCTGACCTTCCGCCTTAAGCGGGGGGAGGAGGAGCAGCCGCCGGTCTGGCCTGTCAATCTGCTCCAGAATCTGGCCCGTTATGTGTTTTCCAGCGGCAATGCCTTTGGCTTGGGACACCACATGGACGCCAATGGCCCCATTGCCCTGGAGGCGGAGACCAAGCTTACTGCCCTGGGCTTTCGGATTGACCCGGAGCTGGGGGAGATGGATACCCCCAACGGCCATTTTGCCTTTTTGCAGGTGGTGGGCCTGACGGCAGATGAAATGGCCGCCATGATGTGCTGGAACGGAGAGAAGTTTCTGTCGGAGCTGGAACAGCAGATTCCGCTGTGCATTACCGACCTGTCCCGCCCCTCTATAATGGAAAATCCCGCCCTCCGTGGAGCTTGGCAGGAAGGGATGGACCGGGACGGCTCATCCACCGCCTTCCTCTACATGGATGAGCTGGGAGTCCGGCTGGAAAACGGCCATGTCACCCTCCGCCTGGGCGCCGGTCACGACGGGACGCTGACCCGAATGCTCCGGGCCAGAGTGGGCAAGGGCCGGGAGCTGTTTCTCCAGGGCAGCGATACCGCCGTCCTGTTCCGGCCAGGGGAACAAGCCGGCGCCTGTGAAGAGGATGGAGTAACTGTCCTGACCCTGCCGGAGGATGCGCTAAAGGAGCTGTGCGGCGCGCTCGGGCCTCATGCGGGAGTCTGCACCCTGTCCGCCTTCCCCATGACCGTAGAGCTGGCGCCCACCGCCATCACTGACCGGGACGGGAATGTGATTCAGGTAATAGAATAGGAGAGTGAAAATGAAAAACCAAGAATTTCAGCAGGATTTGACTGGGAAAGGCCTCACCCCGGGCGGCCCCTTTCTCATTCAGCTGTTGTTCAAAGAAAAAGTGTCCATGCCGGATAAAGAAAAAATGGTCGCCGTAATGGAAAAACATATTGGAGCGGTGGAATGCTTTTGCCACGATAAAAAGACGGCGGGATTTGCCGCTTTGGACCATGTGGGGGAATTTAAGGATGCGAAGGCTCCGGTGCAGCTCATGGTGATGGGATGCAGCAGTTTCAAAGGAAAGGGCTTCGACGCATTCCTTATGAGCCAGATGTGGGACTGCCGGGAGGACCGGGATCGGATCTTCCGGGAGTGCCGGTATCAGGTGGCTGCTGTGGATATGCTGGCGGCAGCCCTTCCGGCCCTGGATCGGGCTGACCTGGACATGGACTTTCTGGAGGCCCTGGCGGAGCTGTATCCCACCTGCGAGGCATTCTACTTTCAGAACTGCGGCAAATTGTTTTTGGCGGAGGATGTGCGAACCCACCAGATCGAGGGTCCGGACCGCTTCATCCGCTTTGGGGTCAATGTCCGATTCTTTAACATTCAGGGCACGGAGGATATGCTTGTCGACACAGTGGGCATGAGCACTCTGTTCCTGCCGGACCTCCAGTACCATTTCCATGGTATGGATCCAAACTGGGTGGTGAATCACGCCTACAATGTGGCGTCCTATATTTTGGCCAATGATAATCCCATTGAGGACGGAGAAACCGTGGATGGCGTGCAGGACGGGCATATGAGCCGGGATGTCCAGTGGAAGTGCCAGTACGAGGACGCCCTGATCCAGCCGCCCAGAGGGGTGCTGGACATCCATACAGGGGAACATGCTTCGGGAGGCCGCTGACTTGTGTTAAAGCAAAAAGCCGAAAGCCCTGCAATACCAAGGCCTTCGGCTTGCTGTTCAGCGCCTGACTCGGATAATATCATCAAGCAGATCCATATCCATGTGGCGTTTCATTGCTAGCTTGCAATCCTTTTTGAACCTTGTCGTCCAAACAATTTCGCGGCTCATCGTTTCAGTTCCTGGAGGGCTTCTTCCACATCGGAGTAGTGCTTCACACTGGGATCGTGAGCGATCCTTTCTGCCTCCAACATAGCAGCCATCGTCTCCTTGTTGGGCTGATTCAGAGAAATGTCAAAAGGTATTCTGCCCTCCCGGAGCGATTGGCGGATAAAGATATTGAATGCGGTGGAAATATTCATGCCCAGTTCGTTAAACAATGCGTCAGCCTGTGCTTTGAGGTCGGAATCCATGCGGATACTGATATTCGTAGTAGAGCCAGCCATACTATCATCTCCTTTCTTTTCGTGCTGGTAGTTATATTATATTCCATTTGCACGAAGAAAATAATACATAGCACAAAAATTTAATGATTTAGGGAGGAACAACAAAAAACGCTGCAAACCAGCAAAATAGTTTGCAGCGGTGCCATCCAGCGTTCCCGAGGTGATTCGAACACCCGACCTACCGCTTAGGAGGCGGTCGCTCTATCCTGCTGAGCTACGGAAACATATAAAAATGGAAGGGCGGACACGCACCCTTGGTACGATCCGCCTTATATCATACCCTATATCGGGGAAAAAATCAAGTAGCAAAATCCACAGTCCCCTGCATCCAAATCTGCCCCTTAAACCGCCGTCCCACACGGGGTTCACCCAACAGGTCCTTTTTATTGATGGCCACGGTAAAGGTCACATCATTGCAGTCCAGCTTTAGGCAGTATACATCTTCCTTTGTAATCCGGTTCTGCTTCACCTCGACGTCGAGGATGTTTCCAATCACGGAGTACTGGTCGCACTCCACGCCGCAGGGCATAAAGCACGTCTCGATGATGGAATACATATCCTCGTGGAGGATACGCCGGGAGACCATGGAGTAGGCGTCGATATCCTCGATGGTCAGCGTCTCGATGGCGTCCTCATCCCCATGCTTGGCGGCCTCCAGAAGGGAGCCCCTCTTGGTAGCGGCCAGCTGGGAAGCCTCCAGCTGTTTCGCTGTCTTGTTTACCGGAAGAAGAATTTTCCCCTGTACGGACAGGCCAGTGAGCCTTGCCCCTGCGGGAACCGCAGACAGGCGGTTCAGCCTGCGCAGGCGGTACTCCATGGAATTTTCAATATAGAAAATCAGGGAGATGCCCACCCGGTATTCGTCCAGCAGGCCCGCGTAGGTCTCGCGCTCCGTGTGGCGCTGGATGGAGCAGTCCGCCTGGGAGCTGATATCCCGGCTCAGCACATAGGGAAAATAATAGTCCCTGCGGAATGTGCCCCGCTGACTCAGCCGGCCCACAATCACCACGCCCATGCCCGGCGCAACCTCCGCGCGGATTTCACAGAGCTGCCCGCCGTCCTTTTCGTCCAGGCATTGTGTCCCAGCGCCCTCCTTGGCCAGGCGCCGCAGAATCCGGTCCATATCCTGTTTTCTCTGATACATACTAAAGCCTACGGTTCGCATAAATTTGTGCACGCTGTCACCTTCTTTCTCTTCAGACAGTGAATGAGCGGTTATAAAATCGCAGCAGCTCAGACCGCCGCTGTATAAAATCCTTGCCCATTATATACTACTTTATAGCATATTGCTAGTAGTTTTTTTCTTACGTTTTCGTTTCTGCACGAACTTTAATATTGACTGACAATAAAACCTATGATAGTATGAAGTTAGATAAATTATGGCGATTTAAAACTGCATAGATTCGGATGATGGATTCGGGAGAGACTGCGGGGATGCATTTTCAAGCGCACGCCAGCGCAGCGCCGAAGGGGAAGCGGAGAACTCTCAGGCAAAAGGACCGGATGCCGGACGAAACTCTGGAAAGCAAGGATGCACCGACGAAGCCAAATCTTTCAGGTACGAAGACAGAGCGCATGAACACCACAGCG
>CALWRY010000187.1 GCA_944384065.1 uncultured Enterocloster sp. | reverse complement strand
GTGCGCCGTACATCTCCGATATATCCCTGGCCTGATCAATCTGATGGGAAAATTCCTCCAAAATCACTGACAGCTCCCGAAACTGGGAAATCACCGCGTCCCTGCTCTCCAGGAAACGGTTTTTCCAGGACAAATTCATGGTTGCCCGCCCCAGGCTCCGGTTTAGCTGCGCCAGATAGGCCTCCTTTCTCGGGCATGCACTTTGGAAAGGCCGGGGCATGTCCCCCTCGGCAACCTGTCCGTTCTGCTCGAAAGAGCGCAGCAGATAATACAGATAATAGCTGTCCTCCCTGGCGCTGTCCTCATAAATCCCGCATTGGCCGCAGCTTTTGCACACAAGGGCCGCCGAGGCCTCCATAGCGGCCAGACCGTCCTCCCTGGTCAGCCTTCCCGTCCGGGAAGTCTCCTCGTCAAATGCCCTGGCAAGCTTCCCCAGGGATTCCGCCATATCCCCCAGCCTTCTGGCTGTATAATAATTCAGATCCGTTCTCCTCGCAAACACAAAAATCCCTCCTAAATCCGCATATCTTTCAGTATACGTATATAGGAGGGAAATATATGTCAGATTTTGCGCAAAAGGAAGAAAAATCCTTCGCCTCTTTTCGTCACGGCTGCTGCTCACTGGGCGGGCTTTAAGAGAATCTCGTCCGGATTCACCAGGCCCAGCTTTTCCTTCGCCACTTCCTCCGCGTACTGCTTGGTCTTCACATAGATCTTGTATTCTTCAAGCTCCCTGGCCCGCTCCTCCTCGGCCTCCACCTGCTTCCTAAGATCCTCCTCCCTGGCCGCGTACTCCCGGTCGGATCTGCGCAGATCCGATCCCTTTGTATTGATCGCCACCGCAAGGCAGAATACCACCAGCGTGATGCCAAGAATCGCCATGCGGTTGGCCCACTTCTCCCTGTGCATGCGCCTTGTTCTTCCGTAGGATCTCATCGGTCTCTCACCCGCTCTTTCTCTTCTGAAGCACTGTTCCCGCCAGGCTTTCGCCTGTTTCCTATCATTTTAAAACATTTCCCGGCCTTTTTCAAGCACCGGAACAAAAATCTGCTGACCATCCGGTCATAGAGGAGCATTCCCAGAAATATACCGGCCACCACATACGCCCGAAAGCTTCCATTGTTCTGCTCATAGAGGAGCATGAAGGTAAATCCTGCGGCATACAGCCAATAAAAAAAATCCTCCACGCCTGTCCAGAAGGCGTTATGGCGCACAGCCATGCGCAGGATCCGGAGGATATCGTAGGCCATCATAAGCCATCCCCCTCCCGTCAGACTTAAGAGTATCAGCTCAGCCTCGTACTGGATTCTGCCGCTCATCTTCCTCCCCCTCTCACTTAAACAGGCGGGTCAGGAAGGACTCTCCGGATCGGTGAAGGGCTTCGTTGGAGCTGTAGGACAGGCTGTCCACCATCCCCTCCATATCTACCTCCCCTTTCTCCAGATTCAGGCGGGTCACGTGCAGGCCCTCCCCCTTTATGGTCAAAAGCCCTGCGCTGGTATCCAGCACAATGGAATTTTCATCAAAGGACACCACATCCGAGATGCCCGTAAGCGTACCGGATGAGCGATGCTCCAGGGAAAGCCTGTGCTGCCGGGGAATGGCATTCTTTTCTTCCATAAAAAAACCTCCCATAGTATCTAACCTGGACCCGGCTGTCCAAAAACAGCTGGGCCTATGTTAAATATATGGGAAGTCTGATTATTCTATGCATGGACAGCCACGGCGTCCAAAATCCGCTCACACATAGCGGTAGAGCTCCGCCGCATCGTCCTTCTTCACAGTCTCCTGAACGCTCAGAACCTCAACCTTTACGGCCTTCGCTCCAAACTGAATCTCGATCACATCCCCTGCCTTTACGCTAAGGGATGCTTTCGCCGGCCTGCCGTTCACCAAAACCCGTCCCGCGTCGCAGGCCTCATTGGCCACCGTGCGCCGCTTGATCAGCCGGGAGACCTTGAGAAACTTGTCTAATCTCATAAATTACTTATTAACCTCATCCTTAAGGGCCTTGCCTGCCTTAAACTTGGGAGTTCTGGAAGCGGCAATGGTCATGGGCTTGCCGGTCTTGGGATTTCTTCCCTCTCTGGAGGCTCTCTCAGATACCTCAAAAGTGCCGAAGCCTACCAGCTGTACCTTGCCTCCCTTTACCAGTTCCTCAGATACTACATCTGTAAACGCTTTCACCGCCTTCTCGGCATCCTTCTTGGAAAGTTCCGCCTTCTCGGCAACTGCTGCGATCAATTCTGTCTTATTCATCAATTTTTCCTCCTAAATATGATCGGGATACTAATGTTTCGTACTTTATCATTTATATCCGTTTTACTAGGATTTGTCAAGGTTTTTTGCCCTTTTCCTGCATTTTTATCAGCTTCCAGAGGGCATTGCCTTCCTCCACGGAATTAACCTTTACATCGCCGAATACGTGAGGGTGCCTGCGCACCATTTTCCGGCAAATGCCGTCGATCACGTCGTCCACGGAAAAGTGCCCCTTTTCGCTGGCAATCTGGCTGTTAATCATAACCTGGAACAGCACATCCCCCAGCTCCTCGCACAGATTTTCCATATCCCGGGCTTCCACCGCCTGGAAAACCTCCTGGGCTTCCTCCTTAAGGTGCTTCTGCAGGCTCTCCAGGGTCTGCTCCCTGTCCCAGGGACAGCCCTCCGGAGAGCGCAGCACAGCCGTAATCTCCCTCAGATCATCAAATGAATAATGTTCCTTTTCCCATCTGCTCTTTTGCTCCATAACGCGCCGTCCTTAATTGTTTCCTTTATTTCTCTTAATCACCTTCAGCCGGGTGAACTCCTCCCGCTCCTTCTCCTCCAGGGCGTTGGAAATGCTTCGGGTCAGCTCCCGATAGCGGGGAATGGTGATATTCTTTAACGCGTTGGCCCGCTTCTGGGTCTTGCGTATGGAATTGGCCAGGCGGTAGGCGGAATTTTCCACCATGGAGAGCTTAATGGTCAGCTCCTTCACCTTCTCAAAATGGTAACGGGCCTCGTCTAAGGTTTCCGTGGTGTTGTTGAAGCCGTAGGCCAGGCCCATAGGCCTCTCCTCGTGCTGTACCAGGGGAATCTCCGTCCCCATGATGCTCCGGGCCTTGATCTTCACATCCTGATCCACAGGCACGGACAGTCCGATCTCCTGGACATAGTTGATGCCCAGCTCGATGTTGGCCCGCTGCAGGGCCGCGTAGGCCGCCCGGAAGGTGGAGTCAATCTCTGACTGGATGCCCTTGGCCTCATCGATCAGGCTCATGAGCTCCCGGGTGAGAATATTCCGCTTTTTGTCCATAAGCCCATAGCCCATGGAGGCCAGGCTTAAGGAATTTTTTGCAAGAATTAAATTTCCTTTTGTGGGAAATGAATTGGGATCCACTTGCCTCACCTCCCGGCATTATAATACTGATCCAGAACCTTGGTGTCGATCCGGTCAAGCTCCTCTCTGGGAAGCATCCGAAGGAGCTTCCAGCCAATCTCCAGTGTCTCGATAATGGTCCGGTTCTCATGGACGTCCTGGCCCACAAAGGTCTCCTCAAAAGCCTTTCCGAATTCCAGGTACTTCTTGTCAATGGGGGACAGCTCATCCTCGCCGATAACCGAAGCCAGGGAGCGCGCGTCCCCCACCTTGGCGTAGCAGGAAAAGAGCTGGTTCGCCACGTCCTGGTGATCCGCCCGGGTGTAGCCCTCGCCGATGCCGTCCTTCATCAGACGGGACAGGGAGGGGAGCACATTGATGGGCGGATAGATGGACTGGCCGTTCAGCTGCCGGTCCAGCACAATCTGTCCCTCTGTGATGTATCCCGTAAGATCCGGGATGGGGTGGGTGATGTCGTCGTTGGGCATGGTGAGAATCGGAATCTGGGTCACGGATCCGGGCCGGCCCGCCACAATTCCCGCTCTCTCATAGAGGGAGGCCAGATCGCTGTACAGATAGCCGGGGAAGCCCTTCCGGGAGGGGATCTCTCCCTTGGAGGAGGACACCTCGCGCAGGGCCTCGGCGTAGGAGGTCATATCCGTCAGGATGACCAGGATATGCATCCCCCGCTCAAAGGCCAGATACTCCGCCAGCGTCAGGGCGATCTTGGGGGTGATCAGACGCTCCACCACCGGGTCATTGGCCAGGTTGATGAACATGGCCACATGCTCGGACACGCCGCTCTCCTCAAAGGTCCGGCGGAAGAAATCCGCCACATCGTGCTTTACTCCCATAGCGCCGAACACGATGGCGAACTGCTCGCCGGAGTCATCCCCCAGGGAGGCCTGCTGCACGATCTGGGCAGCCAGCTGGTCGTGGGGAAGACCGTTTCCCGAGAAGAT
>CALWRY010000186.1 GCA_944384065.1 uncultured Enterocloster sp. | reverse complement strand
TCCCCCCTGTCCGGGGAGACGCCTGTCTTCTCGGTGCCATATCAAACACCTCCTTCCCTTCTACTGGGGCGGAAGCTCTCCCGCTGCCCGCTCAAAGACGCGCAGCTTGGCGCTTGCCGCCCGGCTGTTATCTTCCAGTTCCTTCTGTGAGGGGAGAATGGGTTTTCGGGTAATCACCTTCCCCATGCTGACCCGGCCGCAGACGCAGACGGGAAAATCCGGGGGACAGGTGCAGGGAGATTCATTCCTCCGAAAGCTGGCCTTCACGATCCGATCCTCCAGGGAGTGGAAGGTGATGATGGACAGCCGCCCCTCCGGGGCCAGCAGGCGGATCATGGCGTCGATGGAATGCTCCAGCACATCCAGCTCCCTGTTTAACTCGATGCGTATGGCCTGAAACGTCCGCTTGGCCGGATGGCCTCCTGTGGCCCTGACCTTGGCCGGAATGGCTGCCCTTATAATCTCTGCCAGCTCCCCGGTGGTCTCGATGGGCTTATCCTCCCTTGCCCTCACAATATGCTTTGCAATGTTTTTCGCGAAGCGGTCCTCCCCGTAGTCCCGTATGATGCGGTACAGCTCTCCCTCGTCATAGGTATTGACGATGTCCGCCGCCGTGCGGTCCTGCCTGTCATCCATACGCATATCCAGGGGGGCGTCTTCTCTATAGGTAAATCCTCTGGACGGCGTGTCCAGCTGGTAGGAGGAAACCCCCAGATCCAGGTAGATGCCGTCCACTTTATCGATATGTAAATCCGCAAGTACTTCTTCGATGTTCTCGTAATTGCTTCTCACAATGGATACCTTGTCCGCGAAGGGGGTAAGCCGCTCGGAGGCTGCCCGGATGGCGTCCCCATCCTGATCGATGCCGATAAGACTTCCGCTTCCCAGCCGCTTGCACACCTCATAGGCATGTCCGCCGCCGCCCAAGGTTCCGTCCACGTAGATGCCGCCGGGCTTGATATTCAGGCTTCCAACCGTCTCGTAAAGGAGTACGGGTTTATGTACAAATCCTTGTCCTTCCATCAGATTCCCAGGCCTTCCATGTGTTCTGCAATTTCTTCCATGTCGTCAAAGGTGTTGGCCGCCGTCCACTTGTCCCGGCTCCAAATTTCAATCCGGCTCCCCACACCTACCAGCACGGCTTCCTTCTCAATCCCGGCAAATTCCCTGAGGACAGCCGGAAGGAGGATTCGTCCCTGCTTGTCGACTTCACAGGTGGTAGCTCCCGCCAGGAGGAAACGTGAAAACTTACGTCCTGCGGCGTTGGTGAGAGGCAGGGTGCGCAGCTTCTCTTCCAGGGCGGCCCATTCGGAATTTTCATACACAAAAAGGCAGTTATCGAGTCCCTTTGTCACAACAAACTCATCCCCTAACTGCTCTCTGAACTTGGAAGGAACGATCACCCGCCCCTTCGCATCCACTGTATGATTGTATTCACCCATGAACATAGCACATCACCCGCTGTACATCATGGCGGCGAAGGGTTTACGTAAGAGACCCACGGGTAAGCATCCGCAAGCAGATGCCTCCAGGGTCTCCCACTTCAACCACCTAACAACCATCCTTTACCACTTTGCACCACTTTCTACCACTTGTATGTCTATCATAGTACAGAATTTGGGAAATGACAAGGATTTTTTTACGTTTTCCTTAAAAAAAATCTGGCAGTTTTTTCCTTTTTTTTTGCAAAAAAAAGACAGTCCCGATGGATTTCGAGACTGTCTACAATATATGGCTGTTCCATTTTTCAGGGTACTACATACAGGTAACAGATTTTCGGCGCCGCCATATGATCACCCCTGCCGCCGCCAGCGCCAGCACCGCTGACAAGAGCTGGGACACTGCCAGGGGCGTGCCCGGAAGCTTCAGCTGATCCGTGCGCAGCCCCTCGATCCACAGCCTTCCCAGGCCGTAGCCCAGAAAATACACCCACAGCATTTCCCCCTCAAAATGCTTGCGCTTCCTGTACCAGAGCATAAACGCCAGAACCACCAGGTTCCACAGAGACTCGTAGAGGAAGGTGGGGTGGACCTGGATGTAGGCCGTCCCATTTTCCACGATCTGCTTGTCCATGAGCTCCTGGGAGATCATGGAGGGGTTCACCAGACTCATCTTGATGCGCATGGCCAGAAGATTGTCCGTAAACCCGCCGAAGGCCTCGCAGTTGAAGAAATTTCCCCACCGGCCGATGATCTGCCCGGTGATGAGGCCCAGCACTCCGCTGTCCGCCATGGAGAAGAAGGAAACCTTCTTTATCCGGGTGTACACAATGAGGGTGAGCACTGCCCCGATCACACCCCCGTAGATGGCCAGGCCTCCGGCCCGCAGGTTAAAAATCTGCAGGAGATCATTTTTGTACATGTCCCACTCAAAGATTACATAGTAGAGCCTGGCCCCTATGATGGAAAATATAATGGCGTACAGGGCAAAGTCCAGATACAGGTCCGGATCCTGGCCCCGGCGCTTGGCGTCCGAGCAGGCCACCCCGATGCCGGCCAGCATGCCGATCCCGATAATAATGCCGTAGAAGGCGATGCGGAACCCAAAGACAGATATGCTGTTCCTCAGATGCTCAATGGTGATGCCCAGATTGACAAAGCTCAAATCATAGCCTTCGTTCATGTCTTCACTCTCCTCTCTACCCCAGAAGCTCCCGGACCATCTGCCCGTCAAAGGCCACGGATTTCACATGGTCCACCTCAATCTGGTACAGGGCATTGGCGGCGATGTGCTCCGCAGCCTGCTCCAGATCCCGGATCCCGCTGGTGTCCCGGTGCAGATCGATGACTGCCTTAAGCCCCTCCTCCGTGAGAACGCACTCCTCCGGACGCAGGCCAATGCGCCGCAACACCTTGGGAAGGGCATAGCGGGAGAAGATAATCTTCTTCTCCTCCGGCGTATAGTCCGGAATCTCGATCACCGCAAAGCGGGACATAAGGGGCGCGCTGATCTGGCTCTTGTCATTGGCCGTGGCGATGGGGTACACGCCCCCGGTGGGGATCATGCACTCCATATAGTTGTCCGTAAAGCCCAGATTGTCAAGCAGGGTCAGCAGCACGTCGGCGGGGTTCCCATTTCCCTTTCCCGCAGCCGCCTTGTCCAGCTCATTGATGATAAATACCAGGTTGGACTCCCCGGCCACAGAGAAAGCTTCCATAATAATACCCGGCTTGGCATTGGCATAGATCCGGGAGCTCCCCGTGAGCTGCTCCGGATCATTGATGGAGCTCATGTCCAGGGTGGTCCAGGGCAGCTTCAGGATCCGGGCCACCGCGTAGGCGATCTGGGATTTGCCCGTTCCCGCAGGCCCGATGAGGAGAAGCCCGTAAGCCGGAAGGGTGTGGGTCCGGTTGATCTGGATGATGGTCTCAATGATCCGCTGCTTCACCCGCTCCATCCCGTAGAGCTCCTCGTCCAGGATCCGCCTGGCCTCCTTTGGGTCGATGGGCGGAAAATAGCTCCCCTTCCACCGGATGTTGAGCATGATGGACAGGGCCCGCTGGGCGTGGCGCCGCTCCTCCTGGGATACCTCGTGGGAGTGGGCTACCGCCAGGTTTCTTCTGGCCCAGAGGCGGATATTCTCCGGCAGGGTTCGGCCCGCGCAGTTGATAAAGTCCGTGATGCTCTGGATGCTGGTGAGCTTTAAGCTGTCCCCGCTCTCCGCCTCCTCCTCGTCGGGCATCTCACGGGAGGGGGCCTCGCTGGCCAAAAGGCGCTCGATCATGAACTGGAGAAAGCCGTCCGCTGCGGAGAGCTTGCCTCCCCCGCCCAGGGCCGTCTCCCGGATCCTGTACACCGCGTACCCCTCCGCCCGGTTCTCCCCGGACAGGCGCACGCTTATTCGGTTCTCCCCCAGCCATTTTAAAAGGCTTACAAACCGGGCGTCAATGCGTAAAATATCCGCGCTCACGCTCTCCCTTCCCCGCTTCCACGAAAAGGCCGTCCTCCGGCCCGGATCCTCAAAGGTTCCCTCCGCGTGGTGCTCCAGGGCGCCGCCCTTATTGTCGAGAATCAAAATCGGATGCTCCGGGCTGGCTGTCTCCCCGCTGGAGTAGAAAATCTCATAGGTGCATTCCGGCTCCCTTGCGCCCTCCGGCGAGCCTGTAAAATCAAAAACCGGCATGGTGTTCCTCCCTGTGTTCGTTCATATTCTATAACAGTACAGGCGGCTCTGCAGACGCTCTGTCCTCTGGCTCTGCTGTGCCGCACATATTTAGTAGTATACCCTCTTGGCGGGAGAATGGCAACTGGTTCCTTGCGGGGAGGCGGGCTTTCAAATGGTTGTCAGGCTGCAAAAATAGACTTTGCTGCCATCTGCTTTACTTCTTTGGATCCATAATGACCCACGAACCGTTTCTGCTGGAACCCTTTCGTTGTATTTTTCCATCTTTTTTGAGATTGGTCATAAGTCTTTTTACCGTTCTGAGAGGAATCCCCGATTTCTCGCAAATATCATTCTGT
>CALWRY010000185.1 GCA_944384065.1 uncultured Enterocloster sp. | reverse complement strand
TATGGGAGCTATGCCCAGAAGGACGGGAAGGCAAGCATGCTGCGGCTGCGCATGCCGGCGGGCCGCGTCACTGGCAAGCGGCTGGCTTTTGTGGCCCGGATGATACGGGAGTATGGGGTGAAGCGGGTGCATTTTACTACCTGCCAGACCATCCAGCTTCACGACTTAAAGCCGGAGCAGCTGTATCCGATTATGGAGCAGGCGCTGGACGCGGGAATCGCCATCATGGGAGGCGGCGGGGATTTCCCGAGAAACGTAATGTGTTCCCCTCTATCCGGCCTGGAACCGGGGGAGCATTTTGACGTCCTTCCCTGGGCGGAGGCAGCGGGAGAGTACCTTCTGCAGTTTATCGACGCGGAGAAAATGCCCAGAAAGCTAAAGGTCTGCTTTTCCAATTCCCCGGCCAATATAACCCATGCCACCTATCGGGACTTGGGATTTGCGGCCCGGCCGGATGGAAAATTTGACGTGTACAGCGCCGGAGGCCTGGGAAATAATCCGCGCTTTGGCGTGAAGGTGGCGGAGGCCGTGGCTCCGGAAAAGATTCTCTATTATATCAAGGCCATGTGGCTGACCTTCCGCGCCTATGGAAACTATGAGAACCGGGGAAAGGCCAGGACGCGCTACATGCAGGAGGCCTGCGGCGGGCCGGAGGCCTACGCAGCGGCATTTGGGGAGAAGCTTGCCCAGGTGTTGGAGAGCGGTGAGAACCTGGATATTTCTCCCAGGCTCCAGACAGTGGAGAAAGCGGGCGACGGCGTCCGGGTGAGCGGCAGGTGGGTGACACCCCAGAAGCAGAAGGGCTTGTACGCAGTGGCTTGGCATCCCCTTGGCGGCCAGCCGGATCTTTCCGTGCTCTGCAGGCTCAGCGATCTTCTCGGAGAGATGGAGGGCGCCGAGATGCGCCTGGCTCCGGACGAGACCGCCTATATTGTGAACCTCACCGGCGGCGAGACAGAGCGGGTGATCTCCCTGATTCAGGATGACAATGCAGGAACCCTGTTCGAGACGTCGGTGAGCTGCATCGGAAGCGCCACCTGCCAGGTGGGCCTGCGGGACTCCCAGGGACTGCTTGGCGCCTGCGTGAAGGCGGTGCGGGAGGCAGGCATTCCGGACGGCGCTCTCCCGCAGATGCATATTTCCGGCTGCCCCTCCTCCTGCGGCACCCACCAGACCGGAAGCATGGGCTTTCGGGGGGCTTCCCGTAAGGTGGACGGGGAGCTTAAGAGCGCATTTACCCTTTATGTGGGGGGAAATGCGTCGCAGGGAAAGGAGCAGATGGGCCGGGAGATAGGCATTCTTCTGGAAAAGGACATTCCCGCCTTCCTCGTGGAGCTGGGGCGGAGGGTGTCTGGGAGCGGCCTGGAGTTTTCCGCATGGCTTGCGGCAAATCCCCAGGGCGTCGAGGAGCTTGCGGCTCCTTATCTGGCATGAGAAGAGCGGCGCTTATAGGGCTCCTCCTGCTGGCACTGGGAGCCGGCGGCTGCGGGCGCTCAGGGGGAGAAGGCGGGGCTGCGCCTGCCCGGGATGCTGTCTCTCAGACAGCTGCATTCCAGACATCCCAGACAGAGCCCGCAGCTCCCCAGGCAGCTGCCTCCCAGGCGGAACCTGGCGCCTCCCAGGCGGAGCAGCCCGCAGAAGAAATTACCTTCACCGACGACCTGGGCCGCACGCTTTCCGTCTCACAGCCCAGGCGGGCCGCAGCCCTCATCGGAAGCTTCGCGGATGTCTGGTGCCTGGCCGGCGGCCGGGACAGCCTTGTGGCCGCAGCGGATGATACCTGGACCCAGTTTGACTTACATCTTCCGGATACAGTGAAAAATCTGGGCGCAGTGAAAACGCCCAGCACAGAGGTACTCCTGGCTGCAGAGCCGGACTTTGTGCTGGGGAGCACAAAGACAGCGGCGGATGTGGAGCTTGCGGGCATGCTGGAAGAAATGGGCATCCCCGCAGCCTGCTTTGACGTGAGCTCCTTTGCGGATTACCTGCGCCTTCTCGACATCTGCACCCAGCTCACCGGAGACAGGGAGGCCTACGAGAGGTACGGCCTGGGCGTGGAGGAGAAGATTGAGGTGGCCCGAAAGCGGGTGACCGGAAGCCGTCCAACGGTTCTCTACATACGGGCCACAGGCTCCAGCTGCAAGGTCAAGGGAAGCCAGGGAACTGTGCTGGGGGAAATGCTCGCGGACCTGGATTGCGAGAACATTGCGGACAGCGAAAGCGGCTTATTAGAAGAACTGAGCCTGGAGACAATCCTGGCTGCGGACCCGGATTATATATTTGCTGTGCTCCAGGGCGCGGACAATTCGGATGCCCAGGCCATGCTGGAGAGCACCCTCCTGTCCAATCCGGCCTGGGCGGGGCTCACGGCAGTTCGGGAAGGCCGGTTTCACATCATGGACCAGCAGCTTTATAATCTGAAACCAAATGCGCGGTGGGGTGAGGCTTATGAAAAGCTCGCGGATATTTTGTATCCCATACAGTAAAATGCGCTGTTCCGGACATCTGCATAGAAGAGCAATCGGGCTGCTTGCGCTGGCTGCGGCGGTGACAGGGATTCTCAGCCTCTGCCTGGGAGCGGAGCCTGTGCCCTTGGGCCAGGTGCTCGCAAGCCTCATTTCTCCGGGGGAGAGTGCGGCGGCCAGAATTGTGCGCTACGTGCGGCTGCCGCGGACCTGCGCGGGGCTCCTTGCCGGGGCGGCCCTGGCTGCGTCCGGCGCTATTATTCAGGGCGTTCTGGCAAATCCCCTGGCCTCCCCCGGTACCATCGGGGTGAATGCGGGGGCGGGGCTGGCGGCGGCCCTGTGCTGTGCGGCGGTGCCCACAGCGGTGGCAGCAGTCCCACTGGCAGCCATGGCAGGGGCATTTTTTGGCGCGGTTTTAGTGCTGGCCGTGGCAGAGCGGACCGGCGCCTCCCGCCTCACTCTGGTTTTGGCCGGCGTGGCCCTTTCCGGCGTCTTTAACGCAGGTGTGGACGCGGTGGTTACCTTTGTGCCGGAGGCATTGAATGGATATTCGGATTTCCGCATCGGCGGGCTCTCCGGCGTATCCATGGCGCAGCTGCTCCCCGCGCTCGGTCTGATTGCTCCGGGCATTCTTATTGCGCTCAGCCTGCACAATGAGCTGGATGTTCTTGCGCTGGGAAGGGAGCAGGCCCAGGCTCTGGGACTTTCTGCCCGGCCGCTGCGGCTGGTGTTTTTGGCACTGGCAGCGGCCCTTGCAGGTGCGGCCGTGAGCTTCGCCGGTCTTCTGGGCTTTGTGGGGCTTGTGGTTCCCCATATGATGCGGCGTCTTGTGGGGGAGGAGAGCGGCCCTCTTTTGGCGGCCTCTGCGCTGGGGGGAGGAGCCCTTCTGTGCGGCTGCGACCTGCTTTCCCGGCTGATTTTTGCACCCTTTGAGCTTCCGGTAGGAATTGTTATGTCATTTTTGGGCGGCCCCTTTTTTATTTGGCTGCTTCTGCGGCAGAAGGGGGGAAGAATCCATGGTTGAGCTTCGGCATGTCAGCGCGGGATATGGGGACAGACAGGTGTTTTCGGATGTTTCCCTGAAATTTCCCCAGGGAAAGATTACCGTGCTTTTGGGACCGAACGGCTGCGGAAAGAGTACCCTGCTGCGGGCCGCTCTGGGGCTGATTCCCATCGGGCAGGGACAGGTGCTTTTGGATGGCCAGGATATACGGACGCTTTCGCCCAGGCAGATTGCGCAGAGGGCGGCCTACCTGGCGCAGAGCCGCGGGGTTCCGAATATCACGGCGGAACGCATGGTGCTCCATGGCCGCTTCCCCTATCTATCCTATCCCAGAAGATATCGGAAGGAGGATTACGGCAAGGCGCGCCAGGCCCTTGAATGGGCGGACGCCCTGGATTTGGCGGAGCGGCCAATGGGCCAGCTCAGCGGCGGCCAGAGGCAGAAGGTGTACCTGGCCATGGCCTTGGCGCAGGATACCCCCTCTATTTTTATGGACGAGCCCACGGCCTACCTGGATATCCGGCACCGGCTGGAGGTCATGGCCCTGGCTAGACGGCTGGCGGATGCCGGGCGGGCGGTGGTGCTGGTGCTCCACGATTTGGATTTGGCGCTGCGGGGGGCGGACTGCCTGGCCCTCCTGTATAAGGGCCGTTTAAAGCAGGCGGGAAGCCCGGAGGAGATTTATGCCGGGGGAGCCTTGGACGAGGTATTTGGCGTGTCGGTCCGCAGAGTGAGGACAGACAGCGGATGGCAGTATTACTGCGAACCGAAGAAGAACCCCGTCGTTTGAATTGTTACGATAGGAGAGAGACATGGCGTATTTTCCTTTTTTCATAGAGCTTTCCCAAGCCCAAGGATTGGTGGTGGGAGGGGGAAGGGTGGCCCTGCGCAAAATAGAAAAGCTTCTCCCCTATGGCCCGCTTCTGACGGCGGCAGCGCCGCAGTTTCATGAGGAGCTGGAGGAATTGGAACGGAGCCTTAGGAACGAGGCCCTGCGGAAAAAGGAGAACCATGAAAATGGCAGCGCTCCGCTGGTTCTCTGCCGCCGCCCCTTCACGCCG
>CALWRY010000184.1 GCA_944384065.1 uncultured Enterocloster sp. | reverse complement strand
GAAGGATCATGGTAAACCAAGGGGTATTTCTCCATACGTTCAGGACAATAACAGGGAGCTTGGAGTATCGGGTGCCGGTGAGCCAGTCCACCCGCTCGCCTCCGAAGGTTACCAGAACCTGATTAACCAGTCCGGTGTTCTGCTCGAAGAGCATGCTGAATATAAGTCCCATAGAGATAACGGCGCATATATTGGGCAGATAAGTGGCGCTTTTAAAAAAGGATCTGGCCCGCAGCCGGGAATAATTGAGAAGACTTGAAATGATCAGGGCCAATATCAGAATGAGTACAACGCCGGAAATCCAGTATACCACCGTATTTTTCAGAGCATCCCAGAACATGTAGTCTTTAAAGAGCATGGTATAGTTTTCTGTTCCCACAAAGGTGGGGTCACCGATACCATTCCATTCTGTCAAGCTTATGTAGATAGTCCATATGTTCGGAATAAGCTGAAAGACCAAAAATAAAATAAAAAATGGCAGGATAAATAGATAGGGGTATCTGTATTTCTTTAAAAACTTTGCCACAAGCTGCCTCCTTTCTTAAGAAAATGCGCGGTACGGATCCCGCTGCAGATCCATGCCGCGCATTTGTAATCTTTGTGCAGCGACTCAGGACAGATTTGTCCTGAACCGCTTATTGTATAGTTGCCTGGCCAATTCTGGATTCAAGGTTCGCCTGCATATTGGCAATAGCCTCATCCATGGTCTGATCTCCAGCCACATATTTCTCCAGCTCCGCACTGATGATGGTATCTGCCTCAGAGTCCTCCGGAGTTACTACCAGATTCTGGGAGCTGTTCTCCAGACCCTTTCCTTCCATTTCACGGAAGGACTGGCCGCCGTAGAAATCAGAGGGCTCCTTCCAGAAGGGATCCTCCAGCATGGACAGAGCGACAGGGTTTGCATAGGGGCCATTCTGGGACTCAACCTCATTTACCCACTCCTTGCGGGCCTCGTTGTCAAACTGGAAGTCATGCCACAGCTTCTGGAATAAGGTGGTATAGGGATCGTCCGGGTTATTGATGAGGGCCCAGTACTGGGATACAGGAGCTCCGCCAAGGTTCAAATCTTCATAGACGGGAGCCTTCATCACGCGCCAATCACCGGCAGTCTCCGGTACGTTCAGGCGGAGGAACTCGTCCCAGAATGCTCCAATATAGAAGGTAGCAATCTTGTCTTCACGGATGGAGTCATACATCGGGGGTTCCAAAATGGTGGATTTGAATAACAGATCCTCCTGGCAGAGTGTATCGAGAGTGGTAAAGGCTCTCTTTGCGCCCTCGTCCGTACCGATAACTACATTGCCCTGGTCATCCCAGATGCGTGCTCCAGCCTGGGGCATAAGTCCGCGGCGTCCATAGTATCTCCAAGTGTGGTTGGTGGGATCGATGTAGGAGAGATAGGTGGCTCCGCCGCTCTTCTCCTTCAGCTGCCGTCCAGCCTCGATCCATCCTTCGATGGTCTCCATCTGGGCAGGATCTACACCGTACTCATCAAAGATTCTCTGGTTGTAGAACAAAAGCTGGGGACGCACGGAATCGGGATAGCCATAAATCTTCCCGTCCAGGGTGGCGTCATTGAATGCGCCTTCTACCAGCTCAGGGATCAGCGGAGTGGCATCCTCGGTTACATCTAAGAGGATCCCGCCCTTAGCCAGGTCAATAAGACTTACGGGGTCAATCATGGTAGCGGTGGGAAGATCATCCATGGCGCCGGACAGATAGGTCATGCTGATCTTTTCGCGTGCATCGTTCACATCCTGGGTTTGGACAATTTCAATGCTCACGCCGGGAGCAATGTCACGATTGCGCTCCAGCCAGTCGTCGAAATAGATCTGCAGATACTGGGGCTGTCCATAGGCGTAGATGGTCATGGTGCCGTCCGGATACACCTCCTCGGCCTCACCGGCAGCTTCAGTCTCGCCAGAAGCTTCTTCACCAGCCGCTTCTTCAGCTGCTGCTGCCTGGGTGCCAGCTGCCTGAGCAGCCGTTGTCTCCTCAGAAGAGGATCCGCCGCAGGCTGTGACAGAAAGAGCCATCGCTGTAAGCAGCACTGCTGAAAGTAAGTGTTTTCTCATATTGGTTCCCTCCCATTAAAATATTTTATATAGTTCAGGTACACCGCAGAATGCGCTGTCCCGCACCGTTGCGTTACTTACAGTCCTTCCAGCGCGTCCACGGCGATCCGAAGATTGCTGTAGGGAGTTCCCGTAGGAATGGTACAGTCGGTTCCAAGAATAAAACCGCGGTTTCCAATCTCCGCAACCACCTTCTTAACCTCCGCACGAATCTCGTCAGGAGTTCCATCGGTAAGGGGGCCTTTGTGATTGGAGAGGCCGCCCATAATGGCGCAGTCCGTAAAGATCTTTCGGCCCTCAGTCAGGCTCAGATTTGCCTCATAGACACCCCAGTTGGCGATGGTGTAAAGCCCCTTGTAGCTCTTGTACCGATCAAAGTTCACATCTGTTTTGCACATGTGCAGGATGTTGTAGCCGCCGGCTTCCAGGCAGGCCGTCATGATCTGCTTGTCAAAAGGCATAATGTATTCCGCAAATTCCTCGTCGGTGAACAGGAAACGCTCGCCGCCAAGTCCGGCATAGAGGATACCGTCCAGTCCCAGCTCCACGAACTTCTGGGCCAGCTGGCACATGCCGTCCGCAATCTTCTTCATGGCATCAAGAACCGGGGCCTTGTTCTGGCGCAGATGGCTGCACAGAAGCTGCCGCACTGGCATATAGCCGTAATCCGGCTCAATGGGGTGAATGGTGGAAGCTACAATTCCGTGAAGCGTTCCTATATTGAAAGCGTCGTGATCACACTTGTCCAGCACCCGTTTAACCAGCTCAATTTCATCCTGCATGAACTTATCATTCAGACTGATGGTCCGAATGCATTTCCAGTCCTCCGGCGTCTTGATGGATCCCATGTTGGGAACCAGATTTTCATTCATAATCTTCTGGATATCCGGATTGACTTCCTTAAAGAAACGAAGATGCTCTTCCACGGCCGCTTCGCCAAAAGCCACCTCCCGGGGAAAGTGCATGGTAAAATAGCTGGGGATTTTATCAACTGGCTCCCCTTTCATTGCAGCGAATACACGCTCTCTTTTTTTCATTATTTTGCCCCTTTCTTAAATTTATTGTAAATATTTATAAGATTTTACATTGTTTTCCAATAGTATAGCATAATTTACAAAAAAATTCAATTTGTTTATAAGAATGATGAAACTTTTTCACATATATACACTACAGCACAGCAGACGGCAGAGACTGTCAGCAGGCCGCCTCCTTTCCAGGCAAGAAATACACCGGCTGCCAGCGATAAAAGTCCGAAAACAGGAAGAGTCGCGGTTTCCATAACCGCAGGAAAGGTCATAGCGGTTAGAGTGGCATACGGTACATAGTGGAAAAACAGGCGGATAGTGGGATTTGAAATTTCCCTTCTTATAAAAAGCAGGGGAAGGACCCGCACAAGGTAGGTAACCACCGCCATAACAAGAAGATACAGGTATATGTTATGCTCCATTGTAAGCCTCCTGTTTGTTTGGAGTAAAGCATGCCGCTGCCGCGGACGTGAGGATTGTAATAATCATAATGCGCATTCCAGAGGACAGATCCTTTGTCAGCGGACAAACAGAGGCTGCAGCGCTTACAGCCATCACAGCAAGAATGAATAAAAGCAGAGGGCGTTCCCTTTTGGCGGTAGGGATTACCACTGCAATAAACATACCGTAGAGTCCCATATTAAAGGCCAGGCTCAGCTCTGCAGGCAGTATGTCTCCTACTAAAACACCCAGACAGGATCCAAGCGCCCAGCCGGGCATGGAAATGAGCATGAGCCCGTAAAAATACCAGGGACTTAATTTGCCTCTTACGGAGATTGCCGCTCCGAAAAGTTCGTCGGTCACATCATATCCTATAAGCATTCGATGGAAAAATCCAGTCTTGGGATCCAACTTCTGGCTCAGGGAGCAGGACATGAGCAGATACCGGGCATTGATGACCAGTGTAATCACTGCCAGCTCCAGATAGGCTGCCTTCTCAGCTATAGCGGTAAAACCGGCAAATTCCCCAGCGGAAGCGTTGAGCAGCAGGCTTGCGAGGGACGCCTGGAAAGCATTGAGACCACAGCTGCGGGCGGCAATTCCCAAAGTAAATCCTACGGACAGATACCCAAGCATGATGGGGATTCCAGTTCGGATTCCTGATTTTAGATATTTTATCCTATCATTTTGCATCATCACACCTCTTTTTGTGTATTTTATTATAAACTTAAACTTGAAATTAGAAAAGCGAAAAATTATAATAGAAATATTAGATTAACTAATGTAAAAAATATGGAGAAATAGGATGAATCGATATAAGACTTTTATAAAGATTGTGGAGACAGGAAGCTTCAGCCGGGCGGCGGAGACTTTGGGATATACACAGTCGGCGCTAAGTCAGATGGTCCGTACATTGGAGAAGGAGCTTTCCACTACGTTGCTTTTGCGCTCCAGAACGGGTATTACGCTGACGGCAGACGGCAGGGAGTATCTCCCTTATATTCAATCTATTGCAAATGCCCAGAGGGAGC
>CALWRY010000183.1 GCA_944384065.1 uncultured Enterocloster sp. | reverse complement strand
CTGGACAATGAGCTTTCTGAAAAGCAGGAGAGTCCTCTAAAGCGGATGTGGAATGTGCTTGTAAAAATGTGGCAGGCGATTACAGATATCTTCAGGGAAAGATAGCATTTCCTGCGGCTGAAGGAATTGTATTTCGCGGGCGCCCCGGACAGACGGGCGCCCGCTTTTTATGCCGTGCGCCTGGCGGCGCAGGTCTTTTCCGAAAATGTGCAGGCATCAGGGCTCTGCCTCCACCAGGTCCATCCGCCCCCAGACCGGCGGGGAGATGGAACAGATGCCCTTTACCGGCTCATCGGAACAATTTTTGCAGATGTGAGGGAGATTTTTCTGGATTACCGTGGTATCTCCCGGATTCAGCACAATATCGGAGCCGCCAATCTGAATGGTCAGCTGCCCTTCCATCACATAAATCATTTCCTCAGAGGCGTGGCGAATGGGCTCCGGCGTATCCTGGGAGCGGGGCGCGATTGCAAAATGCATGAGGAGCATCTGGGGAGAAAATTCCGGGGAGGGAAGGGGGGTCAGAAAGCGATAGGTGACGGCTCCGTCCTCCGAGGTGCGGACCAGCTGCTGATCCTTGCGCCGGGTCAGGTCCCCCATGATCTCCACATCGTCCAGAAGCAGATATATAGGAAGCTGAAGGACAGAGGCAATTTTGCGCAGGGAGGAGAGAGAGGGATCTAACTCCCCCCGCTCTACCTGGGATATATAGCTGATGGACATGCCGGTCATAGCGGCCAGCTCCTTGATGGTCAGATTTCTCTCTTTGCGGTAATTTCGGATTTTTAACATAGCTACCTCGCGGAATTGTATTTTAGTGACAGGCGGCCTAGAGCGTGTTTGAAAATTCATTCCCGCCATCTGCACGCCCCACTTCGCGGTATCTTGGGGCCGAATTCAGTCAGCGCAGCCCACTGCGCCTCCTTCATTCGGCCCCAAGCTCCCACAAAGCGGAACGCACACCTGGCAGAAAGCAATTTTCAAACACGCTCTGAGGGCCACAGACCCATTATAGCGGAAGAAGGGAAAAAAAGCAAAAGAAACAAAAAATTGATTGACAAGAAATTTCATAAATAGTAAAATTTTATAAAATAAAGCCACAAAAATTTACTATTTATGAAAAAGGAGCGCATATGAAAATTACAGATGTGAAAATTGAAAAGTTCTCAATTGAGCTGACGGAGCCCCTCAAGGTAGCTTTTGCCGAGGTAGCCCATTCGGTGAGCCTGTTAATCAAGGTGGAGACCGACGAGGGAATCTGCGGATACGGGGAGGCGGCCCCCTTTGCCCCGGTGACCGGGGAGACAGCGGACGGCTGCGCCGAGGTGCTGGGCATGTTCCGGACCGGCCTTATCGGCATGAATCCCCTGGAGATCGAGAAGATCCACCAGATGATGGACGGAGTGGTTCACGGAAACGGATCCGCCAAGTGCGCGGTGGACATCGCCCTCTATGATATCATGGGAAAGGTCATGGAGCAGCCGCTCTACCGGGTTTTGGGGGGCTGGCAGAATGTGGTGCAGAACGATGTGACCATCGGCATCGGAGATCCAGAAAAGATGGCGCAGGCAGCTGGCCGGTATGTCCATGAACAGGGCTACCGCATTTTAAAGATCAAGGCGGGCATTGACCCGGCGGAGGATATCCGCGCCCTGACCCTGATCCGTCAGGCCGTAGGCCCCAATGTGCGCCTTCGTGTGGACGCCAACCAGGGCTATACGGTCAGCAAGGCCATCTACGCTCTGGAGGAGATGAAGAAGCTGGGAATCGAGGCGGTGGAGCAATGCCTTCCGGACTGGGATCTGGAAGGGGCGAGGGAGCTTAAGGAAAAGGTAAGCGGCATCCAGCTGATGCTTGACGAGTCCATCCACACGGTCAAGGACGCGGCAAGGGCGGCGAAGATGAAGGCGGCGGACATTTTCAATATCAAGCTGATGAAATGCGGAGGGCTCTACCGGGGCAGCCAGATCTGCACTCTGGCGGAGAACTTCGGCATCACCTGTATGGTGGGCTGCATGATGGAGACTAAGATTGCCATTACCGCAGGGCTGAGCCTGGTGGCTTCCCGGAAAAATATTACGGAGGCTGACTGCGACAGCTTCCTCTACTACAAGGACGCGGACAACGGCATGCCCGGCGGCTTCACAAGAAACGGCGATATGTTCCGTCTGTCGGAGGAACCGGGCCTGGGCTTAAAGATTTCATTCTAAGGAGGAGACGCATATGTTCCCTATTTTTCAGACTTCCGACAGTATGCTGGCGGTGATTCTGTGCATGGTGGCGGGCGCCTTCTGGGCCCAGAGATTTAAGCCGCTGAAGCTGATCGGCCCGGCGCTTCTCGTCATTATCACAGGCATTATTCTGGTAAACTTAAACATTGTAACCGGCAGCTGCGAGCTCTACGGGGTGATTCAGACCTACTGCATCCCCCTATCCACCTCCCTGTACCTTCTGAATGTGGATTTCAAGAAGATTGTGAAAATGTCAAAGCAGCCCCTCATGTCCATCGGGTCGGCGGTGTTCTGCGTCTGCCTGGTAACCATTATATTCGGCTCTGTCTTTGCCGGGCAGATTGAGGAGGGCTGGAAGGTGGCCGGCATGTTTGTGGGCACCTACACCGGCGGCAGCTCCAACCTGACCGCCATTGCCACCGGATTGAATGCATCCGGATCCACCATCGCGGCGGCCAATGCGGCGGACTATGTAGTGGGAATGCCCACCATGGTGCTGATGTTCGCGGCCCCTGCCCTGATGAAGAACTCGAAGAAGTTCCAGAAATTCTGGCCCTATTCCTTTACCCAGGAGGAGCTGGAGGGGGACGGCTCCCATCAGGAGCTGATGGGCACAGAAGAGTGGAGTATCAAGGATATTGCCATCCTGATGGCCATTTCCACCACGATTGTGGCGGTCTCCACAAAGCTTTCCGGCTTTATGAGCGCGGATTTCGCCAGCGCCGGAAGGATCCTTCTGATTTCCACCTTATCCATTTTAGTGGCCCAGATTCCGGCGGTGCGCCAGGTGAAGGGGGCCATGAACCTGGGACTGTTTTTCGGAATGATGTTCCTGTCGGTTGTGGGAATTTCCGTGAACATCAAGGGCTTTTTGGGCTCCGCATTCACCATCACCCTGTTCTGCTTCTGTGTGATCGCGGGCAGCCTGATTCTCCATCTGGCCCTGACCCGCCTGCTGAAAATCCGCTATGAGTACGTGCTTTTGGGCATCGTGGGAGCCATCGCAGACGGTACAACCTCCGCTCTGGTGGCCTCCGGCGCCAAGTGGAAGAGCCTGATCAGCATCGGAATGCTGATGGGCATTATCGGCGCAGTCTGCGGGAACTACGTGGGAATAGCAGTGGCCTACATCATCCGGGCTATTGTGGGAGGCTGAGAAAATGAAACAGTGGAATTTTTATTTCTCCGGAATTTTATACGGAACGTTCTTTGAGGAGGAAGAGGAGATTCAGGTGCGGCGGCTGGATCCCTTTACGAGCCAGCTGGGGGACAAAAAGCCCTATGGGGCGGAGGACGACCAGTTTTTTGAAGGGCTGTGCAGCCGCAGCCTGATGGAATTTTTCCGCACCCGGGCCGAGTTTGAGAAGGAGATAGCTAAAAAGCCGGAACAATTTGTGACAAAAGAGGGCAGGAGATTTCAGAACCGACGGGGGGAGGCCTATATTGAGCGGGACCGGAAGTTCCCCATGGATTTATTTTATGAGGAAGGCTCCATTTACGCGGCGGCCATGAGCGGGAGAGATTTCCTGGCGGTGCTGGTGCGAAAGGGCATGGAGCGAAAAACCGCTCTGTCCCAGTGGGAGATGGTTTACCCGGATACGGGAAGCCTCGGGGGCGGCGCGGGCGAATTTCAGCCGGGGCCGGTGTATCCGGTGCGTTTTTTGGGCACATGGATGGTGCCGACCCGGGACGGGGAGCAGCTGGCCACGGATGTGTATGTGCCCGGAGAGGGGGACATTGCTCAGACTGCCTGCCCCGGCGGCCAGGGGCAGCGCTTCCCGGCTGTCCTGGTGCGGACCCCCTACGGAAAAGGAAAGGGAGCCAGCGTCTACTACCGCTTTGTCCAGAGAGGCTTCGCGGTGGTGGTTCAGGATGTGCGGGGCCGGGAGGACAGCACCGGCGAGTGGCAGCCGGAATACCACGAGGTGGAGGACGGGGACGACACGCTAAAATGGATTGCCTCCCAGAGCTGGAGCGACGGCCAGGCCGCCATGACGGGCGGCTCCTATCTGGGCTATGTCCAGTGGGCAGCGGCAGCCAGCGGCAATCCCCATCTGAAGGCCATGCTCAGCTTTGTCTGCGCGGGAAGCGCCTTTGTGGACATCCCCCGCAGAGGCGGCTGCTTTAATTCCGGCATGCTGGCCTGGGCATTCGCCATGTCCGAGCAGCGGATGCGGCCGGATCGGATGGTGCGGGAGGACTGGGATCAGATACTGGATGAGCGTCCCATTGCCTCCATACCGGAGAAGGCCCTGGGCCATGAGGTGCCCTTCATATCCCGGTGGATGTCCCATCGGGACATGGACGATTTCTGGAAAATGTCCAACTGGCAGAAGCGGTACAAAGGCGGCCCTGTTCCGGCTCTGATTTT
>CALWRY010000182.1 GCA_944384065.1 uncultured Enterocloster sp. | reverse complement strand
ATGATCACATCGTCATCCTCCATCTTCTTGTGGGAAAATGCCTTCACCATCCGCCGCTTCTCCACATCCGCCCGCCCTGTGTTTTTCTTCACAATGGACATGTAGTACAGGGCCTTGGGATTGCAGGTGTCAATCTGTAAAATTTTGTACAGGGAACGGCCCGCCTTGTTGTAATCCTCCCGCCTCATGTACAGGAGGGCGAGGAGCAGGTGCGCCTTCACAAAATGAGGTCTTGCCTCCACCACGCGGGCCAGCTGGAGAATCGCCAGATCGTCGCTTCCGTTCTGGGCGTGCCAGAGGGCCTGGTTAAAGGACTTCACGTTCGTGCTCTCGATCTCCAGCTGCCCCGGCTTTCTCTGGATTTCCTCCAGATACTCGTCCGCCAGGTTCCCTTCGGGTTCAAAGTTCAGGCTGATGACCCACTGGATCAGAGCGTCCGCCACTTCCCCGTTTTCATAGTAGATTAGGCCCAGCAGATTTCTGGCGTCTATCTGGTACTTGTTGAAGCGCAGGCTTTTCTTCAGGCACTCCGCCGCGCCGGACAGATCCCGGATCCTGGCTTTTTCAAGTCCCAGATTGTAAAAGCTGTTGGCTATCTGCTGGTTTTTTCTCGCAACATCCATCTCCACCGCCTATTTCTCATCTCTTTCTTTTAAAAGTTCCATCATAATGTCCGTCATGTCCGTCAGATCGCTCTTCACAATGGCGTCCTCCACCTCTTCCACATCCAGGCTCGGCTTAAAACGCTCAATTTCTTCGTCAAAGTCAATCATATATTTTCCTCCTCAACTTACCGGCCTGCGGTCTTCGCCCCAAGGCCGGATCGGATCTCGCCCACCAGGTACAGGGAGCCTGTGCAGAAGATCAGGCCGCCATCCGCCATCCGCTCCATGGCGGGCAGCGCCTCCTTTACGTCCCTGTAAATCCCTGCGGGATGGACGCCCCACTTTTCAAAGGCCTCCGCCAGACGCTCCGCCGAGGCTCCCCGGGCGCTCTTAACCGAGACGACGCCCACGCCGTCCCAGGCATATCCCTTTGCCAGGATGCGGATCATTGTCTCGTAGTCCTTGTCCGAGAGGGCTCCAAAAAGCAGGAAGCTCCTCTCTCCCCTGCGCTTTGCTATCTCTGCGGCGGTTCTCAGGAAGGCTGCAGCCCCCTCCGGATTGTTGGCCCCGTCCAGATACAGCCCCGGGCGTACCTGCTCCATCCGCCCCGGCCAGGCGGCCAGGCGGATTCCCTCCGCAATCTGCCCGTTGGTAATGGGGCCGAATACGTCCCGGCTCCCGCCGGCGGGGAGGCTGCCTATCCCCCTGTACCCCGTCCCCCTAAGCACCTCCAGGGTCCGCAGGGCCAGCATAGCGTTTTTTGTCTGGTAAAATGCCTCAAAGGGAATGGTAAGGGGGAACCGTCTCCCGTCAAGCAGCCTGGCAGCTGCCTTTATGCAGCCCTCTTTTAGGAGCTCCGCCCGGCAGTCCTCCTCGCACACCGGATACCGGGCCGCCCCCTTCCGGAAGGCGGCCCCCTCAATCTCCGCCCGCACCCGTGGATTGGAGGCATCGAAAATCACAGGCGTCCCGGCCCGGATAATCCCCGCCTTTTCCCGGGCGATTTTCTCCAGGGTATCTCCCAGATACTCCATATGGTCCATGCTCACCGAGGTGATCACAGAGGCCGAGGGATTTTCCAGGGCATTGGTGGCGTCAAGGCGCCCTCCCATGCCGGTCTCAATCACCATCACGTCCACATTTTCCTCCCGGAAAATCACCATTGCCATATAAAACAAAAATTCAAAATAGCTGGGGTGCCCGGCTCCCGCATCCTTCATCCCCGAAAGCGCACCCAGGACCTCCTCAAATCCCCTCTCAAAGACGGGCTCCCGCACCATCTCCCCATTGATCAAGAACCGCTCCCGGATATTCTCCAGGTGGGGCGACACAAAGGTTCCCGTCCTGCATCCTGCCTGGCGCAGCACCGAAGTGAGGAAGGCACAGACCGAGCCCTTGCCGTTGGTTCCCGCCACGTGGATCCAGGGCTTGTCCCGGTTCGGATTTCCCAGGATTTCCAAAACCGCCCGCACTTCCTCCAGGGAATGCTTCTTTTTTGCGTGCAGTGGAATCCGGCTCAGATATTCTTCCGCTTTTTCCATCCCGTCCTCCTTCTTATCTTAACCCAATTGCTGTTTATTATCAACCGGTTGTTCTCGCCGCCTTCTGTCACCGGACGGCAAGCCTCCCCCATCTTCGACAGGAGCCGCGCCCGGCAAAGGCGCCTGGGCCAGAACAATCGCCCCGAACATCAGCGCGCACCCGAAAATCTCCCGCATGGACAGCTGTTCACCCAAAAGCACCCAGCCCGCCAGCACGGAAATGCTGGACTCCAGGCTCAAAATCAGGGAGGCCACCGTGGGGTTCATCCCCTTCTGCCCCACAATCTGCAGGGTATAGCCCACGCCGCAGGACATGACGCCTGCGTAGAGCACCGGCATCCAGGCCGCAAAAATCTGGCTGAGCCTGGGCTCCTCAAACAGGATCATGCCGATGCCGGAGACAATCCCGCAGACAAAGAACTGAATGCAGGACATCTTCACCCCATCCACCATGGGCGAAAAATAGTCAATCACCATGATGTGGACGGAAAAGAGGAAGGCGCACACCAGCACCAGGACATCCCCCCGGTTCAGCCCTCCGCCTCCCCCGGTCATGCACAAAAGATACAGGCCCCCCAGGGAGAGGGCCACGGCCACAGCCATGAGGGGACTGCATTTTTTTCCAAAAAACAGGCCCAGAACCGGCACAATGACAATGTAGCAGGCGGTGATGAATCCCGCCTTTCCCACCGTGGTGTACTGGATGCCGAACTGCTGGAAATTGCTGGCCAGGCACAGGGCCAGGCCGCAGCACAGGCCGCCGAGAAGCAGATTTCTGGTGCTGCCGGGCTGCGCGCCCTGCGGTGCTGCCTTTTCCCTGCCCGCATCCTGCACCGCTGCCGTCTTTCCCCTGCCCGTAAAGAGACACAGGGGAATTAACACCAGGCCCCCCAGGAGGCTCCTGACACAGTTGAATGTCAGGGGCCCCACATAGTCCATGCCCACGCTCTGGGCCACAAAGGCCACGCCCCAGATGGCGGCTGTGATAAATAAAAGAATGGCGTTTTTTGCTCTCATCTTATTTTTCCGCCGCTCCCGCAAGCTGGGCCAGGCGGTTCTTCACCTGCTCCATCATCTGCGTGTATTTTTCAAGCTTTGCCTTCTCCTGCTCGATCTTCTCCTGGGGCGCCCGGCTTAAGAACTTCTCGTTCTTCAGCATGCCGTTGGAGCGGGCCAGCTCCCCATTTAACCGCTTCTCCTCGCCCTTTAAGCGCTCGATCTCCTTGGCGATGTCCACCAGCTCCGCAAAGGGCATATAGATGGCCGCGCCGGGAATCACTGCGGACACCGCGTCCTCTCCGATGCCTGCCTTGTCCTTCTGAAGGAATACCTCTCCGGCGCTTCCCAGGGCCGCGAAGAACGCCCGGCTGTGCTCAAATACGGCCAGAAGCTCCTCCTTTTCCGACACCACATAGACCGAGGCCTTCTTGCTGGGCGGCACATTCATGGAGGTGCGCACGCCCCGGATGGCCCGCACCGCCTCCTTTATAATCTCTGTGTCGTGCTCCTCAGCGGCAAAATTCCAGTCCTCCCGGTAGGACGGCCAGGCGGACACCATGATGGTCTCCTCCTCGTCCTGGAGGTTGCAGAAGATCTCCTCCGTGATAAAGGGCATAAAGGGATGAAGGAGCTTTAGCGCCTGTATCAGCACGGTCTTCAAGGTCCAGATGGCCGCCGCCTTGGTGGGATCCTCCTCGCTGTAAAGCCGGGGCTTTACCATCTCGATGTACCAGTCGCAGAACTCCTCCCAGATAAAGTCGTAGACTTTCTGGAGGGCAATGCCCAGCTCGTACTTGTCAAGGTTCTCCGTCACGTCCTTTGCCAGGGTGTTGACCTTGGAGAGAATCCATTTGTCCGCCATGGTCAGATCGGTGAGGCCCACCCCGGACACATCCGGCGCCTTCTCAATGTTCATCATAATGAACCGGGAGGCGTTCCACACCTTGTTGGCAAAGTTCCGGCTGTTCTCCACCCGCTCCCAGTAGAAGCGCATGTCATTGCCCGGGGCATTTCCCGTGATCAGGGTCATGCGCAGGGCGTCCGCGCCGTATTTGTCGATGACCTCCAGGGGATCGATGCCGTTGCCCAGGGATTTGCTCATCTTCCGGCCCTGGGAATCCCGCACCAGGCCGTGGATCAGCACGGTGTGGAAGGGGCATTTCCCGGTCTGCTCGATGCCGGAGAATACCATACGGATAACCCAGAAGAAAATGATGTCGTAGCCGGTCACCAGCACATCCGTGGGATAGAAATACTCCAGGTCCTCCGTCTGCTTCGGCCACCCCAGGGTGGAGAAGGGCCACAGCGCGGAGGAGAACCAGGTGTCCAGGGTATCCTCATCCTGCTTTAGGCGGGTGCCGCCGCACTTGGGGCAGGCCGCCGGCGCAGTCTTTGCCACCACGATCTCCCCGCAGTCCTGGCAGTAGTAGGCCGGGATCCGGTGTCCCCACCACAGCTGCCGGGAAATGCACCAGTCGCGGAT
>CALWRY010000181.1 GCA_944384065.1 uncultured Enterocloster sp. | reverse complement strand
CGGGAGTTTGACAGCTGAATAAATGAAAAATCCTTATAGGCCGCATAAAGCCTATATTTTTTTGTCAAGTTTTTCATATTTTTATGTAGCTATTTGTGGTTATGTATGGTATAATAAGGCTTAGGAGGTATCTGCCATGAAACTTACTGTAAGCAAATCCAAAAACTCAGCTTCCTTTTATGTCCAGAAAACTATCCGCAAACCCAATGGCAGCGTGACAACCGTCACCATTGAAAAGCTTGGAAATCTGGCTGAGGTCACTGCGAAAGCCGGCGGGAAAGATCCCTATGTGTGGGCTCAGGAATACGTCAATGAATTAAACCGCAGAGAGTATGAGGAAAACAAGGAAGTCCTTGTCAGCTACTCCCCTTCCAGACTCCTCAAAAAAGGGGAGCAGAAGCTCTTTAACTGCGGGTATCTTTTCCTGCAGAAGATTTACTATCAGATGGGCCTGGATAAAATCTGCCGTGATATTTCCTCCCGGCATTCCTTTGAATATGATCTCAATGATGTGCTTTCAAAGCTGATCTATACAAGGCTCCTCTTCCCCTCCTCCAAGCTTTCTTCTAATAAGCAGGCGCGTAAGCTGATTGAACAGCCTTCTTTTGAGCTTCACGATATTTACCGGGCACTTTCCGTCCTTTCTGAGGAAAACGACTTTATACAGGCCCAGTTATACAAGAACAGCCAGAAGGTCATTGAGCGCAGAAAAGATATCCTTTATTACGACTGCACGAATTACTTCTTTGAGCTGGAAGAGGCGGACGATCTGCGCCGGTATGGAAAGAGCAAACAGCACCAGCCTCTTCCCATCGTTGGAATGGGGCTGTTTATGGATTACGACGGCATCCCTCTGGCCTTTGATATTTATCCGGGAAACAAGAACGAACAGCCCACCTTAAAGCCTCTGGAGAAAAAAATAATACGCGATTATGGCATGGAGCAGCTGGTTGTCTGTACCGATGCCGGGCTGTCTTCCAAGGCAAACAGGAGATTTAATGACAAAACGGTCGATGGCGTTCCGATCCGCAGCTTTATCACAACGCAGTCTGTAAAGCAGCTCCCGGAATACCTCAAGGAGTTTGCATTGGATCCGGAAGGCTGGCATCTTCCTGGGTCCTCTGAGACCTTCCGCCTGAATGAGATCGATGAGGAGAAGGATTTTCATAAGGTTTTTTATAAGGACCGCTGGATCAAGGAAGATCTTTCCCAGAAAAAGATCAAAAGCGGGGCAAAGCCTCTGGAACAGCATCTGATCGTTTCCTTTTCATTAAAATATAAAAACTACCAGAGAAAAATCCGAAATGGACAGATTGAACGGGCCCAGAAGCTGATAGACAGCGGGAATTATAAGCAGCGTCCCAAAAATCAGAATGATCCCCACCGATTTATTGTACGGGAAAAGGTGACAAAGGATGGGGAAATCTGTTCGGAGGAAGTGGTCTGCCTGAATACAGAGGCCATTATGGAAGAAGAGCGCTATGACGGTTTCTATGCGGTATGCACCAACCGGAACGGCATGCGTGTAGAGGAGGTCGTAAAGATCAACGGGAAGCGCTGGGAGATCGAGGAATGCTTCCGAATCATGAAAACAGAATTTAAAGCGCGGCCTGTATATCTGCAGACCGAGGCACATATCCGCGCACACTTTCTTACATGCTTTATGGCCCTTATGATTTATAGAATTCTGGAGAAAAAACTAAAGGAAGCATTTACATGCGGGGAGATCCTGGACACATTGAAAAATATGTGGATGGCCCGTCCTGGCGAGAAGCTGGGATATATACCCGTTTACACCAGAACCGATTTAACCGATAGGCTCCATGAAACGGCCGGTTTCCGCACGGATTATCAGATCTTATCAGATGTTAATATGCGGAAAGTCATTCGGGCATCCAAGGCAAAAAAGTAATAATATATAGCTACATTTTGCGCAATCAAAAAGTCCGTAGAAAGCCTGAATCAAAGGCAGTCTACGGGCTTTTACTGTCAAAGATGGGATTTTACATTTACAAGCGTAAAGTTGCCCGAGTTTTTTCGTATTGACTTTTTTTCTATTCTGCCTTAAAATATAGACCTTTGCATAGAATGCGGCAGGCATATGTAAGGCGGGCCGGATGTCCCCCGAGAGGCTGTCCGCAAAACCCAAAGGGAAAGAGGATTGAGATTATGTCACTAGCCGAGCTTTTTATCATCGCCGTAGGCCTTTCTATGGATGCTTTTGCCGTGGCTGTCTGCAAGGGCCTGGCCATGAGGAAAATGAGCTTGAAAGGCGCCCTGATTGTGGGTTTGTACTTCGGCGGTTTTCAGGCTGCCATGCCCCTCGCCGGATATCTTCTGGGAACTGGGTTCAGCGACTCCATCAGCAGCTATGATCACTGGATCGCCTTCCTTCTCCTGGCTGTCATTGGCGGAAATATGATTAAGGAGGGCCTGTCCGCATCCGACGAATGTCCCGACGCCTCCCTGGATGTGCGGAATATGACGCTGTTAGCCATTGCCACCAGCATTGACGCCCTGGCCGTGGGCGTGTCCTTTGCGTTTCTTCGGGTAAATATTATCCCGGCCATCTCCTTTATCGGAGTTACCACCTTCCTTCTCTCCCTGGTTGGCGTCAAGGCGGGGAATGTGTTCGGGAACAAATATGAGTCCCGGGCGGAGATCGCAGGCGGCGTAATTCTGATCCTTATGGGACTTAAGATCCTTTTGGAGCACCTGGGAATCCTTGGATAAGGGCGCGGCCAGCAATCCGGAGAGAGCTTTTTCTCCTCCCGCAGCGAACAAAAAGAGCGCGGATTTCTTCACCGCGCTCTTTTTATGTCTCCGGCATTCCAACGAATGCCGCTTATCCCTCAAATCCTGCCGCCATGTCTCTATACGCGAATCCCATCGGCGTTCAGCTGGAAGCCGTCGATTGTGCAGTTTGTCCGCATGGCCCCTGTGGCGGGATCCAGGTAGTACCAGTTATTCTTGTACTCCATCCACCCTGTCTCCATGTAGCCGTCCGCGTCCATATAGTACCAGGTGTCGTCCACCTGGATCCATGATGTCAGATACTGCCCTTCGTAGCGGTAGCGCCAGCCCTTTTTATTGTCCTCCCATCTGCCCAGGCGCAGATTGCGGTAGCCGTCCATCTCCTCCTCCGGATAGAGGGAGAAATAGTAGGTCTTTTGCGTATCGCCCCACTCAAATTCCACCATGTAGCAGCGCTCCAGGTAATCGTAAAGCTCCCCGTTCGCCCGCTCCCTGCGGACGGTTTCCGGACGCACCACCGGGTAGTGGACGCCGGGCCTGAGGCCGTGAACCGTGCACTCCAGATATTTCTGGGAATCCCCGTTGTAGGTGATCAGATAGTAGTTCAGGGTCACATCGCTTAAGTCCACGCCGCCCTCCTCATTGGTAACCGTAAAGGTATCCTCCTCCGAGGCCCTCTGGCCGACTACGTAAGAGGTGTATCCATTGTAAACGGAAACCGGCTGGCTGTTTACATCCATATGAAGGGCTACCGGCGCTTCCGAATCCGCCCAGGCGGCAAAAGACGCCGGGATTGTTAAAAACACTGCCAATATCAGGATCCGCAGCTGTCTGGCTTTCCTGTGCCATCTCAATATAGTATCCTCCTCTCAGGCCTTTCCATATTCAGATGATGCTTTTTCCCCCACAGGCGTATCACTTTGCAACAACCTTCATAAAATTCTTCTTGCCGCGCTTGACCAGAAGCCCCTCGCCGGCAAACTGCTCCTTTGCGAAAGAAGCCTTGATATCCTTCACCTGGGTGCCGTCCACGGACACGCCGCCCTGCTCCACGTTCCTTCTGGCCTCGGACTTGGACGCGGCCAGGCCGCACTTGTTGAGAAGGGTCAGGATGTCAATCGCCCCTTCTGTGAAATCGGCCTCCTCAAGGGCAAAGGACGGGATGTTGGCGGAAGCGCCGCCGCCCGCGAACAGGGCCTTCGCCCCTTCCTCGGCCTT
Organism: uncultured Enterocloster sp.; assembly: GCA_944384065.1. Taxonomy (GTDB): domain Bacteria; phylum Bacillota; class Clostridia; order Lachnospirales; family Lachnospiraceae; genus Enterocloster. The sequence goes on along the minus strand of CALWRY010000181.1, from coordinate 674 downwards.
CTTGGCCTCCTCCTCGCCGTGTACCAGCTTGGTGAGCTCGTAGGCCAGGATCTCCTTCGCTTTATTTAACTGGCTTCCCTCCCACTTGTCCATCTCGTCGATCTGCTCTAATGGCAGGAAGGTGAGCATCCGCAGGCACTTGAGCACGTCGGCGTCGCCTACATTTCTCCAGTACTGATAGAACTCGTAGGGCGAGGTCTTCTCCGGATCCAGCCATACGGCGCCGGACTGGGTCTTGCCCATCTTCTTGCCCTCGGAATTTAAAAGCAGGGTGATGGTCATGGCGTGGGCGTCCTTACCCAGCTTGCGGCGGATAAGCTCCGTGCCGCCCAGCATATTGCTCCACTGATCGTCGCCGCCGAACTGCATGTTGCAGCCGTAGCGCTGGTAGAGCTCATAGAAATCATAGCTCTGCATGATCATGTAGTTGAACTCCAGGAAGCTCAGTCCCTTCTCCATGCGCTGCTTGTAGCACTCAGCCCTGAGCATATTGTTCACGGAGAAATGGGGTCCCACCTCCCGCAAAAATTCGATATAGTTTAATCCCAGAAGCCACTCGGCATTGTTCACCATCAGGGCTTTCCCCTCGGAAAAGTCGATGAAGCGGCTCATCTGCTTTTTAAAGCAGTCGCAGTTGTGCTGAATCATCTCCGGTGTCATCATCTTTCTCATAT
>CALWRY010000180.1 GCA_944384065.1 uncultured Enterocloster sp. | reverse complement strand
AAAACAATTATGCGGGAAAATTTTTACCTTTGGCATGCGGACCTTTTGATTATAGAAGTATGTAGTATACCGTTTCTAGCTTTCATCCGCAAAATTTTCTTTGGCATAAGACAGGCATAGCGTTTCATCCAAGGCAAAGCTGCAGCAGCGGCTGGCAAGTGTATTCCATGCCCTCCCATCCACGACCAGATGATAGAGCTTTTCTGCCTGATTTAAGATAATGTCCTTATGAGAATTGCACCAAGAAAGCTGATTGGACAATAGGTTTTTATAGGCAGTATCCTGCTGTGAATCTGTTTCAAGGATTTTCATTTCAACCTTTGTCAAACTGCCTGGATGGACAGGGATCATATTGTTGAAGTTGATAGCCCCCCATTCTCCGCCCTTGATTTTAAGAAAATCGATCTGATTTTTCATATGCAGATGTTTGGGTTTTGGAGAAGTCAGCGGTGCATAGTAGTGGACATTATGAACGGAAAATACAATGCCGACAAAGGGACGGTTTGATTTGCTCTCCATTGTGTAAGGCACACAGGGATCACTTTTTCTCAGATAATCGCAATACGCAGCGTCAACCATATAAAATGAAAAATTCATTCCTGACCTCCAAAATAAAGGAGGCTGGATCTTGCAACCCAGCCCCCGCTTTTTTAGCTCCCACTTACTGGTAGGGTACACCGCTTTTTTAACTCCCACTCCTGGCAGGGTACTCCGCTTTTTTAGCTCCCACTTACGGCAGGGTACTCCGCTTTTTTGAGTATCGCTACTCCTCACTATTATTATACGAACAGTCGGAAAATATGTCAATCCCTTTGAAAAATCTGCCTTTGCTATACACAGCTTTCTTTACCCCTCACATTATATCCCCGTAAACCTCCGGCCGCCTGTCCCTGAACAGCCCCCAGCTCATCCGGTCCTCCCGTATCTGGTCTAAGTCAAAGGAGGCGGTAATCACGCCCTCCTCCTCCCTTCCAAGCTCTGCCAGGACAGCCCCGGTCTGATCCGTGATAAAGGAGGAGCCGTAAAACACCAGGGCGGAGGACTGGCCGCCGTTGGCCCCGCAGGGCTCCACCCGCTCCTCGCCGATCCGGTTGGCCGCAATCACAGGCATCACGTTGGCCGCGCTGTGTCCCTGCATGCACCGCCGCCAGTGCCCCGCGCTGTCGCAGTCCAGAATCGGCTCGCTGCCGATGGCTGTGGGGTAAAAAAGGAGCTCCGCCCCCTTAAGGGCCAGGCACCGGGCGGTCTCCGGAAACCACTGATCCCAGCAGATGCCCACGCCGATTTTCCCGTACATGGTGTCAAAAACCTTAAATCCCGTATTTCCCGGGGTAAAATAAAACTTCTCCTGGTAATAATGATCGTCCGGAATGTGGGTCTTCCGATAAATGCCCAGATTTCTCCCGTCGCCGTCGAGAACCGCCGCAGAGTTGAACATCCGCGTCCCGTCCAGCTCATAAAAGCTCACGGGAATCACCGCCCCCAGCTCTTTCGCCACAGCGGAAAAATGCCGCACCGCAGCATTCTCCTTTGCAGGCTGGGCATACCTATAATATTCATACCGCCTCTCCTGGCAGAAATAGGGCCGTTCAAAAAGCTCCGGGAGCAGCACAATCTGAGCGCCCTGTGCCGCAGCCTCCCGCACCAGTTCCTCCGCCCGGCGGATATTTTCTTCCGGCCTGCGGCTGCACCTCATCTGGACAGCTCCCACCGTTACCTTTCGCATATACAGTCTACCTCTCTTTTCTTCCTGTTTCCCAGAGCACGGATGCAGCCATAATTCGTCCAATGGCCTGCTTGCATTCCCATCTGCCCGCTGCTCTCACATCCTGCGGGGCTGCCCGGGAATCTGCTGGGTGATGCAGTGGATATTTCCGCCCCCCTTGATAATGGCCAGGGCGTCAATGGGATAAAGCCTTCTGTCCGGAAAGCACTCCCCCAGAATCCGGGCCGCCTCCTCATCCATGGGATCCCCGAACTGTGGAAATATAATGCCCCCGTTGGAGATATAAAAATTCACATAGCTGGCCGCCAGCCGCTCCCCGGGCTCCCTCTCGTCCTCACCGGGCACAAAGACAAAGCCGTCCACATCCTCCTTTGTCATGCACACGGGCTGGCTGGGAATAGGCAGTTTATGGACAAGGAAGCTTCTCCCCCTTGCGTCCCGCTCACGCTCCAGCACAGCCAGATCCGCCTGCGACATGGCATACTGCGGATCCGCCGGGTCGTCGGTCCAGGCCAGAACCACCTCGCCCGGCCGGACAAAGGCGCATACATTGTCCACGTGCTCATTGGTCTCGTCATTATAGATGCCCCGGGGGAGCCAGATCACCTTTTGGGCTCCCAGCCAGAGCTTTAAAGTCTCCTCAATCTCCGCCTTTGTCATAGAGGGATTCCTTCCGGGGCTTAACAGACAGGCCTCCGTGACCAGGAGGGTGCCCTCCCCGTCGGAATGGATGGAGCCGCCCTCAAGCACAAAAGGGCGGGCGTCCATGCAGTCAATCCCCAGGGCCTGACAGACCTGGGAAGCCACCGCATCGTCCCGCTCCCACTCCGGATAAAGGCCGTCATAGGCTCCGCCCCAGGCATTGAACTGCCAGTCAATCCCCGCCAGCCCGCCCTGGCCGTCCGCCACAAAGGTGGGCCCTGTGTCCCTGGCCCAGGCGTCGTCCGACTCAATGGGCAAAAGGACAATCCGTGCGTCCTCAGGCCTCTCGAAAGCCGCAGCCTCCGCGCCCAGGGCGGTTTCCCCGTCCAGGGCAGGCTTCACGCCCAGAGCAGGCTTCGCGCCCAGAGCATTCGCCCCGTCCGCCGGGACAGCCGCCCGTCTCCCAAAGGCCCGGCGCGCCTTCTCCCATTCCGCTCTGGGCACCAGCATGTACACCCGCTCGCTCTCCCCGATGGCCTCCGCCACCCGGACAAAGGCCTCCTGAGCCTTCACCGCCCCATAGTTCCAGGATCCCGGCCGCCAGGGCCAGATCATCACGCAGCCCTGGTGGGACTCAAACTCGCCCGGCATATGCCACCTGCCCGGCGCAGGCAGATTTCCTCTACAATCTTCCTTTAAAATCCGCATATCCAAACTCCCGGATCACCCGGCACTCTCCGTCCCGGTCCATGACCGCGATGGAGGGCAGGGGCATTCCATTAAATGTATTATTTTTCACCATGGTGTAGATGGCCATATCCATAAAATACAGCCGGTCCCCCGCCTGTATTTCCCGGTCAAAGGAATAATCCCCGATGATATCCCCGGCCAGGCAGGTGCAGGAGGAGAGCCGATACGTGTATTTCTTCTCCCCCGGCAGCCCCGCGTCCTTTAAGGGCGGCCGGTAGGGCATCTCCAGCACGTCCGGCATATGGCAGGCAGCGGAGGCGTCCAGAATCAAAATCCGCACGCCCCCGTTTTCCACCACATCCATCACCTCGGTTGCCAGATAGCCCGCATTCAAGGCCACGGCCTCGCCGGGCTCTAAGTACACCGTCAGGCCGTATTTCTCCTGCATCCGGCGGATGCAGTCCCTCAGGAGGGAGATATCATACCCCTCCCTGGTAATATGGTGGCCGCCTCCCATGTTCAGCCAGGAGAGCCGGGATAAATATTTTCCAAATTTCTCCTCCACAGCGTCCAGGGTCGTTTTCAGGGCGTCCGCATCCTGCTCGCACAGGGTATGGAAATGAAGCCCGTCGATCCAGTCAATGCAGGCCGGGTCAAAATTCGCCGCTGTCACCCCCAGCCGGGAGCCCGGCGCGCAGGGATCGTAGATGGCGTGCCCCTCCTGGGTGGAGCACTCCGGGTTGATGCGCAGCCCCAGGCTAGGGCCTGCAGCGCTGGGCGCCGTTTCCCTTTTTTCACCGCCCCCGCTGTCCCGGGGCGCATCCTCCGCCTTCCCGTGCGCCTCCTGCGCCTTCCGGCGCGCCCGGTTCTCCTTCCATTCCTGCCAGCGCGCAAGCTGGGCCATGGAGTTGCAGATCACGTGATCGCAGATGTCACCCAGCTCGTCCATGTCCGCCCTGCGGTAGGCCGGGGAAAATACATGGTTTTCCTTTCCCATCTCCTCACGCCCCAGCCGGGCCTCAAAAAGCCCGCTGGCCGTGGCCCCGTCCAGGTATTTTCCAATCAGGGGATAAAAATAATAGCAGGAAAACGCCTTCTGGGCCAGAAGGATCTTACAGCCGGTCTCCCGGCGCACCCCCTCCAGGATCCGCAGATTTTCCGTGAGCCTTTCCTCGTCGATTACATAGCAGGGGGTGGGCAGGTCCCGGAGCTTCATGCCTGCTCCTCGCTGGCCTTCCATACCTTCACGGGCTCGGGATTTTCCTCCACCACCCAGGGAAGTCCCCATTTATTTAAGGCATCCATAAAGGGATCCGGATCAAATTCCTCCAGGTTGAACACGCCGGGCTTCTTCCACTGGCCGGTGACCACCAGCATAGCACCGATCATGGCCGGAACTCCCGTGGTGTAGGAAATAGCCTGGGACTCCACCTCCCGATAGCATTCCTGATGATCGCACACATTGTAAATGTAGATGGTTCTCTCCTTCCCGTCCTTCACGCCGGTGAAAATGCACCCGATGTTGGTCTTTCCCACGGTCCTGGGCCCCAGGGACGCGGGATCCGGCAGCAGCGCCTTGAGGAACTGGATGGGCACAATCTCCTGGCCGTTGAATTTCACCGGCGCAGTGGAG
>CALWRY010000179.1 GCA_944384065.1 uncultured Enterocloster sp. | reverse complement strand
GACGTGCCCGTGAAGGGAACCCACGCCCACAGCTGGATCATGAGCTTCCCCGACGAGCTCACCGCCTTCCGCACCTATGCCCGGCTCTACCCCTCCGCCTGCATCCTGCTGGTGGACACCTATGACACCTTAAAATCCGGGGTTCCCAACGCCATCAAGGTCTTCACCGAGATGCGCCGGGCCGGCATCCCCCTGACCTTCTACGGCATCCGCTTAGACAGCGGCGACCTGGCCTACCTCTCCAAGAAGGCCAAAAAGATGCTGGACGAGGCGGGCTTTTCCGACGCCGTAATCTCCGCCTCCAACGACTTAGACGAGTACCTCATCGACAGCTTAAAGATGCAGGGCGCGACCATCAACTCCTGGGGCGTGGGCACCAACCTGATCACCTCCAAGGACTGCCCCTCCTTCGGCGGCGTGTACAAGCTGGCCGCTGTCCAGGACAAGGCCACGGGCAATTTCATCCCCAAAATCAAGCTGTCCGAGAATGCGGAGAAGATCACCAACCCGGGAAATAAGACCATCTACCGCATCTACGACAAGGCCACCGGCAAGATCACCGCAGACCTCATCTGCCTGGTGGGGGAGACCTTTGACACGAATAAGTCCCTGCTCCTCTTCGACCCCATCGAGACCTGGAAGAAGACCCTTCTGGCCCCCGGCACCTACACCATGCGGGAGCTTTTGGTCCCCATTTTCAAGGACGGGGAATGCATCTACGAATCCCCCAAGGTCATGGACATTCAGGCCTACTGCAAGAAGGAGCTTGACACCCTCTGGGACGAGTCCCGCCGCTTAATCAACCCCCACGAGGTCTACGTGGATCTGTCCAATGAGCTGTGGCACACCAAACAGCAGCTTCTGGACTCCTATCACAGGGGCCGCTGAGCCATGGGGCGCACCTCGGACAGCCGCGCTTCAAATCGATCCTTTCTGGTATCTGCGGGGATCTTTGTGGGATAGCTGCCGTCAAAGCAGGCGCTGCAGAATCCGCAGCCGCCTGCAAGGCAGCTCAATTCCTCAACGGGCAAATACCCCAGCGAGTCGGCCCCGATGATTTTGCAAATTTCAGATATACTGTGCCTGCAGGCAATCAAATGCTCCTCCGAATCAATGTCCGTCCCGTAATAGCACGGATGCAGAAAAGGCGGCGATGAGATGCGCACATGGATCTCCTTGGCCCCGGCGTCCCGAAGCAGCTTTACCACTCGACCCATGGTATTGCCCCGCACGATGGAGTCATCCACCAGAACAACCCGCCTGTCTTTTACGCTCTCCTCTATGGCAGCCAGCTTAATCCTCACGCTGTCTAACCTTTCCCCCTGCCCCGGCGATATAAATGTCCTGCCAATGTATTTATTCTTTATCAGCCCGATGCCGTAAGGGATGCCGGACTCTTCGCTGAAGCCCAGCGCCGCGTCAAGGCCCGAGTCGGGGGCGCCAATGACAATGTCCGCTTCTGCCGGATGGAATTTTGCGAGGATTTTTCCCGCCGTTATACGGGAGGCGTGGACGGAAACCCCATCTATAACAGAGTCCGGGCGGGCAAAATATATGTACTCAAAGACGCACAGCTTTTTGTCCTTCTTTTGGCAGTGCTCCCGCCGGGAAACCACGCCGTCTTTGCTGAAAACCAATATTTCCCCGGGCATTACATCCCGTATCACCTCGGCTCCCACCGCCTTGATCGCAGCGCTTTCCGAGGCGGCCACGTATATCCCATCGGCCGTCCTTCCATAGCACAGAGGGCGGAAGCCGTACGGATCTCTGGCGCAGATCAGCTTCTGCGGCGACATCAGAACCAGAGAATACGCGCCGTCAAGGGTATTCATCGCGCGGCTTACCGCCTCCTCGATAGACGGAGACCGAAGCCTTTCCCTCGTAATAATATAGGCGATGGTCTCGGTGTCGCTGGTCGTGTGAAAGATGGCTCCGCCAAGCTCCAGCTCGCTTCGCAGCTCGGCGGCATTGCTGAGATTGCCGTTGTGGGCCAAAGCCATCCGGCCCTTCTGGTGATTGACCTCAATGGGCTGACAGTTGTTCCTGTTGGTCCCTCCCGTCGTCCCGTAGCGGGTGTGGGCTGCGGCCATGGTGCCCTTCGGCATATGGGACAAAATATCCGGCGAAAAGACCTCGCTTACAAGCCCCACATCCTTATGGGAGACAAACACGCCGTCGTCATTTACCACAATGCCGCAGCTCTCCTGGCCCCTGTGCTGAAGGGCGTACAGACCATAATAAGAAATGCCCGCCACATCGCAGGGCTCAGGCGCTATCACGCCAAATACCCCGCATTCCTCATGGATCTTCGATTCCCGCTGCATCACATGTACCTCCTGCTCTTTCTGCATAGACAATTCCTCCCGCCTGAAACGTGCGCCGCCAGGCAACGGCAAAAAGGGCGTCTCTGAGTTCAAATCGCTCAAAGACGCCCTTGCCTTTACGCTCAGGATTATACTATGTTTTTTACGTGCTGTCAAATCTTATAGGGTTACGCCTTCCCCACCGGGAACCGCTCCCCAATCAGGCCCTCCCGGTAAGCCTCCAAAAGCGCTTCCAGATCCCGGATCTTTTCCTTCAGCTGGCGGCCCGTGTCCGTGTCCCCCACCAGCTTTCTCTGGGCTACCCTCTTGATGATAATACTGTCAGAATGGATATCGCTCTCCTTCTCTATGGCCGCCTCTGTGGACTCAAAGGGGTCGTGGGCCGCCAGGATAAGTCCGTAGGAATTGTAAATTAAGGTGTACCCCGCGATCCCCGTCTCCTTCTGGTAGGCCTTGGAAAATCCCCCGTCAATCACAAGCACCTTGCCCCCGCACTTCACCGGGTTCTCCCCGTTCTTTGACTTCACCGGCACATGGCCGTTGATGATGTGGCCGGTCTCCGTGGAAAGGCCGAACTCCTCCAGAATCCGGTTGGCCGTATCCTCATTTTCCAAAAGAACATAATAAGGGTTCTTCTTCTCCTTATGCGTCTCCTTGTCGCTTAAAAAATAGCGCTCAAAGGTGGCCATCTTGTCCTTTCCAAACAGCGGGGAATTCACATGGAGCCAGATGTACCACATCATATCCCGGCCCCGCTCCCTCTCCTGCCGGTCAGAAGCGGCAAATCCCTTGCGGATGCAGCTGTCTAAGAACTCATAGAGCGCCTTTCCCTTATACCGGCCGCCGTAGAGCTCCACCTCCCTAAAGCTCCCGTCCTCATTTAAGGGGACGCATCCGTGATAGAGCAGATTGCCGTTGTAGACCTTGTAGAGGCTTCCCTTGGCTAACAGGAAGCGGATGTGCTGCTGAAGCTTTTCGCAGTTCACAAAGGCCTTCTCCAGCCGCTCCATGATGACCTCCTCCTCAGGGGTAAGGGCATAGGGCGCCATGGGATTCAGGGTTGGAAAATGGGTGTCCAAAAGCGGATACTCCCCTCCGTCCAGGCAGAGGACTCCTCTCTCCAAGTCCATACGGTGAAGCAGATTCCTGTCCTCCAGCCCGAACTCCGGGTGCTTCCCGATGATCTGGCCCTCCACCTTAAACTGGATAATCGAAATCGCCTTGTGCATCTTTTGGTTGAGCTCCACCTCCCCGGGTGTCAGATCCGCCGGATCCCCCTTTAAGGCGAAGCAGGCGCAGGGATCGTCCCCGTATGTATTCAGAGCGAAGGTGGCCAGGGGGAGAAGATTGATGCCGTAGCCGTCCTCCAGAATATCCAGGTTCCCGTACCGGGCGCAGATGCGGATCACATTTGCAATGCACCCCCTCTGGCCGGCGGCCGCGCCCATCCAGAGCACATCGTGATTCCCCCACTGGACATCCACCGAATGGTAGCTCATCAGCTTATCCATAATAATGTGGGGCCCCGGCCCCCGATCATAGATATCCCCCAAAATATGCAGATGGTCCACCACCAGGCGCTGGATCAGCTCGCAGAGGGCCACGATAAACTCTCCGGCCCGGCCCAGGCGGATAATGGTCTGAATAATGGCATTGTAATAGGACTCCTTGTCCCGCATATCCACCTTCTCCGTGATCAGCTCCTCAATCACATAGGCGAACTCCGGCGGAAGGGCCTTGCGCACCTTTGACCGGGTATACTTGCTGGCCGCCCGCTTGCTGACCTCGATCAGGCGGTACAGGGTAATCTTGTACCAGTCCTCCTTATTATTCGTCCGCTCCAGAATCTGGGCCATCTTTTCCCTGGGATAATAAATCAGGGTGGCCAATGTCTGCTTGTCCCCGTTGCTTAAGGTATTCCCAAACACATCGTTCACCTTGCGGCGGACGGAGCCGGATCCATTCTTCAGCACATGGGAAAATGCCTCATACTCCCCATGGATATCCGTGAGGAAATGCTCCGTCCCCTTGGGCAGATTTAAAATAGCCTCCAGGTTGATGACCTCCGTGGAGGCCGCCGCTATGGTAGGGTACAGCTCGGACAGACGCTCCAGATAGCGCATCTGCATTTTTTCCATGAAATACCTCCTCCTTCCCTTACAAAACACAGCCTTGCCGGGCAGCCGTGTTAAAATAAGTCATTGTACTTAGGTATGGGATAATCCAGTTCAAAGGACCGGCACAGGTTCATAAACTGGCGCATGCTCTTTGTCAGCAGCTTGTCCCTGTGGTGTACTATGTAGAACCAACGATGAAACCTGGCCCCCTCCAGCTCTATGGCGTAAATAATCCCCCGCTCCAATGGCCCTGACACCATCCTGCGGGGAACCACGGAAATTCCCTGGCCGTGCATCACCCCATTGACCAGGGCTGTGGTACTCATAGCCTCCCAGGCAGGCTCTGCCCGTATATTGAGCCGCTCCATCTCGCTGTCAAACACCTCTCTTG
>CALWRY010000178.1 GCA_944384065.1 uncultured Enterocloster sp. | reverse complement strand
CGACGATTTGATCTCGGAGGTCAATAAAGAGACGGCCGCCCACCACAAGGTGCTGGTCACCACCCTCACCAAGCGCATGGCCGAGGATCTGACGGACTACATGCGGGAGGTGGGCATCCGGGTAAAATACCTCCACTCTGACATCGACACCCTGGAGCGGGCTCAGATTATCCGGGATATGCGGCTGGACGTATTTGACGTTCTGGTGGGCATCAACCTGCTCAGGGAGGGACTTGACATCCCGGAGATCACTCTGGTGGCCATCCTGGACGCGGACAAGGAGGGCTTCCTTCGGTCCGAGACCTCCCTGATCCAGACTATTGGCCGGGCGGCCAGAAACGCCGAGGGCCATGTGATCATGTATGCGGACACCATCACGGATTCCATGCGGGTGGCCATCGAGGAGACCAACCGCCGCCGGACCATCCAGCAGAAGTACAATGAGGAGCACGGCATCACCCCCACCACCATCAAGAAGGCGGTGCGGGATCTGATCGCCATCTCCAAGGCTGTGGAGGAGGACGAGGATTCCTTTAAGAAGGAGCCGGAGTCCATGGATGAGAAGGAGTTAAAGAAGCTGGCCGGGGAGCTGGAGAAGAAGATGCGCCAGGCTGCGGCGGAGTTAAACTTCGAGGAGGCCGCCCGGCTGCGGGACCGGATGATCGAGGTCAAGAAAATGCTTCTGGACTTTTAAACGCTTTCTGCCGGAACCGCTGCCAAATCTTTGGAATTGCTTTGGTAATTCGTAATATATATGTAAGGATAATTCAATTGCATAACAGAATCGGCCCCCTTATAATTACTGTATAGTTAATTTGACAAAACAACTATTATAGTGAGAAAAGGGGGCTGTATTTATGTTAAGAAAACGATGGTTTGCAGCGGCTCTGGCAGCTGTGCTGGCAGCGGGAATGTCGGTTCCCTCATTTGCGGCGGAGGATCGGGAGAAGATCGACGACGTGAAGCTTAGGTTCAGCTACAGCGAGGAGCCGTCCAGCGGGGATGATATCGGAGATATCTCCGTCACATCTACCGGCGCTGGCTACACGGTAGGATCCGCTGAGTATACCAACAGCGAGGACAAGGACGTCTGGACTGTGGGAGATGTGCCTGAGGTGAAGGTGGAGCTGTATGCAGACGACGGATATTATTTTTCCTATACGTCCTCCAGCCACTTCAGCGTATCGGGAGGTGGAGCAGATTTTAAGAGGGCCCGCATCTATGACGACGGAGATTACATAGAGGTCTATGTGGAGCTGGATCGCATCGGAGGAACCCTGGAGGCGGTGACCGGCCTGGAGTGGGACGAGACCACGGCTCACTGGGAAGAGATTGACGGGGCGAAGAGCTATGAGGTTCGCCTACGCAGAGATGACCGGACTGTGACTACAGTGGAAACCACGGGAACCAGCTATAATTTCGGAGGATATTTTAATGAGGAAGGCGACTACACCTTCCGGGTGCGGGCAATAGCCAGCTACAATGGCCGGGAGGGAGACTGGTCGGAGGACTCCGACGGATTCTATGTGGATGAGCACGAGGTGGGGCGCTACGGCGGAACCGGGCACTGGGTGCAGGACGCCAGGGGATTCTGGTACGCCTATGACACCGGCGGCTACCCGTCCAACGGCTGGATGCAGATTAATAATTACTGGTATCTCTTCGACAGCTCCGGCTATATGCTGACCGGCTGGCAGTATAAGGACAGGGCGTGGTACTACTTAAATCCCAGCGGGGTGATGCTGACCGGCTGGCAGTATATCAACAACGTCTGGTATTATCTGAATCCCAGCGGGGTGATGCTGACGGGCTGGCAGTACATCAATGGAGCCTGGTATTACATGAATGCCAGCGGCGCCATGCTGACGGGCTGGCAGCAGCTGGGCGGCCTGTGGTACTACCTGGGGACAAGCGGCGCCATGTACGCCAACACCTGGACACCGGACGGGTATTTTGTAAATGCTTCCGGCGTGTGGGTTCAGTAAAAGGACAGCACATACTTTGACATAAAAAGGATTTGAGGGATAGAAAAGACGGGCGCTGCCGGGAAATGGGCGGCTGCCCGTCTTTTTTGTCTGCGGTGCGCCCTGCAAATCTCAGGGCCTACGCGTTCTTCCGGTACAGAATCAAAAGCCCCTTTAAGAGAAGGGCGTCGTCATAGTGGATCTTGTGCCGGCACAGAGGGGTGATGAACCGGGCCAGTCCGCCGGTGGCCACCGCTGTGGCCGGCTCCCCCAGCTCCCGCTCCATACGGTCCAGGATGCCGTCAATCATGTCCACGTTGCTGAAGATAATGCCCGCCCGCATACAGTCAATGGTGTTCTTGCCGATGACTTTCTCCGGAAGCTCCAGGCTGATGTAGGGAAGCTGGGCGGTCTTGCCGCTTAAGGAATCAAGGGATACCTTTAATCCCGGAAGGATCACGCCTCCCACGTAATTTCCCTTCTGATCCACTACGCTCATGGTGGTGGCGGTCCCCATGTCGATGACGACCAGCGGCAGGGGGTGCTCATGGGTGGCAGCCACTGCATCCACGATCATGTCGCTTCCCACGGTCTTGGGGTTGTCCATGAGGATGTTGATGCCGGTCTTGATCCCCGGCCCCACGAGGAGGGGACGGATGCCCAGAACCTTCTTTACCGCAGAGAGGATGGTGGCGTTTAAGGGGGGAACGACAGAGGAGAGAATGGCCCCTTCGATTTCCCTGGGGGAGATCTCGTGCATCTCCAGTATGTTTTTAATGGTGACGGCGTACTCGGTGGCCGTCCTTCCCTGATCCGTGGTGACCCGCTCAATGAAGTGGGTCTCTTTCTCGTCAATGGCTCCGATAACGGTATTTGTATTTCCCATATCAATTGCTAAGATCATAGCCTGCTCCTCACTTTCCTGGAAGTCAAATCTGTGGTATACTGTAGCTGTTTGATAGGTCTTTTCCCGCCGCCTGAAACAGCTGCATGAACGGTTACAATTTTACCACACAAAAGCGGGAAACACAACCGGCGGGCGGATGCCCGGCCTCACGGGCGAATGCCCGGCCCCACAGGCAAATGTCCAGCCCCGGGAAAGACTGCCGCTTGAGACAGGCAGTCGGGCTTATTCAATGAAGAAATCCATAGGAGGAGAAGCCATATGATAAAAGGAAAGACCGTACTTCTGGGCGTTACGGGAAGCATTGCCGCCTACAAGATCGCCTATCTGGCAAGCGCCCTGGTGAAGCAGGGGGCAAAGATCCATGTGCTCATGACAAAGAACGCTGTAAATTTCATCAACCCCATCACCTTTGAGACGCTGACAGGCAATAAATGCCTGGTGGATACCTTTGACCGGAATTTTGAGTTCAGCGTGGAGCACGTGGCCTTGGCCAAGGCGGCCGACGTGTGCCTCATCGCCCCGGCCTCTGCGGATGTCATCGGAAAGATCGCCCACGGCATCGCGGACGACATGCTGACCACCACGGTCATGGCCTGCACCTGCAAAAAGATTATCTCCCCGGCCATGAACACCCGGATGTACGAAAATCCCATTCTCCAGGACAACTTAGAGATCCTGGAGCGCTACGGCATGGAAGTGATACGGCCCGCCAAGGGCTACCTGGCCTGCGGGGATACCGGCGCGGGAAAGATGCCGGAGCCCGAGGTACTCTTAGAGTACATCCTGCGGGAGGCGGCCTGGGAAAAGGATCTGGCGGGGAAGCGGATCCTTGTGACCGCCGGACCCACCCAGGAGGCCATTGACCCGGTGCGCTATATCACCAACCATTCCTCGGGGAAAATGGGCTACGCCATCGCCAGGGCCGCGGCCTTCCGGGGAGCGGAAGTGACCCTGGTGACAGGTCCGGTGCATCTGGATCCGCCCCTCTTTGTAGAGACGGTGCCGGTGGTGAGCGCCCAGGATATGTTTGAGGCGGTGTCCTCCCGCAGCGAGGCCCAGGACATCATCATCAAGGCTGCGGCGGTGGCGGACTACACCCCGGTGGAGCGGGCGGATCAGAAGGTGAAGAAGAAGGAGGGGGACCTGTCCATTCCTCTAAAGAGGACTCAGGACATCCTTGCCTGGCTGGGAGAGCACCGGAGGGAGGGGCAGTTCCTCTGCGGCTTTTCCATGGAGACAGAGCACTTGCTGGAAAACTCCCGCGCCAAGCTTGCCAAAAAGCATGTGGACATGATCGCTGCCAACAGCCTCAGGGCGGAGGGGGCAGGCTTCGGCACGGACACCAACCGGATCACACTGATCACAGCGGACGGGGACCGGGAGCTGCCGCTCATGAGCAAGGAGGAGGCGGCCCATCAGATTCTCACGGAGATCCGGGAGCGGATGGAGGCGTAAGGCGGCGCCCCGGGCGCGCAGCCCCCAGATCGAACGCATAGTCCTTGACTTTGCCACGCAATCAATTTACAATGGTAAAAGTTTAAGAAGGATGGAGGAAGAAGCAAGTTGCCACAGACAGATACAAAGCTGGAAGAAGAAATCAAGAGGCGGAGGACCTTTGCCATTATATCACACCCGGACGCGGGCAAGACGACACTGACGGAGAAGTTCCTCCTCTACGGAGGGGCCATCAATCTGGCGGGAACCGTGAAGGGCCGCAAGGCCGCCAAGCACGCGGTGTCCGACTGGATGGACATAGAGAAGGAGAGAGGAATTTCCGTCACCTCCTCCGCCATGCAGTTTAACTACGAGGGGTTCTGCATCAATATCCTGGACACGCCGGGACACCAGGACTTCTCCGAGGATACCTACCGGACCCTGATGGCTGCGGACTCTGCGGTCATGGTCATCGACGGCTCCAAGGGCGTGGAGGCTCAGACCATCAAGCTGTTCAAGGTCTGCGTCATGCGCCATATACCGATATTCACCTTT
>CALWRY010000177.1 GCA_944384065.1 uncultured Enterocloster sp. | reverse complement strand
AACCGTCTCCCCCTTTTCCCTGAGTCTTGCCGGCTCGTCCAGAAAGACCAGGCTGTCCCCTGCGGGAAAATAGTCCAGAAAGGACACGGTTTCCGGGCAGAAGAAGCGCACATATGCGTCCAGGCCTCCGGCCCGGGATCCGTCCTCTAATTCCTGGACCAGCTCTCCGATGATTCCTTTCAGCCTCGCCGCCTCTTCCCGCTTGCCCTGATCCCGGAGCGCCTTCTCCCCAGCCTTCTCCTCCTCCTTCAGGCGTCTCGTTCCCGCCTCCATCTGGCTTTTGGAGAGCACCACCTCGGAGGCCGGGTAGATGGTAATGGAGTCCAGCTGTTCCACGGAGCGCTGGCTTTCCGGATCAAAGGAGCGAATGGAGTCCACCTCGTCGTCCCAGAGCTCAATCCGCACCGGCATCTCCTCTGTCAGGGGAAAGATGTCCACAATTCCTCCGCGGATAGAGAACTGGCCCATAGCGTCCACCTGGGCCGCCCGCTCATAGCCCATGCTCACCAGACGGTCCCGCCATTCTTCCAGATCAATCACCTGGCCGTTCTCCACAGTGATGGCCTGCCTCTTTAAAAACGCCAGGGGGAGCAGGTGATCCATGAGTCCGTCAACCGTGGTAACCACCACCCCTTCCTTTTCCTCCATCAGCCGCCTGAGAACCGCGATCCTCTGGCGGGTCATCAAATTCCCGTGGATATCCGCGCTGTAAAAGAGCAGATCCTTCGCAGGATACAGCCATACATTTTTTGTAAAATTCCGGAAATCGTCGTAGATCTCCTTTGCCCGCTGCTCATCGTAGGTAACCGCCAGCGTCCAGGAAAAGCCGCCCCCTTTTCCCAGCTCATACATCAGGTGCACTTTCTGGGAGTCCAGGCATCCGGATGCCTGAAACGGCCCTTTCCCCTCCTGCACTGCCTGCAGCAGATTTTCATATTCCTGTAATTCTAATAAAGGGTTTTCCATCCGCCCCCGCGTCCTTTCTCCGCTCAATATCCCTCTGACTACGGATTCTTGTGCCCGTTAAACTGGTTCATAGCCGCCTCCATTCCCTGGCGGATCATAACCTGGACTGCCTGGGCCGCCTCCTCAAAGGCCTTTTCCATGATCTCCCTGTCCTCCCTGGAAAAACGGCTCAGCACATAGTCCGCCAGATCCATCCTGGGCGGCTTATCCCCCACTCCAATTTTAATCCTCGGAAACTCCTGTGTGCCCAGATGGGCAATAATGCTCTTGATACCATTGTGTCCGCCTGCGCTCCCCTTGGTCCGGATCCGGAGCTGTCCCGGAGCCAGACTGATATCGTCGTATATAATTATGATATGATCCGGATCCACCTTATAGTAGTCCGCAGCCGCGCGCACGCTCTCTCCGCTCAGGTTCATAAAGGTTTGGGGCTTTAGGAGAATAACCTTCTCCCCCTCCAATATTCCTCTCCCATAAAGGCCCTTGAACTTCCTCTCGTCCACAGACACATTCATCTTATCCGCCAGCACATCGATTGTATCGAATCCCACATTGTGCCGGGTCTTCTCATACTCCCTGGTGGGATTCCCCAAGCCCGCGATAATATACATCGTCTCTTCGTCCTCCTTCGGCAGCCCGCCGCCTGTTCCAGCCCTGTTTATCCGCTGTCCGAACTGTTACATCTTATCAAATTCCCTCTTAAAATTCAAGTGACTCCCCGGAGCGACAATTGTTTCACAATGCCTTAAAATGTCGTTAAAATCTGACAATTTCCTTGCGTCATTTTGCGGCTGTTGCTATACTGTCTTTAGCAAATCTACGGAGGATACTTATTATGCTGATTGCTCTTGTCATTTTTCTGATAACCTATGTCCTGATGCTGTCTTTCCAGCAGTACCGGCCCTGGATCGCCCTCACATCCGCCGCTATTTTCATTATACTCGGCTATGCGGGGCTCTTCGATCTGAATCTGTTTTCCGCCCTGTCCGCCGTTGACTACAACGTGCTCCTCATGATCGGCGGAACCATGGGCACCGTAACCCTGTTCATCGAGAGCCGTATGCCGGCCCGTCTGGCTGAAATCCTGATCACCAAGGTTCCCAATGTAAAGTGGGCGGTCTGTGCCCTGGCTCTCTTCGCCGGGGTTATCAGCGCCTTTGTGGATAATGTGGCCACGGTTCTGATGGTGGCGCCCGTGGGGCTTGCCATCTCCCGCAAATTAAAGATTTCTCCTGTGCCTGTGCTGATCTCCATCGCCGTTTCCTCCAACCTGCAGGGCGCGGCGACCCTGGTAGGCGATACCACCAGCATCCTGCTGGGCGGCTACGCAGGCATGACATTCCTTGACTTCTTCTGGATGCTCGGAAAGCCCGGCATCTTCTGGGGCGTGGAGCTGGGCGCTCTGGTCTCCCTGGGAGCCCTTCTCATTTTATTCCGCAGGGAAAAGCAGGCGGTGTCCGCCAAGGTGGAAACCGTGGTAGACGACTATTTTCCCTCTTTTCTCATGCTCGCCACCGTGGGCTGCTTAATTTTGGCCTCCTTTATGCCAGAGCCCGCCGGAGGCATGGCCGCCACCCTCTATAACCTGCGGAGCGGCCTGATCTGCCTGGCCATCTGTATCGTCGGCGTCATTGTCCACGGCTCCCGCAGTGGATCCTATGCTATTGTAAAGAAAATTCTGCAGGATCTGGACAAGGATACCCTGCTCCTTCTCTTCGGCCTGTTTATGGTTATCGAAGGCATCAAGACAGCCGGTGTGATCGACGCTGCGGCGAACCTATTCTACCAGGTATCCGGCGACAACCCCTTCCTGCTCTACACTCTGGTGGTGTTTGCCTCCGTGATCCTGTCCGCCTTTATTGACAACATCCCTTATGTGGCCACCATGCTTCCCGTGGTGGAGGGCATCGCGGCTCTGATGAACGGCGGCGCTGGAATGGAGCCCTATGTCTTCTATTTTGGCCTTCTCACCGGCGCTACCCTGGGCGGCAACCTGACGCCCATCGGCGCCTCCGCCAACATCGCCGCCATCGGCATCCTGCGCAAGAACGGGGAGACCGTGCGGGTCGTTGACTTTCTGCGCATCGGCATCCCCTTCACCCTTTCTGCGGTGCTCACCGGGTATATCTATATCTGGCTCGTGTGGGGCATCCGTTAGCCCGCAGCCTAACTCTCTGCCTGGCGTGACCCGCTGCCTGGCCGCAATTTCGCCCGCTGCCCGGCCGCGCTTTTCGCCTTGACAGGCGGAAAGCGGTCATGCTAAACTAGGTTATATGAGATCGCCTGTATAAGTTCATAATCGGATGAACGTTTCTACCAGCTACCGGAATAGTTGACTACAAGCTTCTATTTCTGGTACGCTGGTTTTTTGTGCAGGTTCAGACCCAGGTGCCATCCCCCACTCTCTGTTTGAAAGGAGCTTATTATGCATCAATCCAACAACTACGACGTGATCATCGTCGGCGCAGGGCCCTCCGGGATCTTCTGCTCCTACGAGCTCATCCGGCAGCGCCCGGATCTCAAAATTTTGATGATCGAAAAGGGGCGCCCCATCGAGAAGCGTGTCTGCCCAAAGCGCACCACCAATGTGTGCATGGGCTGCAAGCCCTGCTCCATCACCACTGGATTTGCAGGAGCCGGGGCCTTCTCCGACGGCAAGCTCTCCCTCTCCCCGGACGTGGGCGGCAATCTGCCCGAGATCCTGGGGTACGACAGGGCGGCCGCCCTGATCTATGAATCCGATGAGATATATTTAAAATTCGGGGCGGACACCAATGTGTACGGCGTGGACAAGCAGGCGGAGATAGAAGAGATCCGCCGCAAGGCCATCACCGCGAATTTAAAGCTCATCGAATGTCCCATCCGCCACCTGGGCACCGAGGAGGGCTACAAAATTTATACCCGGCTCCAAAAGCACCTGGAGAGCGCCGGGATCCGGATGCAGTTTAATACCATGGTAAAGGATCTCATTATCCAGGACGGCGCGGTAAAGGGCGTGGTCACAGACAAGGACGAGACCTACTTTGCGCCGGAGGTTGTGGCCGCTATCGGGCGGGAGGGATCGGACTGGTTCTCCCACATCTGCACGGATCACGGTATCGAGACCCGGGTGGGGACCGTTGATATCGGCGTCCGCGTGGAGGTTCGGGATGAGGTGATGAAGTTCCTCAATGAGAATCTCTATGAGGCCAAGCTGGTGTACTACACCCCCACCTTTGACGACAAGGTCCGCACCTTCTGCACCAATCCATCCGGCGAGGTGGCCACCGAGTACTACGAGGACGGGCTGGCCGTGGTCAACGGACACGCCTACAAGTCCAAGGAGTATAAGACCCACAACACAAATTTTGCCCTTCTGGTGAGCAAGAACTTTACCAAGCCCTTCAACGAGCCCATAGAGTACGGCAAACATATCGCCCAGCTCTCCAACATGCTCTGCGGCGGAAAAATTATGGTACAAACCTTCGGTGACTTCCAGAGAGGCCGGCGCACCACAGAGGAGCGCCTCTGCCGCAACAACCTGATCCCAACCCTGAAGGACGCGGTGCCCGGCGACCTATCCCTGGTTCTGCCCCACCGCATTATGACGGATATTAAGGAAATGCTCATCGCCCTCGACAAGGTAACCCCTGGCATTGCCAGCGATGAAACCCTGCTCTACGGAGTGGAGGTGAAATTTTATTCCAACAAGGTGGTTGTGGACAGGGATTTCGAGACCAGCATCCGAGGACTGCGGGCCATCGGCGACGGGGCCTCCGTCACCCGCGGGCTTCAGCAGGCATCCGCCAACGGCCTCAGCGCGGCCCGAAGCATCCTTTCCCGGCTTATGCCTGAAAATTTATAACTGCCCGGCAGTCCCATATCCGGACAAAAAGCCGCCTGGCCAGGACACCCGCAAAAGGATGTCCCGCCAGGCGGCTTTCTTTCATACTCTCCACACTCTAGGCCTCTGCGGCCTCAT
>CALWRY010000176.1 GCA_944384065.1 uncultured Enterocloster sp. | reverse complement strand
TTCCCCCGTCCACCACCTCATAGAACTGGATTTTGTCCCTGTTTAGGTAGGTGGTAGCGCTGAACAGCAGATAGACGAAAATAATGGCAAAAATAATCATGCCTACATTAATATTTAATGGGCGCCGGTAACGGATGATTTTCTTGCTCTTCTTTTTTGCCATGCTGCTTGCATCTCTCCCCGCCGGATAAACGTTCGCAAAGGGCTGCCTCCCGCGCCGGATCTACGAAGCCCAACGCGGCAGGCAGCCCTTTCGCTCCTGTCATTTTACCACAAAATTTTTATCATTACAATGAAATAATCACATCGCCCTTGGCACACTCCGGAAGCTCGTCCGCATCGCGGGAAATGCTCACAACGAATGTGACATGATACTTTTCACTGATTTTTTTCAAGGTCATATAGGTGTCGGAAATATCGGATCCCTCCAGGCAGGACAGCTTCAGGAAACTGTCGAGGTACATGGTCTCCAGATCGTAATCCTGAGAAATGATGCCGCAGATAAACCCTAAAAAGGACTCCGGACTTGTAATGGGGAATTCATTCACATTGATGAGACGGATCTTGTTATTCAGCTCGTACATATGCTGGGCGCTCTTGTCCAGGTAAACCACAGTTCCGTTGGCCCCCTTGATCGCTGCGTTCGCCATATCCAGCAGATGCTTGGTCTTGCCTTTTCCTTTTTTTCCTGCAATAATCTGAACCATACCAATCTCCTCCTTGGGTTATATATGTTGTATAAAAAATCAATTTAGATTATCCTAATTATAGTATAAATTCTCGAAAAACGCAATAACTTATTTGTCAATTTTAGAAATTATATTCTCCATATTGTCATAGAGAGCCTGACGGCTGTCAGACTTCAGCACAACCGAGATGTACTCTCCTCCGGCAGCGTCCTCCTCCGCCATGATCAGGCAGTACCCTGCCGCCTGGGTGGTCCCGGTCTTTCCGCCGATAACGGTAATGCCCTCCGGGGTCTCCCTCTCACCGGTCATAAACCAGTTGCCGCCCTTCCAGGTCTTGGTGACCGTCTGCCCGTCCCCGTCCCGGTAGGAAGCCGTGTAGGCCGTGGTGCCTGTAATCTCCCGGAATCGCGGATCCTTCATGGCTTCCTGAAAAATCAGGTACAAATCATAGGCTGTGGTGTAATGATCCGTATCGTGCAGGCCGTGGGGATTGACAAAATGGGTATCGACTGCCCCGATCCGGGCCGCCTCCTCATTCATCATATCCGCAAAGCCCTCAATACTCCCTCCCACATAGACGGCGATAGCCGCGCCGGCGTCATTTCCCGAGGGCAACATAAGGCCGTAAAGAAGCTGCTCCAGAGTAAGCACGTCCCCCGGCTCAATGCCACAGAGGGTGGCACCGCTCTCCGTAATCACCGCGTCCTCCGTCACCGTCACCCGATCCGTCAGGGTGCCGTACTTGAGGGCCACCAGGGCCGTCATCACCTTGGTGATGCTGGCGGGATATAGGCGCTCGAAAGCGTTCTTGCTGTAGAGAACCTCTCTGTCCCCCTGGTCAAAAAGCGCTCCGGCCTCCGACGTCACAAAGCCCGCGTCAAAAGCCTCCTCGCCGGTGACCACACACAGATCCTGGGCAAAGGCATCCGCGTAATATCCAGAACCCGCTGCCTGTGCGGCCAGCCCAGGGATCCTCTCCTCGAAAACATAGGCGTCTTCAAGGGCGGGCGAACAGCCTCCCAAGAAGACAGCAAGGGCGCAGGCAAGGCCGGAAAGGGCAATCCTCATCGGAATGCCTCGCGCCATTCCATATCGCCCCGATCCAGGGCCTTGATCAGCAGCTCCGCCGTAGCCAGGTTGGTGGCAAGGGGGATGTTGTAGGTGTCGCACAGACGCACCACAATATTGACATCCGGCTCGTGGGACTTGGGATTGTGGGGATCCCGCAGGAAAATCACCAGATCCATCTCATTGTGCTCAATCTGAGCCGCCATCTGCTGCATGCCGCCCAGGTGCCCGGCCAGGTACTTGTGGATGTTTAAATTGGCAACCTCCTCAATGAGCCTTCCGGTTGTGCCTGTGGCATACAACGTGTGCTTGCTCAAAATTCCTCTGTATGCAATGCAGAAATTCTGCATCAGCTTTTTCTTTGCATCGTGGGCAATCAAACCAATCGTCATGTTACGTAACCCTCCTTGGATTAAAAGTGTCTTGTTTCTCGTTGAAGTCCTACATTCAGCACCAGCCCCATGCCGATAAACATACTGATCAGCGAGCTACTCCCGTAGCTGATAAACGGAAGCGGCAGCCCGGTGTTGGGGAAAATGCCTGTTGCAACGGCAATATTGGCAAAGGCCTGAAAGGCCACAAGGGTCGCCAAGCCTGCGCACAGCAGACGGCCTGAGAGATCCTTTGCCCTGGCGGCAATCAGAAGACATTCATATATAATCAGCAAAAACAGGACAATCACAATCACGCAGCCCCGAAATCCCAACTCCTCGCCGATCACGGCAAATATAAAGTCTGTCTGCTCTTCTGATAGAAAGTTCCCGTTTTTAACAGATGCTATCGTCGTATTGAAAAGTCCCTTGCCCGTAAGTCCTCCGGATCCGATGGCAATGATGGAGTTGTCCTGCTGATAGCGCAGCTCCCCATAGCGGTCCGGGTAGAACCAGGCCAGGATGCGGCCCGCCTGATACTCCCTGATAAAGGGAATCATGCCGTGGAGCAGAAGGTAAATGAAGGTAGCCACCATGGGGATCACCACCGCCACCGTCCCCCCGATCCACTTATAGCTGATGCCGCTTGCAAACACAATGCCCAGCACCATGACCGTGATCACCAGGACCGTGGACAGGTTGGGCTGTTCAAGTATAAGGAAAGCAGGGACTGCGAAAATAAGCGCCGCCCCGGCTACCGTAGCCACATGATTGATCTTTTCCTGGTATTTCATGAAATACCAGGAAAAGGTAATGATAAGTCCAATCTTTACAAATTCCGAGGGCTGAAGCTGGCCGATCACCGGCACTTCAATCCACCGTCTTGCATTGTTTACCGAGTTGCCCCAGATGAGGACCGCAGCCAAAAAGGCCACGCAGGCCGCGTAGACGGCCGGTGCAAGGGCCACTATCCGCCGGTAGTCAATCAGGGACAGGCCCACTGCCACGGACAGACCCACCAGTATGCCCATGAGCTGCCGGCTCACCGCCGACTCATCCAAGTTGGTGGCGCTGCGGATAACCAAAATCCCGATGCCGCTTAAGGCAAGCACATATAAAACAAGCCGAAAATTAAAGTGTCTGAAATCATAGTCTAAAAACATCAAAAAAGCCCCTTGCTCGTAATGGAGCGGACAGGTATATTGGCGTGCAGCACGCCCACCCCGGCCCGTTCCCTGTCGGGCCGTCCCTCCGTTCCCGTGTCCATCAACAACTGAACACGTTCCTTTTCTATATCCATATACTTTGAAATGGCATGTATCATATCTTCTCTTATCAACCGTATCATCTCAGGAGAGCAGCCGGCCTTGTCCGACACCAGAAGAAGCTTTAAGCGCCGCTTGGCGGTCTCCCCGGAGGATCCAAAAGGACCTCTGCTTTGCCGCACCATGCACCGCCTCCTCATGCCCGCTTAAAGGCCCGGCGGATCCTGGCGAAAAGATCCGGCCCCCTTCCCGGATCGGTTATGGGCACATTCTCTCCCATCAGCCGCCGGCAGATGGCCAGGTAGGCCTCCCCAGCCGGGGATCCCATCCCTACCAGGGGCTCCCCCTGGTTGGTGGAAATCACAATGTTCTCATCGTCCGGGACAGCCCCCAGGATGTTCACCGCCAGAATATCCATCACATCCCCCAAGGACATCATGTCTCCCCGGCGGACCATATCCCCCCGGATCCTGTTTACAATCAGATCGATCCCGCCGATATGGGCGTTCTCCAGAAGGCCGATGATCCTATCCGCGTCCCGGATAGCCGACACCTCCGGCGTCGTCACCACCAGCGCCCGATCCGCTCCGGCAATGGCATTGTAAAATCCCTGCTCAATCCCGGCAGGACAGTCAAGAAGGATATAATCGAACTCCTCCCGCAGATCATCCACCAGTTTAATCATCTGCTCCGGATTCACCGAGGACTTGTCCCGGGTCTGCGCCGAGGGCAGAAGGTAAAGATTCGGGTATCTTTTGTCTCTTATCAGGGCCTGCTTCATACGGCAGCTGCCTTCCACCACGTCTACCAGATTGTAGACAATGCGGTTCTCCAGTCCCATCACCACGTCCAGGTTGCGCAGGCCGATATCCGTATCAATCAGAACGACCCGCTTGCCCAGAATGGCAAGTCCTGTACCTACATTCGCAGAGGTGGTGGTCTTCCCTACCCCGCCTTTTCCAGAAGTAATCACAATGACTTCACTCATAGGACAACCTCCTGAAATTTGCTTTACCCTCCCATTGTACATTAAATTTTACCAATTTACCAGTATTTTTTTACCATCAAGAAAAATTTAACATATTGTTTAGGAATGTTTTCTTTATCGGCCGTATTTCGACTCCCTCCGGCCCGGCTGAGGCGATCATGGGGCCCCGGCCCAGCCGCTTATTTTTCTCATTGAACCGGCTGGTATGCTCCCCGATGCGTATCTGCAGGGGAGCCATCTCAAAGGCCACCACCACGGCGTCCTGATTTCCCGCGGCCCCCGCGTTGGCCGTGCCCTTCAAGGCGCCAAGCACAATGATATTTCCCTTGGCCGTCACCTTGGCGCCGTGCTCCACATCCCCGATCACCACAATACTGGCCTCGGATTCCAGGGCGTCTCCCCGCCGGAGATTCCCCCGGTAAAACTGCCCGGTCTGGGAGTTGAGCTCCATCAGACGGTCGTTCAGTGCCTTTTCACAGCGCTCAATGCGCTCCGCATCCGTGTCCAACAGGCAGAGCACCTCTATCTGAGAATTTCTCGTGATTGTATCCACAATGGCCAGCTCCTCGGCCGGGGCAAGCTCCCTTCCCTCCAGGGTCAGAGTCATCTGCACTGAGCCCCAGAACCGGGC
>CALWRY010000175.1 GCA_944384065.1 uncultured Enterocloster sp. | reverse complement strand
TCATCGGGGTGATTAAGACGGTTCTTCTCTATATCTGCGCGGTGCTCTGCGTGTGGATCGTGTTCCGGCAGAGCGGGGGCTTTGCGCTTCTGCACGAGAGCCTTCCCGCCGGCCAGTATTTCAGCCTCTTTGCCAGAGGTCTGGGAATTGACGGCGGCGCAGCCCTGTCCCTGGTGGTCGGCGTCCTCTCGACCCAGACCTATGCCCAGAGCGTGATTTCCGCGAAAAGCAGCCGGGCGGCAGTGGAGGGAGCTCTGGCCAGCGCCGTTCTCATCCCGCCCATTGGCCTCGGGGGCGTGTACATCGGTATTTACATGAAAATGATGTTCCCCTCCATGGACGCGGCCCAGACCTTTCCGCAGTTTATTCTGATGTATATGCCGGGATTTGCCGCAGGGGTCTTTCTGGCCGTGCTTTTGATTGCCATTATCGGGTGTGGCGCGGGCCTGACCCTGGGAATCAGCAGTATCGCCGCCAGCTGCCTTGCGCCGCTCCTTGGCGGATCCGAGCGAAAAAAGCTGCTTCTTCTCCGGGGCACGATTGTGGCGGTTCTTCTTCTGGCCGTGGTGTTTACCATGGGCGATCTGCAGGCTGTTATTTTGCAGTGGAGCTTTATGTCCATGGGGCTGCGGGGCGCTGTGCTTTTCCTGCCGTTAATCGGCGCCCTGTTTCTCCCGGGCCGGATTGGGGCTGGCTATGCCACGGCAGCCATTATCGCAGGTCCCCTGTGCGTGCTGGGCGGATCTATGATTCCGGGTCTCCCCTTTGATTCCCTGTTTTTGGGGATTATGGCAGCCTTTGCCATTATGGCGGCAGGCCTTCTTCTCAGCCGTCCGAACGGATACCCGCAGGGCATACCGTAATGCATGCCCCTGCGGGGCGGGTGCGCTTCGCGCAAAAAGGTATACCCGCGGGGCATCCCGCAATGCATGCCCCTGCGGGGCGGGTGCGCTTCGCGCAAAAAGGTATACCTTCTTTACATGCCCTTGTGCGTAAGGCCAGGGGCATATTTTTTGCCTGCTGGGCGGTAACCGAAAATGTTGTAGCCGTCCTTTATCATTTATGATAGAATAGTCCCAGGCGCCAAAAGCGGCAGCTTAGCTGAAACAGCGAGAAGCGTAAGCGGGGCGGAAAGAGCGCTTTTCTTCCGCCTCCTGCAGACCGCGTTCAGACGGGCGGCGAGCCGCCGCCTGGGACTTTTTTTCTTAGGGCAGAGCCCGCAGTCCGCTCCGATGTACAACGGCACATTTCATGTGCGCGGCCTTCGGCCCGGTACACCTGCGCTGCCTGCGGTATCTGGGATTGTGCCGGCTTTTGGCGTTTTTTAAGGAGCCTTTTATGCATACGGATATCTGGAAATACGCTTCTTTCGAGCAATATAGAGAAATGCTGCTGTCCTTTGGCCTCCTTGCGGGGCCGGACTGGCCGGAGAGCCGGGTTATCCCCTGTCTCTACGCCCTGTCCAACCATCCCGAGGCCCACTACCGGACCCATGTTATCCCCAAGAGAGGCGGAGGCGTGCGCCGCCTGTATGCCCCGGACCCGCTGCTTAAGGGCGTACAGAGAAACCTCCTGCGCCATGTGCTGGAGGGATTTGCGCCCTCTAAGGCGGCCATGGCCTACCGCCGGGGCATTTCCCTAAAGGACAACGCAGCCCTTCACTGCGGCAGGCGGGTGGTGCTGGGGCTGGACATCCGGGATTTCTTTGACAGCATTACCTTTCCCATGGTTTTGGGAAGGGCCTTTCCCCTGGCGTATTTTCCCAGGCCTGTGGGGGTGCTTCTTACCTCCCTCTGCTGCCTTAAGGAGCGGCTGCCCCAGGGCGCGCCCACCTCGCCCTATCTCTCCAACCTGGTGATGAAGCCCTTTGACGAGCACATGCTGGCCTGGTGCAGGGAGCGGGACATCGCCTACAGCCGTTACTGCGACGACATGACATTTTCCGGGAACTTTGACCCGGCAGAGGTGCGGGGAAAGGTGTCCGGCTTCCTGGAGGCTATGGGCATGGAGCTCAACCGGGAGAAAACAAAGGTGCAGTTTTCCGGCAGCCGCCAGATGGTCACCGGCCTGGTGGCAAATGATGCTTCGGGAGCAGGGCCCAGCGTTCCCAGGGAGTACCGGAGGACGCTGCGCCGGGAGATGTACCAGTATCTGAAATTTGGACCAGGGCCGGGGGAGGAGGACTGCGGCGCGCGGCTTTTGGGCCAGGCCCAGTACGTGCTCTCCATCCATCCGGAGGATGCCTGGCTTAGGCAGGCGGCAGGGGACCTTCAGGCAAATAGAAACACCCAGGGGAGAATACCGAAAGGAGATACCAAATGACGCACCAGGAAAAAGCAAGACAAAATTTCTTAAACGGATACAACTGCGCCCAGGCCGTGTTCTGCGCATTCTGCGATGTCACCGGCATGGACGAGAGGGAGGCGCTGCGGCTCTCCTCCTCCTTTGGCGGCGGCATGGGCCGGCTCCGGGAGGTCTGCGGAGCGGTGAGCGGCATGTTCATGGCGGCGGGCCTTCTCTACGGCTACGACGACCTGGAGGACAAGTCCTTAAAGACCGCCCACTACGCCCGGATTCAGGAGCTGGCCGCAAGGTTTTCCTCCCAGGAAAAATCCCTCATCTGCCGGGAGCTTCTGGGCCTGACGGAGACACACAGCGCCCCCGAGCCCTCGGACCGGACACAGGAGTATTACCAGAGCCGTCCCTGTCCCCGGATTGTGGAGACTGCGGCCCGGATTCTGGATAAATACATCGAAGAAAACCCCGTTCCCAAGCGGTGACGCCTGATTTGCCGTGCTGACCGTTCAGACGGCCTCCGGGACGCCGGGCGGTTACAAAAGATATTGATTTATAAGGGGATATCGGGTATATTATAGAGGGTAACCGTTCGGGACGGCGGAAAAAAGGCGCCGTTCTGAGCCGCCCTGAACCGGCAAAAGAGAGGAGAGATTCCAACATGATAAAAGTAGCGGTAGACGCCATGGGAGGCGACAACGCCCCCGGCGAGATAGTGGCAGGAGCTGTGGAGGCCGTGAAAAAGAAGGACGGCATCCAGGTGCTTCTCGTGGGCCAGGAGGCAGCGGTGAAGGGGGAGCTGTCACGGCTCAATTACAGCGGGGACCAGATTCAGGTCATCGACGCATCGGAGGTCATCGAGACTGGGGAGCCGCCGGTGAATGCCATCCGCAAAAAGAAGAACTCCTCCATCGTAATCGGCATGAACCTGGTGAAGAAGGGGGAGGCGGATGCCTTTGTGTCTGCCGGAAGCTCCGGAGCCATCCTGGTAGGCGGACAGGTGATTGTGGGCCGCATCAAGGGAGTGGAGCGGCCGCCCCTGGCATCCCTGATTCCCACAGAGAAGGGCGTGTCCCTCCTCATTGACTGCGGGGCCAATGTGGACGCCCGGCCATCCCATCTGCTCCAATTTGCCCAGATGGGGTCCATCTACATGGAGCATGTGGTGGGGGTGAAGAATCCGCGGGTATCCATTGTGAACATCGGACTGGAGGAGGAGAAGGGCAACGCCCTGGTAAAGGAGACCTTCCCCCTCTTAAAGGAATGCAAGGACATCAACTTCACGGGAAGCATTGAGGCGCGGGAGATTCCCCACGGCGGGGCGGATGTGATTGTCTGCGAGGCCTTTGTGGGCAATGTAATCCTAAAGCTCTACGAGGGAGTGGGCTCCACTCTGTTTGCAAAGGTGAAGGAGGGGCTTATGTCCACCACCCGAAGCAAGATAGGGGCGCTTCTTGTAAAGCCCGCCCTGAAAGCCACGTTAAAGGCCTTTGACGCCAGCGAGCACGGCGGCGCGCCTCTTTTAGGGCTTAAGGGCCTTGTGGTTAAAACTCACGGAAGCTCCAAGCGCACGGAGGTCTGCAATTCCATTATCCAGTGCGTGACCTTCAAGGAGCAGGCCATCAATGAAAAGATTCGTGACTGCCTGGCGGCAGCCCAGGAGGCGCAGTAGGATATGGAATTTGAAAAGCTTGCATCCATCATCGCCCAGGTCCTGAGCCTTGACCCGAAGGAGATTACCATGGAGACCGCCTTTGTGGATGATTTGGGGGCGGATTCCCTGGATTTGTTCCAGATAATCATGGGCATTGAGGAGGCCTTTGACATAGAGGTTCCGGAATCTGCAGCGGGGCAGATTATCACAGTGGGAGACGCCTTTGCGCAGATTGCGAAAAGCAGGTAGGAGCTGGCAGCAGCTCGGACGGCACTGCGGAGGCGATGGGCTGCTGCGGCAGCCCTTTTTGATGCCCCGGCAGGCGCATGCGGATTCAGGCATGCAGGCATAGACAGGAGAGATAGACGATGAAAGAAAGACAATTGCGGGAGCTTCAGGAAACCATAGGCTATGAATTTAAGGACCGCGCCCTTTTAAAGCAGGCGCTGACTCACAGCTCCTACGCCAACGAGCACAAGATGGACCACAGCCACTGCAACGAGCGGCTGGAATTTCTGGGGGATGCGGTGCTGGAGCTGGTCACCAGCGATTTTCTCTATCACAAATACGCGGACCTGCCGGAGGGAGAGCTGACAAAGACCAGGGCCAGCATTGTGTGCGAGCCCACTCTGGCGGCCTGTGCCGGGGATATCCGCCTGGGAGAGCGGCTTTACCTGGGAAAGGGGGAGGAGGCCACCGGCGGACGGCTGAGAAATTCCGTTGTCTCCGATGCCTTTGAGGCCTTAATCGGGGCGGTCTACCTGGACGGCGGCCTGGCCTGCGCCAGGGAGCTCATCACCCGCTTTGTCTTAAACGACATCGAGCACAAGAAGCTCTTCTACGACAGCAAGACCATCCTGCAGGAAATGGTCCAGAGCCGTCAGGACGGTCCCCTGACCTACGAGCTTGTGCGGGAGGAGGGGCCGGACCACGACAAGCACTTTGAGGTGTGCGCCCGCATGGGGGAGCAGGAGATTGGACGGGGAGAGGGACGGACAAAGAAGGCCGCCGAGCAGATGGCGGCCTACAAGGGGATTCTTTTTCTCAGAGCAGGTGAAGCATGTATTTAAAAAGTATTGAGATTCAGG
>CALWRY010000174.1 GCA_944384065.1 uncultured Enterocloster sp. | reverse complement strand
AAGCTGGCACTCGGTGTTCACATTGATCTTGGCAACGCCCAGGCTGATGGCCTTCTTGATCATGTCTGCGGGGATGCCCGTGCCGCCGTGAAGCACCAGAGGCATGTCGCCTACGGCCTCCTTGATCTTCTCCAGAACATCAAAGCGCAGTCCCGGCCAGTTTGCCGGATACTTGCCGTGGATGTTGCCGATGCCGGCTGCCAGGAAATCAATGCCCAGATCCGCGATAGCCTTGCACTCTGCGGGGTCAGCGCACTCGCCCAGACCCACAACGCCGTCTTCCTCGCCGCCGATGGATCCAACCTCAGCCTCCAGGGAAAGTCCCATGGCATGGGCAATCTTTACTAACTCCTTGGTCTTCTCCACGTTCTCCGCGATGGGATAGTGGGAGCCGTCAAACATGATGGAGGAGAATCCCGCCTTAATGCACTTATAGCAGCCCTCGTAGGTTCCGTGATCCAGATGAAGGGCAACGGGAACCGTGATCTTAAGCTCATCGATCATAGCCTCCACCATGGCGGCCACGGTCTTAAATCCAGTCATATACTTGCCTGCGCCCTCGGATACGCCCAGGATTACCGGGGACTTAAGCTCCTGCGCAGTGAGAAGGATGGACTTGGTCCACTCCAGGTTGTTGATATTAAACTGGCCTACGGCATACTTGCCTTCTCTCGCTTTTTCAAGCATCTCTTTTGCTGATACTAACATATGATACCCTCCTTCAAGTTTGCTGTGAGGCGTCTGAACTGTTACAGCATTTCCCAGCCGCTTGTCACATCCTTAACCATCATTATAGCGCATGACGCGCCAAAAAGAAAGCGGTTTTTACACGCCCAGAACGATCTTTACAAGATTTTCCATCTCTCCCGGCCTGCACTCCCTGCTGTGGCGGATGGGCGCTGTGCGTATCTCCTCCACCGCCTGGGGCACCGGTACGCCGGACAGAGCGCTTAAGCTCTCCACCACAGCAAATTCGTCTTTTCCCTTCACCGCCTCCGGTCCCTGGATGGCCGCCATCACGCTGGGCGCAAACTTATAGGGGCTGGCGGTGGAGGCAATGACAGTCACTGTCTCGTCGCCCGTCTCTCTCCGGTACTTCTCATAGGCCGCAGCCGCCACCCCGGTGTGCGTGTCGATCAGGTAGCCGCAGTCCTCGAAAATGTGCCGGATCACAGCCCCGCTCTCCTCCTGGCTGGCGTATCCGCCCTTAAAGTCAGACATAAACGCCCGCATGGACTCTGTCACCTGGTAGCTGCCCTGCTCTGAAAGCTCCCGCATCAGCTCACGGTTGGCCTGGGCATCGCATCCCTCGCTCAGATAGATCAGGCGTTCCAGATTGCTGGAGATAAGGATGTCCATGGAGGGGGAGTTGGTGAGAATAAACTCCCGCCTTCTGTCATAAACGCCCGTGGCAAAGAAGTCGAAAAGCACCTTATTCTCATTGGAAGCGCAGACCAGCGTCTTTATGGGAAGGCCGATCTGCTTGGCAAAGTAGGCGGCCAGGATATTTCCAAAGTTGCCTGTGGGAACCACCACGTTGATGGCCTGGCCCTCTTTTATCACTTCATTTTCCAGGAGCTTGCAGTAGGCGTACACATAGTACACCACCTGAGGCACCAGCCGGCCGATGTTGATGGAATTGGCGGAGGAGAGCTGAAAGCCCTTTCCTGCCAGCTCCTTCTCCAGCTCCTTATCGCCAAATATCTTCTTCACCCCGGTCTGAGCGTCGTCAAAGTTGCCCTCGATAGCCACAACGCAGGTATTGTCCCCCTTTTGCGTCCGCATCTGCAGCTCCTGGATGCGGCTGACTCCATCCTTGGGGTAAAATACGATAATCCGGGTCCCGGGCACATCCGCAAAGCCCGCCATAGCTGCCTTGCCCGTGTCCCCGGAGGTGGCGGTGAGAATCACAATCTCCTTATCCACATGGTTCTTCTTTGCCGCCGTGGTCATCAGGTGGGGCAGAATGGACAGGGCCATGTCCTTAAAGGCGATGGTATTTCCATGGTAAAGCTCCAGAAAATAGGCCCCGTCCGCCTTGGCCAGCGGCGCGATCTCCTCGGTGTCAAACTTGCTGTCATAGGCCTTGGCAATACAGTCCTTAAGCTCCTTTTCGGTGTAGTCCGTGAGGAAAAGCTTCATGATCTCGTAGGCTGTCTCCTGGTAGGATAAGGGGGCCAGATCTTTTAAGGACTTGTCCAGACGGGGAAATTGGGTTGGCATGAAGAGACCGCCGTCCTGGGCCAGTCCCTGAAGGATAGCCCGGGAGGCTGTGACCCCTTTCTGTCCTCCCCGGGTGCTTTCATAGGATATTTCCATTGGGTTTCTTCCTTTCTGTGCAGGCTTGGCCGCAGGTCTGCAGCTTCTGCCTTTGGATTTGTGCTGCTTTTACTTTTGGACAAAGTGTAGCATATTTTGAAAAGGGGCGCAATGTTATTTTAAATCAGGCTTGCAAAATCTCCTTCTGCCCGGTAAGATACAGAGTATGAGATACGAATACATAAAAGAAGGGCGGTTCCTAAGCCGCCCCAACCGCTTTATCGCCCACGTGGAGATCGATGGGCAGGATACCATCTGTCATGTAAAAAATACGGGAAGATGCAGGGAGCTCCTCACTCCGGGAGCCTCCGTCTTTTTGGAGTACCATCCCAAGGCCGCCATGGCTGGCCGCAAGACAAGCTATGACCTGGTGGCGGTACGCAAGGGGGAGCTCCTCATCAATATGGATTCCCAGGCGCCCAATCAGGCTGCCTGGGAGTGGATACACCGCGTCCCTTTTCTGGAAGCAAGCGGCGGCGTGCGCACGGCGGACAGCACGGGCAGCGGCAGATATGCGGCGGACAGCGCAGACAGCGGCCCGCGCCTTGTTCCCACAGATATCCGGCGGGAGGTGACCCACGGGGACTCCCGGTTCGATCTGGCCTTTCTCCTTAGAGAGCCGGAAGGGCGGCGGCCGGACCGGCCCGCCTTCATGGAGGTGAAGGGCGTGACTCTGGAGGAGGACCGCTTGGCCCTGTTTCCCGATGCTCCCACAGAGCGGGGCGTAAAGCACCTCCGGGGACTGATCCACGCAAGGGAAGAGGGCTTTGAGACCTACGTCCTCTTTCTCATCCAGATGAAAGGCATCCGCGCCTTTTCCCCCAACGACAAGACTCATCCGGCGTTCGGGGATGCCCTTCGAGACGCAGATAAAGCCGGTGTGCATATCCTGGCCTTGGACTGCCTGGTAACGCCCGAGGGCATGACAGCAGGAGAGCCCATCCCTGTGCGGCTGTAGCCACCGGGGTGGGCTCTTTTTTATCTGTCTCAGTCCTCCTGATCATTCGTCAGATGCATCCGATCCAGCACATAGAACACCAGGCTCAAGGCCATGCCAACCACGCAGGCCAGCACCATGCCCGTGAGCTCGATGTTGCCGATTTTTAAGGCTGCCCCGGAGAGTCCGGTGACAAAAATCACGCTGGTGAGGGCCTGGTTGCGGTTCTTGGAATAGTCCACCTTTGCGTCCACCAAGATCCGCAGGCCGGAGGTTCCAATCATGCCGTAGAGCAGGAAGGAGATGCCTCCGATCACCGGACCGGGGATGGTGCTGATTAAGGTGGAGAGCTTGCCCACAAAGGAGCAGATAATGGAGAGAATGGCCGCGCCGGCGATCACCCGCACGCTGTACACCTTAGTCACAGCCATAACGCCGATGTTCTCCCCGTAGGTGGTGGTGGGCACAGAGCCGATAAGTCCGGAGAGCATGGTGGAGAAATTGTCTCCGAACAGGGAGCGGTGAAGTCCCGGATCCTTTAGCAGATCCCTGCCGATGATCTTACTGGTCACCACCTGATGGCCGATGTGCTCCGATGCAATCACCAGGATAACCGGGAGGATAATCAGGATGGCCTCCAGGTTAAACTTGGGGAAGGTGTAGTTGGGGATGGCGAAAATGGGGGCCGCCGCCACCTCCGTAAAGTCCACGATCCCGCAGGCAATGGCCGCCGCATATCCGGCAAGCACCGCGATCAGTATGGGGATCACCGCCAGGAACTTCCGAAAGAGAATGGATCCGAACACTGCGGTTCCCAGGGTCACCAGGAACACAATCACCTTCTTTGGGTCAATGGTCTCGTCCAGAAGCCCGGCATTGCTGGCCGCGTTCGCGGAGAGCTCCAGTCCGATCAGGGCCACCACAGGACCCATGGCTGCCGGCGGAAGAACCACGTCGATCCACTCCGTGCCGAACTTATACACGATAAAGGCCAGGATACATCCGCAGAATCCCACGGCCACAAAGCCGCCCAGGGCGTATTCATAGCCAAAATTGCTGATGACGATTCCCGCCGGAGCCAGGAAGGCAAAGCTGGATCCCAAGTAGGCCGGGGCCTTTCCCTTTGTCACAGCAATGAACAGCAGGGTTCCCACCCCGTTCATAAACAGCACGATAGCCGGGCTGATGCCGAACAAAAAGGGCACCAGGACCGACGCGCCGAACATGGCAAACATGTGCTGGATGCTTAGGGGGATGAGCAGCTTTAACGGCACCTTTTCCTCCACCTGAATAATGCGACGATTTTCCATTACCATTTTCCTCCTTCTCTTTTGCAGCCCGCTCTCTGAGCGGTTACTTATTTTTATCTCCGGGGCCTGCGCCGTCCATCCCGGCTTCCCCTGCGGCTGGTCCTGCCCCTCTCAAAGCAGCGCTCACATATAGAGAAGGGATAATCCCAGGACAGCTCCCTTCCGCAGGAAGAGCACTTGCGGGTATAGCTGGCGCACTCGGTCTTTAAAATGCGGCTGATCTCCTCCTCGGTCTGCCGCCGCTCCATTTCCAGATTCTCGGCCTGAATGGGCAGTCCCACCTTCCGGGAAAACTGAAAATACAGATCCAGCATTTTATAATAGCTCTCCAGATCATACAGATCCGGACCCGGACTGTAGGGAAATTCCAGCTCGTCCACCTCCTTGTAGTCGCGGCAGTAGTCTTTCCACAGATCCATGACCATCTTATTGTCAATATCCACCGAGCAGGTGATGAGCTTGTAGATAAAAAAAAAAAAAAAATCCTCCATATCCCGGGCGTGGAC